>NC_007503.1:1046250-1395000 GCF_000012865.1 Carboxydothermus hydrogenoformans Z-2901 | reverse complement strand
CGGGTTACCGAACCCAGTTAAACTCTGAATACCTGTAGCTTAGAGGCAGGGAGTCAGACCATGGGGGAAAAGCTTCATGGTCGAGAGGGGAACAGCCCAGACCGACAGTTAAGGTCCCAAAGGGCGTGCTAAGTGGGGAAGGATGTGGAGTTGCGAAGACAACTAGGATGTTGGCTTAGAAGCAGCCATCATTTAAAGAGTGCGTAATAGCTCACTAGTCGAGTGACTCTGCGCCGAAAATGTAGCGGGGCTCAAGCACGCCACCGAAACTTCGGCATGCTGGGAGTTGGAGGTACCGACTTCCAGTATGGGTAGGGGAGCGTTCTTACCTGGGGGAAGCGTAACCGGGAGGTTACGTGGACAGGTAGGAAGTGAGAATGCCGGCATAAGTAAGCGAGAAGGCAGGTGAGAATCCTGCCCGCCGGAAGCCTAAGGGTTCCTGGGGAAGGCTCGTCCGCCCAGGGTAAGCCGGGACCTAAGCCGAGGCCGAGAGGCGTAGGTGATGGGGAAGGGGTTGAGAATCCCCTGCCACCCGAGCCCGCTTGAGGGAAGGGGTGACGCAGAAGGATAGGTTGAGCGCGCGGCTGGAAAAGCGCGTCCAAGCCGGTAGGGTGTGGGATAGGGAAATCCGTCCCACGGAAAGCCCGAGAGGTGACGGGGAGGGAAGATAGAGTACCGAAGCAACCGAATCCAAGCTGCCGAGAAAAGCCTCTACCGAGGGCGAGGGTGCCCGTACCGCAAACCGACACAGGTAGGCGAGGAGAGAATCCACAGGCGCGCGAGAGAACCCTCGTTAAGGAACTCGGCAAAATGACCCTGTAACTTCGGGAGAAGGGGTGCCCCGGTAGGGTGAAGGATGAACATCTGGAGCCCGAGGGGGTCGCAGAGAAGAGGCCCAAGCGACTGTTTACCAAAAACACAGGTCTCTGCTAAAGCGAAAAGCTGAAGTATAGGGGCTGACGCCTGCCCGGTGCTGGAAGGTTAAGGGGAAGGGTTAGCCGAAAGGCGAAGCTCTGAACCGAAGCCCCAGTAAACGGCGGCCGTAACTATAACGGTCCTAAGGTAGCGAAATTCCTTGTCGGGTAAGTTCCGACCCGCACGAAAGGCGTAACGACTTGGGCGCTGTCTCGACGAGGGGCTCGGTGAAATTGTAGTACCTGTGAAGATGCAGGTTACCCGCGATAGGACAGAAAGACCCCGTGGAGCTTTACTGTAGCCTGGCATTGAATTTTGGTGGCGTATGTACAGGATAGGTGGGAGGCTGAGAGACCTGGGCGCCAGCTCAGGTGGAGCCGGCGGTGGGATACCACCCTTACGTCACTGAAGTTCTAACCTGCTGCCCTGTAGCGGGTGGGGGGACAGTGTCAGGTGGGCAGTTTGACTGGGGCGGTCGCCTCCTAAAGGGTAACGGAGGCGCCCAAAGGTACCCTCAGCGCGGATGGAAATCGCGCGGCGAGTGCAAAGGCATAAGGGTGCTTGACAGCGAGACCGACGGGTCGAGCTGGGTGGAAACACGGGCTTAGTGATCCGGTGGTACCGAGTGGAAGGGCCATCGCTCAACGGATAAAAGCTACCCCGGGGATAACAGGCTGATCCCGCCCAAGAGTCCACATCGACGGCGGGGTTTGGCACCTCGATGTCGGCTCATCGCATCCTGGGGCTGAAGTAGGTCCCAAGGGTTGGGCTGTTCGCCCATTAAAGCGGTACGTGAGCTGGGTTCAGAACGTCGTGAGACAGTTCGGTCCCTATCCATCGCGGGCGTAGGAAACTTGAGGGGGACTGTCCTTAGTACGAGAGGACCGGGATGGACGCACCGCTGGTGAACCAGTTGTCTCGCCAGGGGCACCGCTGGGTAGCCAAGTGCGGAATGGATAAGCGCTGAAAGCATCTAAGCGCGAAGCCAGCCCCGAGATGAGGTTTCCCATCTGGAGCAATCCAGAGTAAGACCCCGGAGAGAAGATCCGGTAGATAGGCCGGGCGTGTAAGCCGAGCAATCGGTTGAGCGGACCGGTACTAATAGGTCGAGGACTTGACCTTCAAACTAGAGGTTAGAGGTTGGAGGTTTGAGGTTGGAAAAACCGAAAACCGAAGACCTAAAACCATAAATTCCAAAATAAGCCTCTGTGCAGTTTTCAAGGAATAGGTGAGGAGAAGAGGTTTAATTATAAAATCCAACCTCCAATCTCCAACATCCAACTTCCAGAATAAGTTTCCGGTGGCCATAGCGGAGGGGAAACACCCGTTCCCATTCCGAACACGGCAGTTAAGCCCTCCAGCGCCAATGGTACTGGGACGATAGGTCCCGGGAGAGTAGGTCGCTGCCGGAAAAAACTCTAAAAGGGATAGGCAATCTGCCTATCCCTTTTTACTTTTATTCCTCATGAAAATGGTGGTTATCAGAACCGTCCCTAAAATTAGTGTTTGGTAGTGTTGGAAAAGTGTTATAATAACAGTGGGAAGGGGCGAGAATATAATGGATACAATGTACTGGAAAGATAATACCTTATTTTTATTAGATCAAACGAAATTACCTATCGAAGTTAAATACGTTAAACTTAAAACATATGAAGAGGTGGCAGAAGCTATTGTCTCAATGAAGGTCCGCGGGGCACCGGCCATTGGGGCTGCGGCAGCTTACGGAATGGTTCTCGGGGTTATGGGGTATAGAAATGATCAGAATTTAGAGGTTTATCTTAAAAATGTTTATGAAACGCTTAAAAATACCCGGCCAACCGCCGTTAATTTATTTTGGGCTTTAGACCGGATGTGGAAAAAATATCTTGAAGTAAAAAATCAAACCTTCGAAGAAATAGCTAATGCCCTTTTAAATGAAGCCAACAGCATATTTTATGAAGATATTGAACTGAATAAAAAAATTGGGGCTTATGGCTTAGAAGTTGTTCCTGAAAATGCCTCAATTTTAACCCACTGTAATGCCGGTGCCTTGGCAACTGCCGGCTATGGGACTGCTTTAGGTGTTGTCAGGGCCGCTTTTGAGGCGGGAAAATTAAGGAAGGTTTTTGCCGATGAAACCCGTCCTTTACTGCAGGGTGCGCGCTTAACTGCTTTTGAACTATTAGAAGATGGAATTGATGTTACTTTAATATGCGATAACATGGCCGGTTATGTGATGAGCCTTGGGCTGGTTGATTTAGTTGTTGTTGGGGCAGACCGGGTTACCGCAAACGGTGATGTAGCCAATAAAATTGGTACATATTCTTTAGCGATTTTAGCAAAAGAACATGGGATACCTTTTTATGTTGCTGCTCCTTATTCTACTATTGATTTGAATTTAACTTCAGGACAGGATATCCCCATTGAAGAAAGAAATCCTGATGAAGTTCGAAAAATTGGCGACCGGTTAATAGCCCCGCCCCAGGTTAAAGTTTTTAACCCTGCTTTTGATGTAACTCCGGCAAAATATATTACCGGGATAATAACCGATAGAGGAATTGTTCGTCCTCCCTATAAAGAAAATATTAAAAAACTCTTTGGAGGTAAATAAGGTGAGCAGGGAAGAGTTATTAGCCGCAGCCCGAGAGGTTGTTTTGGAAGGCCTGGTGGTATCTCCTTGGGGAAATTTAAGCCTAAGAATTAGCGATGATTCTTTTCTTATTACCCCAAGCGGTGTGGATTATAAAACTATGGATTCGGAGGACTTAGTTGAGATCGGCTTGGATGGGAATATCAAACAGGGAAAGCTAAAGCCTTCATCGGAGTACCAGCTGCACTTGGAAATTTACAAAGCCAGGAGGGATATTCGGGCGATTGTTCATACCCACAGTCCGTATGCTTCGGCTTTTGCTGTAGCCCGCAAACGGTTGCCGGCGGTGATTGAAGATTTAGCCCAGATTGTTGGTGGAGATGTAGAAGTTGCTAAATATGCTCTACCGGGTACGGGAGTGCTGGCTCGAAACGCGGTATTAGCTTTGGGAAACAAATTTGCAGTTCTTTTAGCCAATCATGGCGTAGTTGGGGTAGGAAGGAACATGGAAGAAGCTTTGCGAGTTGTACGGGTAGTGGAAAAAGGAGCAAAAGTTTTTCTTCTTTCGACAATTATTGGTGGTCCGGTATTATTGGAACCGGAAGAAATTCAGGTAATGCATGATTTTTATTTAAATAAATACGGGCAAAGGTAGGGATAAAAAATGAGAGCGTACGACATTATCTTGAAAAAACGGAACGGAGAAAAACTTTCTAAAGAGGAAATTTACTTTTTTGTCCATGGTTTTACCCGTGGTGAGATTCCTGACTACCAAATGGCAGCCTTCCTAATGGCAGTTTATTTTCAAGGAATGGATGATGAAGAAGTTGCCGATTTGACCATGGCAATGGTGGAGTCCGGGGATAAAGTAGATCTTTCAGCAATTTCCGGGATAAAGGTTGACAAGCATAGTACCGGGGGTGTAGGTGATAAAACGACTTTAGTTTTAGCACCGCTTGTGGCTGCGGTGGGGGTTCCAGTTGCCAAAATGTCCGGACGCGGCTTGGGACACACCGGTGGAACTTTAGATAAGTTAGAATCCATTGCCGGTTTTAATGTAGCTTTATCCCCGGAAGAGTTTATAAAGCAGGTTAATGATATAGGTATAGCGGTTATAGGGCAGACGGCAAAACTTGCTCCAGCTGATGGCAAAATGTACGCTTTAAGAGATGTAACAGCTACGGTAGATAGTCTCCCGCTGATTGCTTCCAGCATCATGTCCAAGAAAATTGCTGGTGGCGCCGATGCCATAGTCTTAGATGTTAAAACCGGTAGCGGAGCTTTTATGAAGGATTTAGAAGGAAGCATTCAGTTGGCACAAGCCATGGTAAAGATCGGCGAGAGGGTTGGGAGAGAAACGATCGCTGTTATATCAGAAATGGGTGAACCTCTGGGGTTTGCCGTGGGTAATAGCCTGGAAGTGAAAGAGGCAATAGCGACCTTAAAGGGTGAAGGGCCGGAGGATTTAACAGAACTTTGTCTTACCTTAGGCGGATATATGGTTTTTCTCGCCCGGAAGGCCGATACTTTTGAAACCGGTAAGGAAATGTTAAAAGAAGCTTTGCAATCGGGTAAGGCTTTTGCCAAGTTAAAAGAGTTTGTCAAAAGCCAGGGAGGTAATGTGCACCAAATTGACGACCCTGCGCTTTTACCAAAAGCACAAGCGATATCCCAAATTAAAGCGGAAAAAGAAGGCTTTGTCATTGAGGTTGATGCGTTAAAGGTTGGTTTAGGTGCCATGTACTTAGGAGCTGGCAGGGCAAAGAAAGAAGACAAAATTGACCACAGTGTTGGGATTGTTTTAAGGAAAAAAGTTGGAGATAAAGTGCTAAGAGGAGATGTCTTAGCCGAACTTCACTATAATGATGAAAAGAAATTGGAAGATGCGCAAAAAATTGTATTTGCAGCTTTTAAAATTGATAGTAGGCCCCCTCAAAAGGCTCCATTTATTAAAGCTGTGGTGACGTCTAAGGGAGTAGAGAAATATGTCTGATTTAAAAAACCTATTGTATGAAAAAGCCAAAGAAGCCAGAGAAAACGCTTATGTTCCTTATTCGGGGTTTAAAGTTGGTGCTGCAGTATTAGGAGAGTCGGGAAAAATTTATCAAGGGGCTAATATAGAAAATGCTTCTTACGGGCTAACTATATGTGCCGAAAGGGTAGCTATAACAAAAGCAATAAGTGAAGGTGAGAAAAAGTTAAAAGCCATTCTGGTAGTAGGGGACACACCAGGACCTATCTCGCCCTGCGGTGCTTGCCGTCAATTCATGGCCGAATTTAAGATTGAAACAATTTACTTAGCTAATCTGGCGGGGGACATAAAAGAATTTACTTTAGAGCAAATTTTACCTTATTACTTTACCTTAGAGAAGGAGGAAAATTAATGGTAAGTTCTACTAAAATTGCGCAAATGATTGACCATACCCTATTAAAAGCAACGGCAACTTATGCCGATATTGAAAAATTATGTCAAGAAGCTAAAGAGTTTAATTTTAAGAGTGTCTGCGTTAATCCTGCTTTTGTACCGTTTGCATCCCAATTATTAAAAGACTCTGAAATTAAAGTTTGTACTGTAATTGGCTTTCCGCTGGGGGCAACCAGCACGGCGGTAAAGGCCTATGAAGCTTCCTGGGCCGTTGAAAATGGAGCATTGGAAGTTGATATGGTAATTAATATTGGTGCCTTAAAAGCGGGAAGGTACGAAGAAGTTTTAGAGGACATAAAAGAGGTAGTAAGTGCGGCAAAGGGAAAAAATCCCACCGTTGTGGTTAAGGTCATTATCGAAACCTGTTACCTAACCGATGAAGAAAAAATTAAAGCTTGTGAATTGGCTGTTGAAGCGGGAGCAGATTTTGTAAAGACTTCAACGGGGTTTGGAACCGGAGGGGCAACCGTTGAAGATGTTCGTTTAATGAAACGGACTGTCGGCGAAAAAGCAGAAGTTAAGGCTTCCGGGGGAATACGGTCCTTTGCTGATGCCATTAAAATGATCGAAGCCGGGGCAACGAGACTGGGGACCAGTTCCGGTGTATCAATAATGCAGGGGTTGGTTAGCGGCGAAGATTATTGACACAAAGCAGGGCAGTTTGCCCTGTTTTTTTAAGTGGTGACAGAAAATTTATAAAATAAAAAAATATTAAGTGAAAGTTGACACAATAACAAACATCGTTTACAATATGATTAAAAGAAAGTTTTGGAAAAAATACTATTTAACTAAAAGGCAGGTGGCATAACGATGGTTGTATATATAATTGTATTTCTAATGCTTTGTCTTGTGGCTATAAACGGAATTATCGGAATTGGAGGGTTATATTTTGCTCTCAAAAGTTCCAAAAGTCACAATAAAATGGCTTTAATGAGGAAAACTCTATCGGCAGTAGATAATTAGTTTTTAAAGGAATTTAACACTAAAGAGCGCAAATTTGCGCTCTTTTTTTTTGTGTTAAAAAAAGTTATTATTAATAAAAAATATCAAAAAAAGAAGGGATTAAAAGATGACTCAGGAAATTATCACGTTAGTGCAAAGAACTTATGAAATTGTAAATAAAGTTAACCGGAATCCCAAGGAGGAGATTTCCCAAATAATTCAAAAATTGCAAAAGGGAGAGCGCCTAAGCCTGATTGAAGCGGGCATAGCTTTTGCCAATGACACTGAAGAGTTAGATCAAATTTTATTTTGGCAGGCCCGGAAGGTAAAAGAAGAGATTTACGGTAAAAGAATTGTTTTATTTGCACCTCTTTATTTAAGCAATATTTGCATTAATAACTGCAGTTACTGCAGTTTTCGTCGGGAAAATAAGGAATTATCTCGTGTTCGCCTGTCATTGGAAGAGGCTGTGGATGAGGCTAAAGCTATCCGGGAGATGGGACATACGCGCATCCTGTTAGTTATGGGAGAGGAACCGGAAGATAAAACCTTATCTTATTTAGAGGAAATAATTCCTGCCATCTATTCCGAGGTAGATATTCGGAGAATAAATGTAAATATAGCTCCTCTTACCCTTAAGGGGTATGAGCGCTTAAAAAAACTAAAAATTGGAACGTACCAGCTGTTTCAGGAAAGCTATAATCCGGAAGTTTACCGCGAAGTCCATCTGGATGGTCCGAAAACAAACTTTCTCTGGAGGCTTAACGCTGTTGAGCGGGCGATCGAAGCGGGAATTGATGATATAGGAATTGGAGCGTTATTTGGGCTTGGAGATCCGCTTTTTGAATTACTTGGAGTTATTGCTCATGCCGATTATCTAAAGAAAAAATTTGGAATTGGACCTCATACAGTTTCGGTTCCGCGTTTAAAGCCTGCACTGAATTCGGTATTTTCTAATGACTATAAGATAAGTGACCACAAATTTAAAAAGATAGTCGCTCTACTTAGAATAATGCTGCCTTACACCGGCATAATTCTATCTACCCGGGAACCGCAGCATTTACGGGATGAATTAGTAGAACTTGGTGTTTCCCAAATGAGTGCTGCGTCCCGAACCGGTCCGGGAGAATACCGGGGAAAAAAAGGCGAAGAAGAAAGACAGCAATTTTTACTTTCGGATCATCGCTCCTTAGCAGAAATTGTCGAGGTTTTAATTGATAAAGGGTTCCTTCCCAGTTTTTGTACAGCCTGCTATCGCAAACGAAGAACAGGAAAAACATTTATGGGATTGGCTGACCGGGGGCAGATCAAAGATTTTTGTACTCCCGATGCGCTTTTTTCGTTTGTGGAATATCTTTATGAGATAAGAGACAAGCATCCTGAACTATATAAAAAAGGTAATGGATATTTGTTGCAGGTGGTAAAGGACTTACCCAACTTTGAAAACATAGGGCGGGCTATTGAGTACATTTTAAAGGGCGAAAAAGATGTATTTATATAGGTGATGAATATGGAAAATTCATTACGACTGTTTCGGAAAACGATTGGTATTTTTGGACGGTGTAATGCTGGAAAATCAACATTGTTAAACAATATTATCGGTGAGGAAAGAGCCATAACCTCTTCAATTCCTGGTACTACCACCGATCCTAACCGTAGAGCTTTTGAACTTTTACCTTATGGTCCGGTTGAATTTATCGATACACCAGGATTGGACGATACTTCCGTTTTGGGAGAAATAAGAAAGGCTAAAACCCGAGAAGTTTTAGCTACTTGTAGTGTCGTTATTTTGGTTGGTAATACAGGATTTAAGCCGGAGGATTGGGAATTACAGTTTATTGAAGAAAATCAAACCACGAAAAAGATAATTGGGATTATTAATATGGTTGAAAGCAAAACGGAAAACTTAGAAGCTTGGAAAAAGTTTTTTGAAAAATTTAATATTCCCTATTTACTTCATGATTGTAAAAATGGTGCAAGTTCTGCGGTGCGTAATTTTTTAGTTCAAAATCTTCAGGAAAAAGTTCAAAAAACAGTGGTAGCAGACTTAGTACCTAAGGGAAAATCCGTTGTCTTAGTGATACCAATCGATGCTGGAGCCCCTAAAGGTAGGCTAATTCAACCCCAAATGCTTGTGTTAAGAGAACTCTTAGATTATCATATTATAGCGCATGTGGTTCAACCGGAAAGCCTAAAAGAGCTATTTTTAAACCTTAAAGAGGAACCTGGCTTAGTTATTACTGATTCTCAAGCCTTTGCTCAGGTTCGGGAACAGCTTCCGGATAAGATTCCTTTAACATCTTTTTCAATACTTATGGCGAGATTTCGCGGCGAACTTGCCTTTTTTTTGGAAGGAATACAGCATATGAAGCGTTTAGAAGAGGGTGCAAAGATTGGAATTTTTGAAGCCTGTGTTCACCACGTTCAGAAAAATGATATTGGTTCGGAGAAAATACCAGCAATTTTAAAAAAACTTACCGGGTTAAATTTTAATTATACGTTTTACAAAGGAAGAGAGTTTAAAATTAACGGTGATTTGGATTTGGCAATTCACTGTGGAGGATGTATGTTAACCCAGGAAGAAATGGAAAAACGAATTGAGTTTTTTAAAGAAAAGGGTATTAAAATAATTAATTACGGAATGCTTTTTGCTTACGATGCAGGAATTTTAGAACGGGCCCTAAAACCTTTAGGGGGTGCGTAGATTGCAAATTGTAACAACCGATAAGGAAAAATGCAAAGCTTGCTATGCTTGTGTTAGAAACTGTCCGGTTAAAGCAATAAAAATTGAAGAGCAAAAAGCGGAAGTGTTAGAGGAGAGATGTATTGCTTGCGGCAATTGCGTTCGGGTTTGCAGTCAGGGGGCAAAAAAAATTTATTCGTTTAAAGAAGTTGTTTTAGAAAAAATAAAAAACGGTGGCAAAGTAATAGCGCTTTTGGCCCCTTCCTACCCGGTGTCTTTTTATCCGTTAAAACCCGGGGAGGTCCACGGTAAGTTAAAAGCTTTTGGTTTTACCAGAGTGGAGGAAGTAACCGCTGGAGTTGAAATAATTTTACCGGAGTACGGAAAATATTTGAAGGAAACGCAGGATTATGTTATTAGTTCTGCCTGTCCTGCTATTGTATCCTTAATTGAAAAACATTATCCAACTTTGGTAAATCACTTGGCTCCTATAAAATCACCTATGGAAGCATTAGCAAAGTATATAAAAATGGAGGAACCGGATGCGTTTTTGGTTTTTATAGGTCCCTGTATTGCTAAGAAAAATGAGGCATTAAATTTTAGAGAAAATTATGTGGATGCGGTTTTAACCTTTAAAGAAATTAAGGAATTGTTAAAAGGTGTTAATGGTGGGGATACTTACGAGTATCCGCGAAACTTTACTCAGTCCTTTCCAATACCTGGAGGTTTAATTTTGTCCTTAAAGCAACGAGGTTATGAAATTGAAAGCCAGCGGAGTATTTCAGTGGAAGGAAAGGAACAAATAATCGAGACTTTAGAAAGCCTTACAAATAATAGAACGTCGGGAGTATTGTTTTACGATTTATTATTTTGCAGAGGATGTATCGATGGGCCGGAAATAGATAGTGAATTAACGTATATCGAAAGGCGACAGTATTTATTAGAATTAAGTAAAGGAAATAAAACAATTTTGTCCAAGAAACCTGCTGGAACCTTTAGAGTAAGGTATACGGTAAAAGCCAGAAAACTACCGTTGCCCACCGAAGAAGAAATAAGAGAGATCTTGGCTTATACCGATAAATTTACCCCCGAAGATGAATTAAATTGTGGAGCTTGCGGATATAATTCTTGTCGGGAAAAGGCGATAGCTGTATATCAGGGACTTGCGGAAATTGATATGTGCCTTCCTTTTTTATTAAAGAAAACCCGGGGTGAAGCGGAGTTTTATCGTAATAAATACGAAATGGAAAATCGCAAAAAATACTATTTGGATGGTATTACCGGCCAGACTGAAAAAATAATTGAAGTAAAAAAATTAATTGAAAAAGCGGCCATGTCCGATGGTAATGTGCTTATTCAAGGAGAAAGTGGAGTTGGTAAGGAAATTGCGGCCCGGACTATCCATTATTTAAGTGAGAGGGCGGACAAGCCGTTTGTAGCCATAAATTGTGCTGCAATACCGGAAAACTTACTTGAATCGGAGCTTTTTGGCTACGAAGAAGGGGCTTTTACCGGTGCTAAAAGAGGAGGTAAGGCGGGAAAAATAGAACAGGCTGATGGGGGAACATTATTTCTCGATGAGATAGGCGATATGCCACTAAGTATGCAGGTTAAACTTTTACGTTTTATTCAAAATCGTGAATTTGAACGGATTGGTAGTAACACGCCGAGAAAGGTGGACATAAGAATTATTGCTGCTACCAATCAACCGCTTGCTAAATTGGTAAAAGAAGGCCGGTTCCGGATGGATCTTTATTACCGTTTAAATGTTTTTAACATAAATATTCCGCCTTTACGCGAACGCCGGGATGATATCCCGCTGTTAGTTAATAGATTTATGAACGAGTTTTGTGAGCGAAGAAAAATGGCTCCCAAAATTGTAACGAGCGAAGCAATGAATATCTTAATGAATTATTCGTGGCCGGGAAACATTCGCGAGTTGCAAAACGTTATTGAACGTGCTTATTACCTGGCTGAAGGCAATTTAATAAAACCTGAGCACCTTCCTGCTCAGTTAACCTCCAAAGCGCTGTCGGGGGAGAGAATTACAAAAATTACAACTTTCAAGGAGGCAGTAGCGGAAGTTGAGAAAAAACTTATAATTGAGGGTTTAAAAGCTACTAACTATAATAAATTAGCCTGTGCCAAACTTCTGGGTATTCCCCGGGCTACTTTGTATCAAAAAATCAAGGAGTATGGAATTGAAGCTTAACTCTCAACTTGTACCCGGATGAAAAAGCATATAAAAAAAACTTATAACATAATCCTGAGAAAATTATTATTTTCACAAGTTTGTGCGAAAGTTATAGCTTAAAGATTAAATGTCTAAAAAATAGACATGTCTAAAAAATAGACAAATTAATTAAAAATTACGAAACTCAAGGATTTTTGCAACAAACTGTCTAAAAAATAGACAATTTTATGTTCCCGGATTAAGGAATCCGGGGTTTTTTATTTTGGTATAAAAATTGCTAGGAAGAGGTTATTGCGAAAATTAATAAGAGGGGGTTTCGGGATTGAACAAGATATCCAGAAGGGAATTTTTAAAGTTTGCGTCGTTTACCGCTGCGACCCTTGGGTTGTCCCAGAGTGTTCCGGAAGTTGCATATGCCCTGGAAAATGCCGCTAAGGGTCAGCCGCCAGTTATTTGGATTCAGGGAGCTTCCTGTACAGGATGTTCGGTTTCCCTGTTAAACTCCGTCCATCCGGATATTAAGGAAATTCTTTTAGAGATTATTAACTTAAAATTCCATCCCAATATAAGCGCTGCTACTGGACATGTCGCTGTTGAAGCTTTTTTAGGTGAAGCGGAGAAAAATAAAGGTAAATTCTTTTTGGTGGTCGAAGGTGCAGTACCAACAAAAGATAACGGGGTTTACTGCTCAATTGGTGAAAAAGACGGTCGGGAACTTTATTTTAGCGAAGTGGTAAAAGAACTGGGGGAAAAGGCCAAAGCGGTTATTGCAATTGGTACATGTGCTGCTTTTGGTGGTATTCCGGCAGCTGACCCCAATCCCACCGGATGTGTTCCAGTAACGGAGGTAATTGATCCCAAGAAAGTACTGAATATCCCGGGTTGTCCACCACATCCTGACTGGTTTGTTGGAAGTTTGGCGCATGTGCTTTTGTACAATGAACTTCCGAAAACCGATAAATTTGGTCGGCCCAAGATGTTTTACGAAGGTATAATTCACGACAACTGCCCACGACGCCAGTATTTTGACAACAGTATTTTTGCCAAGGATTTTAGCGAGCCGGGATGTTTACTTCTTTTAGGCTGTAAGGGACCTGTAACCCATTCTGATTGTCCTACAAGGCTTTGGAACGGTGGGGTAAATTGGTGTATAAAAGCAGGTCACCCGTGTATCGGTTGTACTGAACCGGGATTTCCGGATAAGACCGGTCCGATTTACGAAAAAATGCCGGAAATTAAATTACCGGGGATTTCCGCTTCGGCGGATACCTTTGGTGAAGTGGTTGGAGCGGCTACAGCCATCGGGCTTGGTGCTCATTTAATTGGCAATATTGCTACCGGCCGCTTGGGTGGACATAAGAAAAAGAAAAAGGAAGGTGAAGAGTAATGGCCCAAAGGATAGTAGTTGATCCGCTAAATAGAATTGAAGGACATTTAAAGATTGAAGTAATGGTGGACGGGGGTAAAGTTGTAGATGCCAAAAGTTCGGGAGTCCTTTACCGGGGAATTGAAACTATTTTGGTAGGACGGGATCCACGGGATGCCCAACAAATTACGCAAAGAATTTGCGGGGTTTGTCCTACCGCTCATGCTACTGCTGCCACCTTTAATTTAGACAACGCTTTTGGGATTCAACCCCCAAAAAATGGCCGGATCTTAAGAAATTTAATTTTTGGTGCCGATCATTTAATGGACCACATTTTACATTTTTACCATCTAAGTGCTTTGGATTATGTTAAAGGCCCGGATGCTTCACCGTTTATCCCCCGTTATGAAGGGGATTACCGGTTACCGGCTGCGGTTAATCAAAAAGTGGTGGAACATTATATTCAAGCTCTTGATATACGGAAAAAAGCTCATGAAATGGCAGCGATCTTTGGTGGGAAAATGCCCCATACGGTGGGGATTGTACCCGGAGGGTCTTCGGAGAATGTTGATGCTCAAAAAATTATCAATTTTCGCTCCCGCTTAAAAGAACTTATTTCTTTTATTGATAATGTATATATACCTGATGTTTTAACAATTGCCGAATATTATAAAGATTATTTTGACATTGGGAGGGGCTGCCAAAATCTTATGAGTTATGGTAGTTTCCCCCAAAAAGAAGATGGCAGCGAAAGATTTTTTAAAGCGGGTATTTATATAAATGGACAAGAACAAGAACTGAATCCCGAAAAGATTACCGAACATTTAAAATATTCCTGGTTTGATGATGCCAATTCCCAGAAGCACCCCAGGGAAGGAGTTACAGCGCCCAAACCGGGTAAAGATGGAGCCTATTCCTGGATGAAAGCTCCGCGTTATGATGGTCATCCGATGGAAGTAGGACCGCTGGCGAGAATGTGGATAGCCGGGGAAAAGAAGATTCGCGGACTGGGTGAAAAAGCTTTTTCCGTTTTAGGACGTCATCTGGCTCGTGCCTTGGAAACTTCGCGAATAGCTCATGCGATGGAGGAATGGATTAATGAGCTTGAACCGGGTAAACCAACCCACACTCCCTTTGAAATTCCCAAGGAGAGTGAAGGGATGGGGCTTACGGAGGCTCCCCGGGGGGCATTGGGGCATTGGATTAAAATTAAAAATTACAAAATTGCCAATTACCAGGCGGTGGTGCCAACTACCTGGAATGCTTCTCCCCGGGACGATAACGGGGTATTGGGGCCAATAGAACAAGCCTTAATCGGGACACCGGTAAGGGATCCGGAAAATCCAATAGAAGTGGCTCGGGTAGTTCGGGCTTTTGACCCGTGCCTTGCCTGTGCCGTTCACCTGTTTACCCCGGGTCAGGATTTAGGCAAGTTCAAAATTTATTAGGAGGTGTGATCATGGCCCGGAAGGTGTTGCGCCATCCCCTGTTTATTAGAGTAACCCATTGGGTTAATATGATAGCAATCACTTCATTGATTATCTCAGGCTTTTATATTCACAATCCTTTAAAGTACAACTTCTTTTCAACTATGGATGCAGCAAGAAAGCTTCACTTTTATATGATGTACGTTGTCATGGCTGGATTATTAGCTCGGGTCTATTATGCAATTGCTACCAAAGATTATCAAAATATCTGGTTTAGATTTAGAGACTTAAAAAACTTTCCGGCCCTTTTAAGATATTATCTGTTCTTGACTGATGAACACCCTAACTGGGGGAAGTACAACCCGGGACAAAAGTTAGTTTATTCGGGGTGGGGTGTTTTACTGATTATTCAAATCCTGACTGGACTTGCTTTATATAAACCTGATACCTTTCCAACTTTAGCTTACCTCTTTGGTGGTTTAAACGTTGCCCGGCTTATCCACTATTTAGTAAACTGGATTTTTGTCATAACAGTTGCCATCCATTTGTATCTCGATTTAACCGAAGGTTTGGGGGTTATCAAATCGATGATTACCGGCTATGTTACCGTTGATGAGGAAGAGACAGTGGTAACAAAGGAACAATTAAGGCAAACCATGTAGGTGATTTCTTTGGGAAAAACGTTAGTTTTGGGCATAGGTAACAGCATATTTAAAGACGAAGGGATTGGCGTTCACATTGTTAGAGAGTTAGCAGCTGAATACCATTTAGAAGATGTCGAATTTATTGATGGTGGCACCGCTTCTTTAGACCTTCTTGATTTTATCGAGGGTAAGGATAAGGTCATTATAGTCGATGCGGTCCAGGGAGGAGGTGTCCCGGGAACTGTTTACCGCTTCAAGCCTACAGATATTGAGATTAATTTTCCCCTTTCCCTTTCCCTACACCAGGTAGGCTTGATGGAGGTTTTGGGAATGCTTAAGTTTCAGGACCCCTCCTCCTTAAATAAAATCATTATTTATGGTGTTGAGCCAAAAGAAATGGGCTGGGGGTTAGATTTAAGCCCTGAATTGGAAGCGGTGAAAGAAAAAGTAAAAAGAGAAATCATAAAGGAGTTAAGTTCCGGGTATTAACCCGGTTTTCTCTTTTTGAAGGGAAGGGTAATGTTGTTATGCATGAAACTGCTTTAATGGAAAGTGTCTTGGAAATTCTCCGGGAAAGTGCAAAGGCCAATGGCATTCAAAAGATTACCAAAGTCAAGTTAAAAGTTGGGGAGCTAACCAATGCTTTACCGGAAGCTTTAGAGCTTGCCTTTGAGGCGGCCAAAGGGGACCTTCTGGCGAAAAATGCTGTTTTGGAAATTGAACAGGTAAAAGCCCAGATCTTTTGCCGGAATTGTCGGAAAATAAGTACGATAGATTGTTTTTCTTCTTACTGCTTGCACTGCTTTAGTAGTAATGTTAAAATAATAGCTGGAGACGAATTGTTAATCGACTACTATGAGGGGGAATAAAAATGCAGGTTCAACTTACCACCAATATTTTAAAGGCAAACGATGCTATAGCTGCTCTGAACCGAAAAATATTTAACGAAAAAAATATTTTCGTAATTAATATCATTAGTTCTCCCGGAGCCGGGAAAACTACGCTTTTAGAAAAAATTTTGCCGAAACTTCCTCCTGATATAAAACCGGCTGTAATTGAGGGAGATTTGACCACTACCAAAGATGCTGAGAGAATAGAAAAAACCGGCGTTTTTGCTCTGCAAATTAATACCTTAGGTGGATGTCATCTCGATGCCAATATGATAAACCAGGTGTTAGAAAAACTTCCCCTTGACGAGATTAATCTATTAATTATCGAAAATGTGGGAAATCTTGTTTGCCCTGCAGGTTTTGATTTGGGGGAAGATATGAAAATGGTCATATTGAGTGTTACCGAAGGAAATGATAAACCATTGAAATATCCGGTGATTTTTCGGGAAGCGGCAGTTTCGGTACTCAATAAAATTGATCTTTTAAATTACGTTGACTTCGATTTAAAGCAATACGAAGATGACCTTCAAGCTATAAATCCTGACCAGCAACGTTTTTATGTAAGTGCTCGCACGGAAGAAGGGTTAGAACCGTTAATTATGTTTATAGCAGAAAAGGTTCGAAGCAAAAGAGGCGGCGCATAAATGAAAGTTGCTAAAAAAATTGTAGTTTCAGGATTGGTGCAAGGAATCGGATTTCGTCCTTTTATCTGGCGGATTGCCCGGAAGTGGGAGATAAAGGGCTGGGTTAAAAATAGTCTGGCAGGAGTAGAAATTTTAGCTGAAGGCGAGGAAGAAAATGTAAATAAATTTCTTGCGGCAATTAAAAAGGAAAAACCGCCTTTGGCAGTTATTGAAAAAATTTCGGTAATACCTTTAAACCTATCCGGTAATTTTGAAACCTTTGAAATCATTGAAAGTCAGCGCGACCGGAAAGGGGTTTTGATTGTTCCCGCCGATTTACCCGTTTGCGGTGACTGTTTGCAGGAATTAAGGGATTCTTCTGACCGGAGATATCAATATCCCTTTATAAATTGCACCAATTGCGGGCCGCGTTATACGATTATTGAAAAATTACCGTATGACCGTCCGCATACTTCAATGAAAATATTTCCCCTCTGTCCGGAATGTGCTAAAGAATACAGGAATCCCGAAGACAGGCGTTTTCACGCCGAACCGGTTGCTTGTCCTGCTTGTGGCCCAAGGCTTTTCTTGTATGATAAAGAAAAAAATTTATTGGCTAAAGACGGTGAAGTCATCCATAAAACACAAGAATTACTAAAAAAGGGGTTTATTGTTGCTTTAAAAGGGCTTGGTGGTTACCATTTGGCGGCTGATCCTTTTAATGTAAAGACGGTTTTACTTTTAAGACAGCGTAAACACCGGGAAGCAAAGCCTTTTGCCCTGATGGTAAAAAATTTAACGGTGGCAAAAAAGCATGTATATATATCAAAAGCGGAAGAAAAGCTTTTAACCTCTAATGTTTGCCCGATTGTTTTATGCCGCAAAAAGAAAAGTTCAAAAATTGTTAAAGAAGTAAGCCCGGACAACGACTATTTGGGTATTATGCTTCCCTATACCCCTTTTCATTATCTTTTGTTGGAGCATTTTGAGGCGTTAATAATGACCAGTGCCAATCTTTCAGAAGAACCTATAGTTTATCAAGACGATGAAGTTTTTTTAAAGTTAAAAGATATTGCCGATTTTTTTGTAGTTAATAATCGGCCGATTTTACGTCCGGTGGACGATTCGGTGGCAATGGTCTATAAAAAAAGCCCGGTAATTTTACGACGGGCTCGGGGACTTGCGCCTTTACCTCTTAAAGTACGGGGGATGAAAGAGGGAATTTTAGCCTTAGGTGGTCAGTTAAAAAACAGTTTTGCCATCACTAAGGATAATTATGTTTATCTAAGCCAGTATTTTGGCGATTTAGATAATCTACCGTCGCGCTTAGCATACATGAAAGGTATAGACGATTTTTGCAGGTTTTTTGAATTTACTCCCCAAATAGTGGCGTATGATTTGCATCCCGGTTATTTTTCTTCGGAACTGGTGGAAGAAAAATATTCTAAGCTTAAAAAGTGTCCAATTCAGCATCACAAAGCCCATTTGGCTGCAGTTGTTGCTGAAAAACGAATAAAAGCTCCCTTTATGGGGGTAATCTTTGATGGAACCGGTTACGGTGAAGATGGGATGATCTGGGGGGGCGAGTTTTTTGTAGCCTTTACGCCAGAAGACTACCAGCGAATAGCCCATTTAAAATATTTTCCTTTATTGGATGGGGATGAGGCCATTAAAAAGCCCTGGAAATCTGCCCTCAGTTTATTAAACGAGGTGCAGGTGGATGTAGCTAATTTAATTTTTCAGGATATTGAAAGGATGGAGTTAGAGTTTGCTCAAAAACGTTTGGCAAAGCAGAAAATTTTTACTTCCAGCGTCGGACGGCTTTTTGATGGCATTAGTGCTTTGCTTGGTTTAAAAACCACCATAAGTTACGAGGGACAGGCTGCAATTTTACTTGAAACAATTGCCGACAGAAGTGAACGGGGATGCTATGATTTTACAATATTACAGGAAAAAATTCCTTACGAAATTGACTTTAGACCTCTTCTGCTTGATGTTCTTGCCGATTTAAAAAAGGGTGTTAATAAAAAAGTTATCTCCGGCAAGTTTCATAATACTATTGTTGAAATGATTGCGGGGCTTGGCAAAATTGTTAATAAACAATACGGTATTCAAAAAGTAATTTTGGCGGGAGGAGTATTTCAAAATCGTGTTTTACTGGAAAAAACTTTTATTAGTTTAAAAAGATTAGGCTTAAAACCTATCATACCTTCTTATATTCCCATCAATGATCAAGGGATTGCATTGGGACAGGCCTATCTTGCAAATAAGCTTTGTGAGGAGTGATAGTTTATGTGCCTTGCAGTTGCCGGTAAAATTGAAAAAATAGAGGGCGATATTGGGGTAGTTGATTTAGGGGGAGTAAGGCAACCAGTTAGCCTTATAATGGTTCCTGAAGCCAAAGAAGGGGATTACGTCTTGATTCACACCGGTTATGCAGTGGAAATAATTTCCGAGGAGGCTTATCAAGAAACGGTGGAATTGTTAAAGGAGTTAAGATGGGAATGACAAACAGCAGCATATTAAAATCTTTTCGTGAAATTATGGAAATAGTTCAGAAAAGCGACTTAACCATTAATATTATGGAAGTTTGTGGCACGCACACGATGGCGTTGTTCGAGCATGGGATTCGGAGTTTACTTCCTCAAAATATCAACCTTATTTCTGGGCCTGGTTGCCCGGTATGTGTAACCGGAGAGGAAATAATGGTAGAGGCTTTTGAGCTTCTTGAGAAACATAACGTTACCCTATTTACTTTTGGGGATATGCTGAAAGTTCCCGGAGAGGGGCGAACTTTAAGTATTTTAAAAGCCCAGGGCTTTTCTGTAAAAGTTGCTTATTCTCCCCGGAATGCAATTGAATTTGCCGAAAAAAATCCCAATATTGAAGTGGTATTTTTTGGAGCCGGGTTTGAAACCACTGCGCCGGCTTTAGGAGCGACAATTTTGGAAGCATATACGAAAAAACTTAAAAATTTTTCCATGTTTTTGGCGGTAAAAACAGTGCCTCCTGCCCTTGGATTTTTGGTGGAGCACAACAGCTTAATTGACGGATTTATTTTACCCGGCCATGTTTCAGCAGTAATTGGAGCCAAAGCTTTTAGATTTATTACCGAAAATTATCAAATACCTGCTGCGGTTACGGGATTTACCGCCGAAGAGCTTCTTTTAGGAATAAGTTTGGTAGTTAAATCAATTTTAAAAAAAGAACCAAGTTATTATAACGCTTATCCCCATGTCGTAAGGGAACAAGGAAATGTGGAAGCCCAGAGGATTATCGAGGAAGTTTTTGAAAAAGGCGATGCCAATTGGCGGGGAATAGGTAATATTCCGTTGTCAGGATTATTTATTCGTGAAAGGTATTCCCAATATGATGCGCGAAAAAAATATGGTTTGAGAGAAAAGCCGCCGATTGTTCCCCGGGGTTGCAAGTGCGGTGAAATTATGTTGGGAAGGATGCTACCTCCCGAGTGCCCTCTTTTTGCCAAAGGGTGTACCCCGGAAAAGCCCGTTGGAGCTTGTATGGTATCCAGCGAAGGTAGTTGTGCAGCTTATTATAAATACGGTAGGAGGTAGCAAGGTAAATATGATGGAAATAGTTACGCTGGCCCATGGGGCGGGGGGACGGTTAACCGAACGATTAATTGAAAACCTTTTTAAAAAATATTTAAATAACGAATACCTTCAGCAGGGGGACGATGGTGCGGTATTATCCCTTCCTGGAACAAAAGTTGTGTTTTCTACCGATAGTTTTGTAGTAAACCCACTATTTTTTCCCGGCGGAGATATTGGTAAATTAGCAGTATACGGAACCGTAAATGATTTAGCGGTGATGGGGGCAGAACCCTTATTTTTGTCTTTGGGACTCATTTTAGAAGAGGGATTAGAACTAAGCGAGTTAGAAAAAATTATCCAATCAATTGCTCAAGCGGCAGAAAAAGCGGGAGTAAAAATTGTTACCGGGGACACTAAAGTGGTAGAAAAAGGTAAAGGAGATAAAATTTATATAAATACCGCGGGCCTTGGTATAATTAACACCCCGAATAATCCGTCAGGGAAAAAGGCCAGACCCGGGGATAAAATTCTCGTCAACGGCTATTTAGGAGATCACGGAGCCGCAATATTAGCAGTACGGGAAAATATTCCGGGAGATTTTACGAGCGACTGTGCGCCTTTAAATGAACTTGTAAAGTCTATTATTCATGAATATCCGGTTCATGCTATGCGGGACCCGAGCCGGGGGGGATTAGCGGCTACCTTAAATGAAATAGCCAAACAAAGCAATGTGGGGATTGAGCTCTGGGAGGAGAAAGTTCCCATTAGACCGCAGGTTAAAACTTTATGCGGATATTTGGGATTGGATGTTTATGCTTTAGCAAATGAAGGGAAGGTAATTATGATTGTGCCTCCGGAGATAGCGGAAAAAGCTTTAGAAAAAATAAAGGCTCATCCTTTAGGGAAAGATGCCGCGATAATTGGAGAAGTTAAGGAAGCTCCGGCCGGGTTGGTTTACGTAAAGAACCGTATTGGCGGTGAAAGAATTATCAACATGCCTTTGGGGGAAAATTTACCGCGAATTTGTTAATTCAGCAGGAATATTAAAGAAGTTGTCGAATAAATTACGAGGCAGGAAAAAGGGTAGCTTGAGAAAAAAAAGAATACTGTGTACTGTATTAGGAGGTGACGGGGTAAAAAATTTATTTTTTTTGGTTATGTTAATGTATGTAAAGTAAATTTTAAGTAAGTTTATAAAGGAGGAAAAGGGATGCGTAAATTTAAATCTTTGTTGGTAGCCTTTGTCTTAGTGATTTTTGCAACTTCAACGTTATTAGCTGGATGTGCCAAGAAAACCGAAGAGCCTGCCAAACAGGAGGAAACTAAGAAAATTAAAGTTGGACTTGTTTTTGACGTTGGCGGCCGGGGAGATAAATCTTTTAACGATGCAGCATATGCGGGTTTAGAAAGAGCCCAGAAAGAGTTTGGTGACAAAATTGAAGTTAAATATCTTGAACCTTTGGCCGGTGGGGAAAACCGGGAGCAACTCTTAAGATTACTGGCTCGAGATAAGTATGATCTGGTGTTTGGTGTAGGTTTCATGTTTACCGATGCCATAGCAAAAGTGGCCAAGGACTTTCCGGAAACCAAGTTCGCATTAATTGACGGGTATGTGCCTGATTTAAAGGAAGACAGCAATATTACTTGTTTGCTTTTTAAAGAACATGAAGGCTCTTTCTTGGTAGGTGCTGCGGCAGCTTTAAAGAGTAAAACTGGCAAAATTGGATTTGTGGGCGGAATGAAAATTCCTTTAATTGAAAAATTTGAAGCTGGTTATATTGCCGGAGCAAAATACATTAACCCCAATATTCAGGTTTTATCCGATTACATTGGTACTACCGGTGATGCCTTTAAAGATCCTGTTAAAGGAAAAGAATTGACCTTGAAGCAAATTAAAAACGGTGCCGATGTTATTTACCATGCTTCCGGAGCTTCCGGGGTAGGGGTAATTGAAGCAGCTGCTAGTCAGAAAAAATTTGTGATTGGGGTTGACTCCGACCAATCGTTAACTGCTCCTGAAGCGCAAAGACCTTACATTTTAACCAGTATGTTAAAACGGGTTGATACCGCGGTATTTGAGACCATTAAAAGCATGGTAGAGAACAACTTTAAGGGTGGGTACAAGGAATTTGGTCTTAAAGAAAATGGCGTTGGGTATGCGGAAAATGAGTTTAACAAGGATTTGATCGCCGACATTAAACCAAGACTTGAAGAAATCAAAACAAAAATTATCAATGGAGAAATTAAAGTACCCACCAGTAAAAAGGAAATAAAGTAGCATTTTAAAATTAACTTAATAAAAACTTTACAAAAACGTTTAAAACCGTTATACTGTGCGAGGGGGGATGACAGTTTTGTCATCTCCTCTTATTAGTTTTATTGCTATTTTGGTAAAAACGAGGAAAGGGGAAATACGGTGGAAAAAGTTCTGGAACTAAAGGGAATTACCAAACGTTTTCCCGGGCTGGTAGCCAACGACAACATCTCCTTTGATGCCCTCAAAGGGGAAGTGCATGCTTTGGTTGGAGAAAATGGCGCCGGGAAAAGTACGTTAATGAAAATTATTACCGGATTGTATCAGCCGGATGAGGGAGAGATGTTTTTAAAAGGAGAAAAAGTGAGGATTAACGGCCCCCGGGATGCCATTAATAAAGGTATCGGAATGGTTCACCAGCATTTTATGTTAATAAACCGTTTTAATGTAGTTCAAAACATTATTCTTGGTTACGAAAATAGTCCCGGTGGAGTGATAGACTTTGCCAAGGCCAAGAAAAAAGTGGAAGAATTATGTGAATTGTACGACTTTAAGTTAGACCTAAATGCCCAGGTCGGGGATTTATCGGTAGGGCACCAGCAACGGGTAGAGATTTTAAAAGTTTTATACCGCGGGGCCGAGATACTAATCCTGGATGAGCCCACCGCGGTTTTGACACCTCAGGAAGTTAAAGAACTGTTTGTTAACCTAAGGAAATTAAAACAGGAAGGGAAAACAATTTTATTTATCAGCCATAAACTTGACGAAGTGCTGGAGATTTCGGATAGAATTACGGTTTTGCGGCGGGGAAAAGTTGTTGGTACCGTAAAAGCTTCCGAAACCAGTAAAAAACAGTTAGCAGAAATGATGGTAGGGAGACCGGTATTGTTTAGACTTGAAAAGCCGATCGTAAAAACCGGTGATGTAATTTTAGAAGTAAGGAACTTAGAAGTAAAAGGCAGCATTGACCGCCACCAGTTAAATAAACTTAGTTTGTCCATTCGTGCCGGAGAAATTTACGGTATAGCCGGTGTGGAAGGGAACGGTCAAAGAGAACTGGTAGAAGCAATTATGGGACTATTACCTTATGATGGCGGGGAAATATTAATAAAGGGTAAGAGCAATAAAGGACTTGATACCAAAGCCATCAGGGAAATCGGGGTTGGTTATATTCCCGAGGACAGGCATCAGCGAGGACTGGTTTTACCGATGACCGTGTGGGAAAATATGGTCCTTGGCTTGGAACGCAAAAAAGAGTATAGCCGATGGTGGAAACTTTTCCGGGATAAAATCAAATCCCTGACCAATAAAAAGGTTGAAGAATTTGATATACGTTTAGGCTCTATTGAACAGGCAATTCGTAACCTTTCCGGTGGAAACCAGCAAAAGGTAATTTTGGCTCGCGAATTAAGTTATGAGCCTGATTTAATTATTGCTGCTCAGCCGGTTAGAGGACTGGATATAGGGGCCATTGAATTTGTTCATAAAAAATTAATTGAAGCCCGGAATAACGGAAAATCTGTGCTTTTAATTTCTGCCGATTTAGAAGAAGTTCTTTCCCTTTCTGACCGGGTAGGTATTATGTTTAATGGGGAAATTGTCAAAGAGTTTGTGCCGGGTGAAATGGAATTGGAAGAAATAGGTCAGTATATGCTCGGGGCATATAAGGAAGTGGGGGTAGGTTAATGAATAAGCGGTTCAAAATAATACTACTACAGCTTTTAACGCCAATAGTTGCCATATTGTTTGCCATTGCTTTAAGTTCGGTATTAATAGTTGCAATTGGCAAAAATCCCATTGAAGTTTACCAAACAATGATTGAGTTTAGCCTGGGAAGTGCTGATAGTGTTGGCGAAATTTTATTTAACGCAACACCACTTATTTTTTCCGGGTTGGCTGTGGCCTTAAGTTTTAAAATGGGACTTTTTAACATTGGAGTGGAAGGCCAGTACTTTATAGGGGCTTTTTTTGCCGCCTTTGTGGGCTTTACTTTGAGCGGAATTCCGGCATTTATTCATTTGCCTCTGGCCATTTTGGCAGCCATGCTGGGAGGAGTATTATGGGCTTTTGTTCCCATTTACTTAAAGGTACGCCGCGGAGTTCATGAGGTTATCAGTACCATCATGCTTAATTATATTGCCTATTCGTTAATTCATTATTTTATTGCGGATCTTTTCATGGACCGCAACCAAAAAGTACCTGAAGGATTGGGTAGTCCTTTAATTCGGACTCCGCATTTTGCTGAAACAGCCTTAATGCCAAAGCTTCACGGGTTTTTAAGCTTTTTTGGTATAGATTTGCCAAACTCTGTTTACCTGAACTGGTTTTTTGTAATTGGATTGCTTTTAACGGTGGGAATGTATTATTTGCTTTGGCACACTCCTTTTGGGTATGAAATTCGTGCGGTGGGAAGTAACCCCAAAGCTTCCGAAGCTGCGGGTATTAACCCTAATAAAGTATATTTTAAAGGCTTTTTATTAAGCGGAGCTATTGCGGGGTTGATCGGTCTTTCCCATTTACTGAGTTTCTATGGCTATATGGATTTGGACTTTCCGAAAAACTTTGGTTTTAACGGTATTGCCGTTGCTTTGATGGGTAACAATAACCCCTTCGGAATTGTTTTAGCAGCATTGCTTTTTGGTTTTCTCAATCGTGGTGCCGAGGGTGTCCAAACCTTTATGGGTGTGCCCATGGAAACCATTGTTATCATGCAGGGAATAATTATTTTAAGTGTAGTAGTTGCTGCTAACATTTTGGGACGTTATATAAAGAGATTAGAGAAGAAGGAGGCTTAATAATGGGCGATATTATGGAAATGTTAGCCTCGGCTCTTCGCATGACCATTCCTGTTTTAATTACCGCGTTAGGTGCGATTTACTCAGAACGCAGTGGTGTTACCAATATAGGCCTTGAAGGTATGATGATGACTGGAGCCTTTTGGGGAGCCTACGGTGCGCTGCATTATGGTCCGGTAGGTGGATTTTTGCTGGCAATTGCCATGGGGATGTTGGTGGCATTGATTCACGCGGTGGTTACCGTTACTTACCGGGTCGACCAAATCGTCTCGGGAGTGGCGATAAATATCCTGGCTTACGGCTTGGCCAGATTTTTTAGTATTGCTTTGTTTGGCATGGCTACTACCAGTCCCAGTGTTAATGGTTTACCGAAAATTGATATTCCGATTTTAAAGAATATCAGCGTTTTAAAACCAATTGCTACGGATATTTCGCCGATAATTATTCTTGGGATTTTGCTTGTTTTTGTTACTTACTGGGTATTGGAAAAAACTGTTTTTGGGTTGCGTTTAAAAGCTGTCGGGGAAAATCCCTTAGCAGCGGATACTCTTGGTGTTAAAGTAATACCCTATCGTTATTTAGGGGTAATAATTAGCGGGGCTTTTGCTGGACTTGCTGGTGCTTATCTCTCGATTGAACACACCCATATGTATGTAGAAGGCATGACCCAGGGTAAGGGATTTATTGCTTTAGCAGCGATGATCTTTGGAAACTGGATGCCTTACGGTTCATTTTGGGCTTCCTTCCTCTTTGGTTTTGCCGAGGCCATTAGTATGAGGGTGGTTCAAAGTAAAGTAGTTCCCTATCAATTTATCAAAATGATACCGTATGTGTTAACGCTGTTAGTTCTCGCAGGGGTGGTGAGAAAAGCTCAACCACCGGCTTCAGTTGGTATTCCGTATTCTCGTGAAGGAGACTAAGGGTGTAGTGGCAAACTACACCCCTTTTTTTGCAGGAAATAAAGGAATAGAGGTAGAACATTAACATAACTAACCGATGCTTTGGGGGAGAAGGGTTTGAAACCAGTTTTAAATTTTCCGATGGGTAGACCGTTTAATAGACTTTGGAAGAAAGTTAAAGGGATTTTTTTAGAGTTAACCAAGGTAGTGGGTATTATATTACTCTTAATAATAATTTTTCTTTATTTTACACCGGCAAAGCTTGAAGATATGTTAATTATGAAAATAGCTAACTACAATCCCCCTTACAGTGTTGTCCCGAAAGAGTTTAAACTCGACAAAAAAGCAACTCTTTCCTTTAAAAAGGAAAAATATTATGAATTTAAGAAGGGTTTAAAAGATACCATTGCTTTTTTGGGACATGAATTAACGAATTTTAACAGAAAAGACCGAAGTAATTTTGACCTTTCTTCCGGGGTTATTGTTAAAAGCAATTTAAAAAACGCCTTAACGGCTTTTGCCGACTTTTTGACCATGCGCATTTATATTTCCGGTGACCGGCAAAAAGTTGCTGTGGGTTCAAGGAATTTTATGGAGTATATTGACCAAAAGCACAGGGTTCTCCGTTGGTCAAAATACATTTTTAAAGCGGCGGAACTTTATAATTTAGATCCTGCGCTTATTGCCGCGGTGATTGAGCAAGAGTCCGGAGGAAATCCCAATGCAATAAGTCCGGCGGGAGCAATTGGCCTCATGCAATTGATGCCCAAAACGGCCCGGGGTTTAGGGGTAGATCCTTACGATCCCGAGCAAAATATTATTGGCGGTGCCAGGTATTTAGCAATTCAATACAAACGGTTTGGTAACTGGCAGTTAGCTTTAGCGGCTTATAATGCTGGACCTGGCAACGTTTATAACAATAATTATCTTTATATTTCGGAAACGCAAAATTACATAAGGAAAGTTCCGCTTTTAATGGAGAAATACCGGGCGATTTTTGCAAATGCCAAGATTAATGCCGATGAAGCAAAGGAGGATGAAAATGCGGATTGATAAATTTTTAGCTCATATGGGTTTTGGTACCCGTAAAGAGGTTAGAAAACTCTTAAAGGCACGAAAGGTTGAAGTAAATGGCGTGGTGGTAAAGGACCCGGGATATAACTTGAATGTGGATACCGATAAGGTAATTGTTAAGGGTGAAGAAGTTAAATATAAACCCTTTGTTTATTTTATGTTAAACAAACCCAAAGGGTATGTTTCCGCTACCGTTGACCGGCGTTATCCTACCGTTGTTGATTTAGTTCCGGTTCATCGGAAAATATTTCCGGTTGGCCGACTTGACATTGATACCGAAGGTTTGCTCATTTTGACCGATGATGGGCAGTTAGCGCATCATTTAACGTCTCCCAAAAAAGAGGTTGAGAAAGAATATTATTTTGAGCTTGATAAACCTTTAGAAGAGGAAGATTTTTCAAAAATAAAAACCGGTATCAGGCTGGAAGATAATTACCTTACCAAACCTGCCCGACTTCTCGGTAAAGTAGGAGATAAACATGGAACGATTGTTATAACCGAGGGAAAATATCATCAGGTAAAAAGGATGTTTTTAGCCTTGGGAAAGACCGTTGTTTACTTAAAAAGAATAAGGATTGGGGGCTTAATTTTAGATAATAAATTAAGCCCCGGGGAATATAGAGAATTAACTCCAGAAGAAATTTTGGTACTTAAAAATTCTTAACTTATTTTTTGGCTTAACATTTCCTGTTTGGCCTTACGGTTTTGCATTTCTTCGGCATAATCTGAAGCGATTAAATAAAGATTTACCCATAGGTCGTGTTCGTTACTTTTTCCTTCAAACTCCCGGGCGATTTCTTTAAATTTTTTGTTAACCCGGTCTTTAAAAGAGGAAAACTCTACCAAAAGCTCAATTACATCTTTTTGACCGAAGGTTGTCCCTTCTCTTACCAGTTTAACCATTTATTAACACCTCCGTTTTTATCATACCAGAGGTATGTTGATTTGGTAAGGGTATTTTATTGTCGATTTATGAAAAATGTTGAATTTGATTATTTCTTTGATTAAAATCTTAAAGTAGTATAAAAAATTTTTATTTTTGTTAAAAAAATTGGAATAATTGTGAAATGGGGGAACGTAATGTCTAAGACTTTTATAGTGGCAGATTCCATTGGCTATTTGACTTCCGATTACGTGGGGTGTAATAAGGAATACTTGGAAATAGTTCCGCTTACTGCGCATATTGGACCACATGATTTTGTTGACGATTTAGCCGAAACCAAAAGATTTTATGAAATATTAATGAGTACCAAAGAACGACCTTCTACTTCGCAACCGCCTATCGCAGCTTTTAAAAAAGTGTTTGAAGAAAAGTTAAGTCTCGGGTACGAGATTGTGTGCATTACTATTTCTTCAAAATTCAGCGGGACGTATAATAGTGCCCTTACGGCTGCAAATGAGGTTGGAAAAGATAAAATTTACGTGTTGGATTCCAAGGCAATTGTAGGAGCTGAAACTTACTTGATAAAATATGCGGTGCAGAAAGCCAGGGAGGGTGAACCTGCGAAAAAAATCTTTGAGGAACTGACTGGTATGGTTCCAAGATTGAAGCTTTATTTTGTTCCCGATAGCTTGGAGTTTTTGCATCGGGGCGGACGGATTGGCGGTGCTGCGGCTCTTTTTGGAAGTATCTTGCAAATTAAACCGGTTTTGACCATGGTTGATGGGGCAATTGAGGTTGTGGAAAAAATAAGAACTTTTAATAAAGCCTTTGAAAAATTATACGAATTAATTCCTGACGATGCGGTTTGGGCTGGAGTAGTTGAATTTTATGCGCGGGATGCTGCGGTGAAAATGCAAGCTAAATTGACAGAAAAGTTACAGAGAAATGATATAGAGATATATTCTGCCGGACCGGTTATTGGAAGCCATATCGGACCTGGTGCTCTTGGTACGGTATATTTAGCAAAGGATTAGGGAGTGGTATTGTTGGAAAAAATTAATGGTATTGATTATGCCAAGATGATTATTGCTGCTGCTGCGAATCTTGAGCGCAACAAGGAGAAATTAAATCAGCTAAATGTGTTTCCTGTTCCTGATGGTGATACCGGAACAAACATGGCGGCAACTTTAAAGGTAGCTGCGGAAAAAATATCTCAAGCGATGGATGTACATTTGGGCAAGGTGGCTGATATTGCTGCGCAGGGTGCTCTGTTTGGGGCCCGGGGAAATTCGGGGGTTATTTTGTCCCAGGTTTTGCGCGGATTTGCCCGGGGATTTAAAAACAAGCGCGAGGCAGGTGTTTCGGAATTATCAAAAGCTTTTCAATACGGAGTGGTTTACGCCTACCGGGCTGTAGCGCAACCGGTGGAAGGAACAATTCTTACGGTATTAAGGGAAATCGGTAAGGGATTTAAGAAAAGCATTCGTAACAAAGTTAACATTATTGAATTAATTGACGAAGCAATTCGTTACGGAGAAGTGGCTTTAGCTAAAACCCCTGAACTTTTACCTGCCTTAAAAAAAGCAGGGGTTGTTGATTCTGGTGGTATGGGGCTTGTTTTATTTTTGCAAGGCTGTTTAGCCGGGTTAAAAGATGAAAGTATTACTTTAAATTTACCGGAAGCAGATTTTTCCATAAAAAAGGAAGAACAAGAGTTAGATGAAGTTGGTATGGATTATATTTACTGTACCGAGTTTATTATCAAAGGGGAAAAATTATTCTTGGAGAAAATTCGGCAGGAATTAATGGAAATTGGAGGTTCTTTAATCGTTGCCGGTGATGAAAACGTTGTAAAAGTTCACATCCATACTAATCACCCCGGAGAAGCCTTAGAATTGGGGTTAAGGTGGGGTTTAATTTACAATATAAAAATTGATAATATGTTGGAGCAAAGTCAGGAAAAGCAAAAGCCTGCCAAAAAGCTGGGAATGGTTGCGGTTTCGCCGGGTAAAGGATTTAGCGAAATTTTTCAAAAACTGGGTATAGATGAAATCGTTGATGGTGGACAAACGGCAAATCCTCCTGTATCGGCTATTGTGGAGGCAATTAATCGTGTTCCGGCAACGAAAGTAATAGTATTTCCAAACAATAAAAACATTATCTTGGCTGCCGAACAGGCTAAAAATCTTACCAATAAAAGTGTTACCATTGTTAATACAAAGAATCCGGCCCAAACGGTGGCGGTTTCCTTATATTTTGATGAAAATGCCGAACCCGAAGAATTAATTACCAAAATAAACGAACACTTAAAAAATTTAAAAGTTATTGAAGTTACCAGAGCTGTAAGAGAGGTAAGGTTTGGTGAATTAGAAATAAAAAGTGGTGATTATATAGCGATTTTTAACGGTGATATTATTGCTGCAGGAAAAGATGTGCTCTTAACTTCAATGGAAGCAGTTGCTAAGGTAATTAATGAAGATAACAGCTTAATTTCGGTCTTTACGGGAGAGGAAGTTTTAGAAGATGTAGCAGAAAAATTTGTGTCATTACTGGAAGAGAAGTATGCTTTTTGTGATGTAGAAAAGTTTTATGGGGGGCAGAAAAATTATCCCTTTTATATCGTTGTGGAGTAGCGGAGGGCTTTATGAAAGTAGAGTATTTTAAAACCTTTATTACTGTAGTAAATGAAAAAAGTTTAAGTAAAGCGGGAAAGCTGCTAAACTTAACGCAGCCAGCGATAACCAAGCATTTGCAGTCGCTGGAAGAGTATTTTAATACAATATTATTAGAAAGAAATGTAAAAGGAATCAAACTTACCGATGATGGGGCTCTTTTGTATAAATATGCTCAGGAAATTTTAAAGATTCTTGAGGAAGCAGAACAAAACATTTCCGGCAACAAAGAAAATCCCAAGGGAATCTTAAATATCGGGGCAAGTAATATCCCCGGGCAATATCTTTTGCCCTTGCTCTTGGGGAGATATAATTTGGCTTACCCCCAGGTAAAGGTAAATCTTGAGATTAGTGATACGGGAGATGTGGTGGCTAAAATTTTGGATGGTATCTATGATGTTGGGGCGGTAGGTTCGGAAATAAAAAACCCGCGTTTGGAATTTGTTCCTTTTTATAAAGACGAGTTAGTGTTTATCTTACCGGCTAATCACCCCCTCACCCAAAAAGAAGTTTTGGAACCGGACGATTTGCTAAAAATTCCGCTTATTTGGCGGGAAAAGGGTTCGGGCACCCGTATGTTCCTGGAAAAAGCCTTAAAAAATTTTGGTATATCAGAAAAGAAACTTAAGATTGTTATGGAGCTGGGAAGTAATCAAGCGGTGTTAACGGCAGTAGAGGGGGGACTGGGGGGAGCTTTTTGCTCCGAAATTGCTGTAAGAAATGCAACCAAGTTAGGGTTAGTTTCGACTCACAGGATTAAGGGCTTAGCTTTGCAAAGGGATTTATTTTTGCTATATTTAAAGAGAAAAAAACAACACCCACTTATAAATCACTTTATTAATTTAGCTTTATCAGAATTTTCATTGTTAAGGAGATGATGAGGGTGAATTGGGAAGAAAAGACTGAGAAATTAGTAAATTGGTTAAGAGAAAAAACAAGGGAAGCCAATGCCAGCGGGCTACTGGTTGGATTGTCCGGTGGAGTTGATTCTGCGGTAGTTGCTACTTTAATCAAAAAGGCTTTTCCTGAAAAAAGCTTGGGGATTATTATGCCTTGTTTTAGTAATCCAGAGGATGAAGAGGATGCGCGAATGATAGCCAATCATTTAAATTTAAAATATATTGTTGTAAATTTAGATGAGCCTTACCAAGCTCTGGTTTCAAGCTTAAAGAATGCCACACCTCACGAGCCGGAAAAGCTTGCCTTGGCCAACATTAAACCGCGTCTTAGAATGACAACCCTTTATTACTGGGCTGCAAATTTAAATTATTTGGTTGCAGGGACGGGAAATCGAACAGAGTTAGAAATCGGTTATTTTACAAAATGGGGTGATGGCGGCGTTGACCTATTGCCTATCGGTAATTTAACCAAAACCGAAGTTTGGGAGTTTGCCCGCTATCTCGGACTTCCTGAAAAGATAATTACTAAAGCTCCTTCTGCCGGTTTGTGGGAAGGCCAAACCGATGAAGGTGAAATGGGCTTTACTTACAAAGACATTGATCATTATTTATTAACCGGTGAAGGTTCGGCGGAGTTAGTGGATTTTGTAAAAAGAATGCAGAGAAAATCTCAACATAAAAAGAGAATACCGGAGGTTCCGATGCTGTAATTATCTTGGGGAGGTTGTTTTATATGGCTGGTCATTCCAAATGGGCAAATATTAAACATAGAAAAGAAAAGATGGATTCCCTGCGGGGTAAAGTTTTTACCAAGCTTGCCCGGGAGATAATGGTAGCGGCAAGACTTGGGGGAGGAGATCCGGAAGCCAATCCCAGGCTTAAGGCGGCTATTGCTCGAGCCAGGGAAGCAAATATCCCTAACGAGAATATTCAGCGGGCAATAATGAAAGGAACCGGTGAGTTAGCTGCGGAAAGTTACGAAGAAGTTTTTTACGAAGGATACGGTCCTGGGGGTGTTGCTATTCTTCTAAAAATAATGACCGATAACCGCAACCGTACTGCCGGCGAAATCAGGCATCTTTTTTCCAAGCACGGCGGCAGTATGGGGGAAGCGGGGAGCGTTCAGTGGATATTTGAGGAAAAAGGGTATATTACCATACCCAAAGAAGATAATCCGGGAATTAATGAAGAAGAGATTTTGCTTTTAGTTTTGGATGCTGGCGCTGAAGATTTAAAGGATGAAGGAGACCAGTTTGAGGTTATAACTGCGCCTGAAGCTTTTGAAAAGGTTAAGGATGCTTTAAATAATGCAAACATCAAAACAAGTATTGCCGAAATTACCATGCTTCCTAAAACTACAGTACCGGTTTCTGGAGAAGAGGCTCAGAAGCTTTTAAAACTTTTAGATCTTTTTGAAGAACATGATGATGTACAAGAGGTATATGCCAACTTTGAACTGGTTGACTAAAAAGAGCCGTACAAAGGCTCTTATTTCTCTTTTTGGAGGTTAAAATGAAGATTATTGGTATTGATCCGGGAACGGCTATAGTTGGAGTTGGTGTACTTGAGAAAAAAAATGGAAAACTTATTGTAAAAAATTTTCAAGCAATAACCACGCCCCCAATTGCCAAGGAGAAAAGATTGAAGATAATTTTTCAAAAGCTTAATGAAATACTTATTCAAGAAAAACCGGAAATAGTGGTGGTTGAAGAATTGTTCTTTAGCAAAAATGTAAAAACGGCAATTTCTGTTGGCGAAGCCCGAGGAGTTGTTTTATTAGCATCGGCTTTAAATGATATTCCTGTTTTAGAGCTTAAGCCGGTCGAAGTGAAAACTATTGTAACCGGTTACGGGCATGCTCCTAAAAGTCAGGTTGAGTATATGATAGCTAAGCTTTTGGGGCTTAAAACTCCTCCCAAACCCGATGATGTGGCTGATGCTTTAGCTATTGCCTATGCAGGTTTTCTAAAAATGGGGGGATTGCTTTGATAGCCGTTTTAAAAGGAAAAGTACTGGATAAAACTCTTGACTCGGTGGTTGTTGATGTTAATGGAATTGGTTTTAAGGTAGCGGTTCTTCCCCGGGAATTGGGAAGCCTTAACTTAAATTCGGAAGTAGTAATGTATACTTCCCTTCAAGTTAGGGAAGACGGTTGGTTCTTATATGGTTTTAGCGATGAAGAAACAAGAAAGTTTTTTGATTTGTTGCTAAGCGTTTCTGGTATTGGTCCCAAAGCTGCGTTAGCAATATTAAATGAATTTACTCCGGAAAAGTTAAATTGGGTTATTGCCAATAAAGATGAAAAAGCATTAACAAAGGTACCGGGGGTCGGTAAAAAAAATGCTCAGAGACTCTTTCTTGAATTGAAAGATAAAATTGGCTATACTTCTTTTACAAGCAATGAAGAGAGCGTGGAAAATTTCCAGGATTTGTGGGGAGATGTGTACAAGGGACTTTTGAGTTTAGGACTGTCGGCTGCTGAAGCCCGGGAAATTTTAGGTAAAATAGATAAAAAAAGCGTTAAAACTCCCGAGGAAGGTATTGCCCTTGCTTTAAGGTTTTTAAACAAATAAATAGAAATAAGGTGAAAAAATATGGAGGAAAGATTAGTTTCGGGATATGAGTTAACGGAAGATGAAAATGAGTTTAGCCTAAGACCGCGAAGATTAAGTGAATATATTGGACAGCAGAAGGTAAAAGAAACAATTTCAATTTTTATTGAAGCAGCAAAAAAACGAAATGAAGCCTTAGACCATGTTCTTTTGTTTGGACCTCCCGGTCTGGGTAAAACTACTCTCGCTACCATTATTGCTAATGAACTGGGAGTAGATATTAAAATAACGTCCGGCCCAGCCCTTGAACGCCCTGGGGATTTAGCCGCAATTTTAACTAATCTTGGGGAAAAAGATGTGTTGTTTATCGATGAAATTCATAGACTTCCCAGGATTGTAGAAGAAGTTTTATATTCTGCTATGGAGGATTTTGCTCTTGATATTATGTTAGGCAAAGGTCCGGGGGCCAGAAGCTTGAGGCTGAGTTTGCCTAAATTTACCTTAATTGGGGCTACTACCCGGGCGGGGCTTTTAACTTCGCCTCTGCGCGACCGTTTTGGTATGGTCCACCGCTTGGAGTTTTATTCGGTGGAAGAATTAATGCTAATAATAAATCGGTCGGCAGCATTATTAAAAACCGAAATTACCCCTGAAGGTAGTTTTGAAATTGCCAAACGTTCCCGGGGTACACCGCGCATAGCTAATAGATTATTAAAACGAGTAAGGGATTATGCAGAAGTTCGGAGCAGCGGGGTAATAAATCTTGAGAACGCTAAGGCAGCGTTAGATTTATTGGAAATTGATGAGCTGGGTTTAGATCCAACCGATCGTTTAATTTTAAAAACAATGATTGAAAAATACCAGGGGGGGCCGGTGGGCATTGAGGCTATTGCCGCTGCCATTTCTGAAGAGGTTGATACCATAGAAGATGTGTATGAGCCATTTTTACTCCAAATTGGGTTCATAAAAAGAACCCCAAGGGGGCGTGTGGTAACCAAACTTGCCTATGACCACTTAGGTATTGCTTACAACAAAAATGCTGGGGAACTGTCGTTATGGTAGAGGTGAAAACATGGAACTTTTACTGCACATTTGCTGTGCTCCATGCAGCATTTACCCGGTGGAAAGGTTAAGAGAAATGGGATATAACATAACAGGGTATTTTTATAATCCTAATATCCACCCCTATCAGGAGTTTAAAAGACGAAGAGAAACTTTAAAACAGTACGCTGCTCTAATAAACTTAGAAGTTATCTATGAAAACGATTATCCTCTCACTGAGTTTCTAAAAGGCAGTCTGGAATATCCGGGTGTACGCTGCGGATTTTGTTATGAAACACGTTTGGAAAAAAGCTTTCAAAAAGCCAAAAGCTTAGGAATTAATCACGTTTCCACAACCCTTTTGGTTAGCCCCTATCAGAAACACGACTTAATTAAGGAGATAGGACTGAACTTAGCAGAAAAATATGGTTTAAACTTCGTTTATGAAGATTTTTGTCCGGGTTATCGGGCCGCTTATCAAAAAGCTAAAGAACTCGATTTATACAGGCAGCCGTATTGCGGCTGTATCTTTAGTGAAAAGGAAAGATACTATAAGGAAGGGAAGTAAGCTATGGGAGAAATGGGAAAATTTCTAATGTTAATCGGGATAATCTTAATTATCACCGGTTTTTTCTTTTTTATGGGAGAGAAATTTTTACACTTAGGGCGTTTGCCTGGGGATATATTAATCCGGAAGGGAAATTTTACTTTCTTTTTTCCACTAGCTAGTTCTATATTATTAAGTCTTTTGTTAACTTTAATACTTAACTTACTTTTTCGCCGGTAAGACCCCATGAAAAATTTATTGCTTAACGAATACATTTTTGGGGGTTAATTATGCAGCCCAACAATCCAATTAATGACGAAATATTTGAGCAAATGATTCGCCAACATGAAAGTCTTATTTTTGGGATTGCGGCCCGATTGACGGGACGTTTTATTACTAAGTCCGATGATGAATACAGCATTGGCCTCCTGGCTTTAAGTGAGGCTATACAAAGTTATAATTCCGCTAAAGGGGTAGAATTTGAAAAATTTGCTGCTCAAATAATCAGACGAAGATTAATTGATTTTTACCGGCAAAATAAGTCTTATCAGCAAAATTTGCCGCTGGATGAAAGTTTTTTATCGCAAAGAAATTTAATTGACGAAGTGGATGTACGCCTGGAAATTGCTGAATATGAAAAGCTTTTAAAACAATTTAATATAACTTTTGCCGAATTGGTTAAAGTTTCGCCCAAGCATAATGATAGCCGGCAGAAATTAATAATGCTTGCTAAAGGTATAGCGGAAGATGAAGAATTTGTTCGACAGCTTATCAGAACTAAAAAGCTACCCCTGCAAAGCATTTCCGAACGTTTTAAGATTAAGCAAAAGACCATAGAAAAGTATCGGAAATACTTGGTAGCCATTATCTTGATTTACTGGGGAAGGTTTACCGGTTTACAGGCCTACCTTGGCTGGGGAGGTGAATAATAATGGGCCGGGGCGTAATTGTGGAAAAAGTAAATGAAAACTCTTATCTAATCTTGTCTGAAGGCCGATTTTTGCAAGTGAAATTAGCGGGAAGTTATAAAGTTGGGGATGAAGTTGAATTTCCCGAACGGACAGTTTATTCTTTGGGCTTTAGCCTTAAAATTGTTGCCCTGGTTGCTTCTTTATTGTTATTTTTTGCCCCGGTTTACCTTACCTATGCCAAGGAAAAGGAAGTGGTTGCCTATCTAACCGTCGGTGGAACCAGGGGAGTAAAAATAGGCATAAATTACCGGGATAAGGTGATTAAAGTTTTACCTCTTTCTCCGGAGGTTGAAAAATACCGCGATGAATTAAAAGGATTAAAGGTTGAACAGGCAATTACTAAAGTTACTTCGGAATTAGGAACAAGTGAAGAAATTAAGCTGGAGGTATTACCCGGAAAAAAATTTAACGTTCATAAACTGCAAAAATATCTTCCAGACCAAAAACCCAAACCCCAACCTCAACCTTCGATTTCTGGAAAAAATAAAAAACCTGTCGAAAACGTAAATAAGAAAGAGAAGATAAAAACAAAGGAAAACAGGAAAAACTTTCGGGAAAATCCAAAAGATGATAAAATTAAAAAGGAATCAGGGAAAAAACAGGAAAAGGTTTTAACCGGGGGAGGAGGCAAAAATAGTGAAAAAACCACTGAAAAAATTAATGATACTGCTGCTAATCGTAGCGGCTCTTCTCCTAAGGGTGATGCCGACTCTGGCTGGAGAGCAGGTAAAGGTTCGAATTTTGCTGAAAGATCTACCCAAGACCGAGAGCCAAAAGGTAAAGCTAAGCGGTAAATATCAAATTTATGACGGAAGTATCTTAAAAAACGTGGAAGATTTAATTTATAAAGATCCCAATGAAACTATTTTTACAATTAAACTAAAAACCATTGAGATAGCAGCAAATCTTTCGGAATATTGGCTTGAGCTTTACAAAGACAATGACCCGATACCATTTTTAGTTACTAAAAATCCTGTTATTTTTCAGGCTTATAGTGATACTACAGAAAATTTTAACTTAACACCGGAACGTACCTTACCTCAACGCTTGGAACGTTACCGCGGTGATTTAATAATAATACCAAAAGCTACCGGTATAAGGTTAGTTAATCGCCTTTCCTTAGAAAAATACCTTTATGGTGTGGTTCCCAATGAAGTTTCTGCTTCCTGGCCGGTAAATGCAATAAAAGCCCAGATTTTAGCAGCCAGAACCTATGCCTATAGCCATTTAAATCCTGATAAAGAATTTGATTTGTACCCGGATCAAAGAAGCCAGGTTTACGGAGGCTTGAGCTCCGAATTTAGCTCGGTAAATGCTCTGGTTGACCAAACTGCCGGAGAAGTGATAACTTATAATGGAAAGGTTATTACTGCTTTGTTTCATTCCAGTAACGGCGGATATATTGAATCCAATAGTACCATTTACGGTACAACGGAGTTACCGTACCTGAAAGCTAAAAAGGATATTTATGATGATGAAGCCGCTCTTCTTTTAAAAGCTCGCGGGTCAAGTAGTTATAATGTTATCCGATGGATAAAAGAATATACGGCTTCTGAGTTGCAGGAGCAGCTAAAAAAATCGGGATATGATGTTGGAGAGGTAAAAGAAGTAAAAATAACCAAAACCGCAACAACCGGACGGGCAATGGAAGTAACGGTTACAGGGGAAAAGGGTAGTAAAATATTAAAATATGATGGAGCCATCAGAAAAGCTCTCGGTTTAAATAGCTCGCGCTTTACCGTTAAAGTTTCTGAAAAGAAATACGAAACCAAGTTTGTCCCGCTGAATGCTACCGAACAACCCAAGATATATGTGATAACCGGGGATGGAGAGACAAAAGAGGTGGATAAAGAGAATTTAAATGTGATTGGTAGTGATGAAGTTGCAATGGAAAACGGCGGAGCTGGATATAATATTGTTGAAGAAATACCACAAAAATTTACTTTCATAGGTCAGGGCTGGGGGCACGGCCTTGGTATGTCCCAGTGGGGAGCCTGGGCAATGGCGCAGCAGACCAAAAACCATCCTCCCTTTGACTACAGGGAGATAATCAAGTATTATTATACTGGTGTTAAAATAACTAAAATATATTAGAGGTGAAGGATGAAGCTTAAGGATTTTGATTACTACCTTCCAGAGGAACTGATTGCCCAAACTCCCCTGGAAAAAAGAGATGAATCGCGGCTTTTGGTCTTAAAACGCCAAACCGGTGAAATTACCCATGATGTTTTTAAAAATTTAAAGAAATATTTAGTGCCCGGCGATTTGTTAGTAGTAAATAAGACGAGGGTCATACCTGCCAGACTTTTTGGGGTACGTGAGCAGGGAGGAGAAGTGGAGATCCTCTTGGTAAAAAGGATGAACTTTAGGGAGTGGGAGGTCCTGGTGAAGCCCGGAAGGCGTGCCCGGGTTGGCACCAGGCTTATTTTTGCACCCGGGGTTTTAGAAGGAGAAATTGTGGCCCAAACGGAAGTGGGAAGGATAATTAAATTTAGCTTTCAGGGAGTATTTGAAGAAATTTTAAATCAGTTGGGGCAAACTCCCCTTCCGCCTTATATTAAAGAAAAATTAAAAGACCCGGAGCGCTATCAAACGATTTATGCTAAAGAACCCGGGTCGGCGGCTGCCCCTACGGCAGGATTACATTTTACCCGGGAATTAATTTCCGAACTAAAAGATTACGGGGTTGAGTTTGCCGAGGTTTTACTTCATGTGGGGCTGGGTACTTTTAAACCGGTAAAGACGGAAAATATTTTAGAACACAAAATGCACGAGGAGTATTATGAAATTGAAAACGAGGCCGCGGAAAAAGTAAATAAAGCAAAAAGAGAGGGAAGAAGGGTTATTGCTGTTGGAACTACTGTGGTAAGGGTGTTAGAAAGCGTTGCCGATAAAGGACAGGTAGCTCCTGCCAAGGGTTATACCGACCTCTTTATATATCCAGGATTTAATTTTCAAATCATCGACGGTTTAATTACTAATTTTCACTTACCAAAATCAACCCTGCTTATGCTGGTTTCTGCTTTTGCTGGCAGGGAAAAAGTTCTCAATGCTTACGAAATTGCTGTTAGATTAAGGTATCGCTTTTTTAGCTTTGGTGATGCTATGTTAATAATTTAAGGAGGTTTATAATGTTTTCTTTTAAACTGCTAAAAAAGGATCCCAATACCAGAGCAAGACTTGGACTTTTAAAAACCTTTCATAATGTGGTGGAGACTCCGGTTTTTATGCCTGTTGGTACCCTGGCAACGGTTAAGACCATGAGCCCAGAAGAGTTGAAGGGTATCGGAGCTCAAATAATTTTATCCAATACCTATCATTTATATTTACGGCCAGGGGAGGAGCTTATTGCTAAAGCCGGAGGTTTACATAAATTCATGAACTGGGACCGGGCTATCTTAACCGATTCGGGTGGGTTTCAGGTGTTTAGCTTGGGACCCTTGCGGACAATTAGTGAGGAAGGTGTCACTTTTAAATCCCACATTGATGGGAGCACGCATTTTATGAGCCCGGAAAAGGCAGTGAAGATTCAGGAAGCTCTGGGTTCAGATATTGCTATGGTTTTTGACGAATGTGCTCCCTATCCGTCCGAATATTCTTACGCTAAGGAAGCAATGAAGCGAACTTACCGCTGGGCAAAAAGGTGTAAAGAAGTTCACCGCCGAGAAGACCAGGTGCTTTTTGGGATTGTTCAAGGAAGCATTTACCCCGATTTAAGGGTGGAAAGTGCCAAGTATTTAACGGAACTTGATTTTCCGGGATATGCTGTTGGTGGATTAAGTGTCGGTGAGCCAAAACCTTTAATGTATGAGATGTTAGAAGTTTTGGAGCCGCATTTACCTCAGGACAAACCCCGTTATTTAATGGGGGTTGGGTCTCCGGATGCTTTAATTGAAGGGGTAATCCGGGGTATAGATATGTTTGATTGCGTCTTACCCACCAGGATTGCCCGCAATGGAACGGTTTTTACCAGGTATGGTAAATTAGTGGTAAGAAATGCTGCTTACAAAGAAGATTTTCGTCCAATTGAAGAGGACTGCCAGTGCTACACCTGCCGCAATTACAGCCGGGCTTACATTCGCCATTTGTTACATAATGATGAGGTGCTTGGAATTCGCCTGACAACTATCCATAACCTCCATTTTTTAATAAACTTAATGAAGGAAATCAGGAAAGCAATTAAAGAGGAGAGGTTATTGGTTTTTGCCCGAGAATTTTTACAAAATTATGAGCAGGGAAAAGAATAAAAAAGTCGAATATAGTTTTAGATGTTTTTTATACAAAAAAGGGGGTAAGATAAATGTCCAGTAAGATTTTTACACCACAAGTAGTAACAATTATTTACCTTGTAGTCTTCTTTCTCATTGTCTATTTTTTTATGATTCGACCGCAAAACCAAAGACAAAAGCAGCATCAGGAATTTTTAAAATCCCTTAAAGTGGACGACAAAGTATTAACGGCGGGAGGATTAATTGGTGAGGTAATTAAAATTAAAGAAAAAACGGTGGTTTTAAGATTATCCGATAATGTAAAGGTAGAAATTTTAAAATCTGCGATAACCGGACCGTACAAGGAATAATTCAAGCTGGGTGGTGGCTCTGTGCTGACCTTGGCCGATGTAAAAAAGGATCCGATGGTGGAAGCGTTCATAAAAAAAAGTAATGAACATCTTGGAACCCTCGGGTATACCGAACACGGGTTTAGACATTTGGGACTGGTTTCGGCAATTGCCAAAAACATTTTGGACCGTTTGGGCCATCCCGAGCGGGAAGGAGAGCTGGCAGCAATCGCAGGATATCTCCATGATATAGGAAATGCTATTAATCGCCAGGAACACGGTTTAACCGGCGCGCTTTTGGCTGCGCAAATTTTAGAAAGGCTTGGGATGGATTATGAAGAGATAGCCATTGTTATTTCTGCCATTGGCAATCATGAAGAACAGTATGGCCAGCCGGTTAATAACGTTGCTGCGGCCCTGATCTTGGCGGATAAATCCGATGTTCACCGGTCCCGGGTGAGGAATCAGGATCCTGCTACTTATGATATTCACGACCGCGTAAATTCTGCGGTGGAGCACTCTTTTGTCTGGGTCAACGAACAAAAACGAACGATAACTTTGGAATTAATAATAAATACCGAGATTTGTCCGGTAATGGAGTATTTTGAGATTTTTCTAAGCAGAATGGTATTATGCCGGAAGGCAGCCGAGTTTTTAAAATGTAAGTTTGAGTTAGTGATAAATGGCACAAAATTGCTTTAAGAAATTGACAATTAGATGCAAGCAAAAGTATAATAGCTTTGTTAATGTCAACAGAGGAGGAATTTGGGAGTGAGGTTAGGTAAATTTACCCTATTTAGTGGCGTACTGATTTTAATATTAATCCTTGGATGGTATACATTTTTAGGTTTTGGGGCGGTCAAGCCCTTGGTAAAATATACCACCTTGGGACTTGATTTGCAGGGCGGAGTGCACGTGGTATTTCAGGCCAAGGAACTTCCCGGCAGTCCAGTTAACGACAAAACTATGCAGAGTACCATTTCCATTATTGAAACGCGGGTAAATGAATTAGGTATTTCAGAACCCATCATTCAAAAGCAGGGAAAAGATCGAATTATTGTGGAAATCGCCGGCTATAAAAATCCCGAGGAAGCGGTAAGAACTTTAATTAAACCGGCGGTGTTGGAGTTTAAATCTCCTGAAGGGGAAGTTATTGTTTCGGGTAAAGATTTAAGGGACGCCATTGAAGCCAAAGACCCCAATACCGGCTTAGCCGAAGTGGATCTTACTTTTAATGCTGAGGGTGCGAAAAAATTTGCTGACTTTACTACTAAAAATGTTAATCGCAATTTAGGTATATACCTTGACGGTAAACTTTTGCAAAATCCTGTTATTAAGGAACCGATAACGAACGGTAAGGCCAGGATTACCGGATACAAAGATTTAGAGGAAGCCCATCGCATTGCTGTTTTGCTTCGTTCTGGTGCTTTGCCTTTAAAACTTGAGATTCTGGAAAAGAAGGTTGTAGGTCCAACTTTAGGGGCCGACTCTTTAAGACGTTCGGTAAGAGCAAGTATTATAGGCGTGATAGCCATCTTTGTGTTTATGATTTTATATTATCGTTTTCCCGGATTTATCGCTGATTTTGCGCTAATTTTATACGCAACTATTGTTTTAGGGGTGATGATTGCTCTAAAGGCTACTTTAACTTTACCCGGAATTGCAGGTTTTGTTTTGTCCATGGGTATGGCGGTTGATGCGAATATCCTGATTTTTGAGAGGTTAAAAGAAGAATTGCGAATGGGTAAAACTTTACGGTCAGCTATCGATGCCGGTTTTAAACGGGCCTTTTTAACGGTTTTTGACTCCAACGCTACCACCCTTATTGCCGCCGTAATCCTCTACTTCCTGGGTACCGGGCCAATTCGGGGATTTGCGGTTACCTTGAGTATCGGTATCATCGCCAGTATGTTTACGGCAATTACCTTTACCCGCTGGCTGTTGTTCTTAGCGGCAGATTCTAAAGTCGTTAAAAATCCTAAACTGTACGGGGCATAAGGGGGTAAGGCCATGTTTCACATCATAAAGAATAGAAAATACTGGTATATAATATCACTATTAATTATTGTTCCCGGGATTATTTCCCTTTTTATTCAGGGTCTTAATTGGGGTATAGACTTTACCGGCGGAACGATTTTAGAAGTAAAGTTTAGCAAAAATGTAGTTTCCCAGGACATCAGAAATGTTATAACCCAAATGGGGTTTAAAGTTAGCTCAATTCAGTTAACCGGTGAAGGAAATTATCTAATTCGTACTGAAGAGTTAGACACCGTGAAAAGGGATGCTGTAATTAAAGCTTTGGAAGATAAACTGGGGAAGGTAGAGGTTTTACGTGAGGACCGGATTGGGAGCGTTGTTAGCCGCGAATTGCTGCAAAAAGCTTTTTTGGCTTTATTAATTGCTTCGGTGTTAATGTTACTTTATATTACCTTTCGCTTTGAATTTTACTTTGGGGTTGCGGCGATTATTGCTTTACTTCATGACGTATTTGTTACCATCGGGCTTTTCTCGATATTTCAATGGGAAGTGGACAGCAGTTTTGTGGCGGCGATATTAACGATTATCGGTTATTCCATTAACGATACAATTGTTATCTTTGACCGAATTAGGGAAAATCTGAAGAAACGGGAAAAGGGAGAGGCTTTAGATGATCTAATAAACAAAAGCTTGTGGCAAACAATGGCTCGCTCGATAAATACGGTATTAACGGTTATCTTTGTTTTGGTTTCCCTGTTGCTTTTTGGAGGTTCAAGTATCAAAGTATTTGTTACTGCCATGTTAATTGGGGTAACCAGTGGTGCGTATTCATCGATATTTAATGCAAGTCCCATTTGGTTTGATTTAAAACGCTTGAGTTCAAAGAGAAAAAATTAAAAGAATAAAAGTATAAAACACGAGGTTTGCGCCTCGTTTTTTTTTAAAGTTGAAAAAAATATAAAAGAGAAAGGGGTAGTTAAATTGCAGGAAAAAGCTTTAATTACGGTTATCGGTGAAGATCGGGTAGGAATAATTGCAAAAGTGGCTACTCTTTTAGCTGAGGCTAACGTTAATATTTTGGATATCAGTCAGACCATCACCGGTGGACTTTTTACCATGATTATGATGGTGGATATTACTCACTGTAACCTTGAGTTTGAAGCGTTAAAAAAGTCTTTGAGTGATTTGGGAGCACAATTAAATTTAAAAATTGAAATTCAACATGAAAATATTTTTCGAGCTATGCACCGAATTTAGGGAGGGGTTAAATGTTTAACTTTGGAGAAATTTTAGAAACTCTTAAAATGATTCAGGAGGAAAACCTGGATATCAGAACGATCACATTAGGAGTAAGTCTTCTGGATTGTGTCGATAGCAGTATCGCGAAAACCTGTGAAAACATAAAGCAAAAAATCCGGGAAAAGGGGCAGTACTTGGTGGAAACTGCCAAGAAATTAGAGATAAAGTATGGAATACCGATTGTCAACGCCCGGGTTGCGGTTACACCGGTTTCGCTGTTAGCAGGGGGATTTACTGAAACCGAAACGGTTAAAATAGGTTACGCTTTAGAAGAAATTGCGCAGGAAATTGGGGTAAATTTTATCGGTGGGTTTTCGGCGTTAGTACATAAGGGCTTTACAAAGGGGGACATAAATGTATTAAATACTATTCCCCGGGTACTGGCGGAGACGGAACGGGTATGTGCTTCAATCAATGTGGCGACCACCAGAGCAGGGATTAATATGGATGGAATCAATTTTTCGGCACGCATAATAAAGGAAACGGCTGAACGGACCAGAGATAAGGATGGACTGGGATGTGCCAAAATTGTAGTCTTTGCCAATGCCCCGGAGGATAATCCTTTTATGGCTGGAGCTTTTCATGGAGTGGGTGAAGCGGATTATGTTGTTAATGTTGGGGTAAGCGGTCCGGGCGTGGTCAAACGGGTTGTAGAAAAAATTCCTGGAGCTGACTTGGAGGAACTGGCCAATGAGATTAAGAAAACGGCCTTTAAAATAACCAGGGTGGGGGAGTTAATCGGTAAAGAAGCGGCAAAAATGTTAGGGGTAAAATTTGGCATAGTTGACTTATCCCTTGCACCAACTCCTGCCATGGGTGATAGTGTTGCAGAGATTATTGAAGCAATGGGCTTGGAGTATTGCGGTGCGCCGGGGACAACGGCTGCTTTAATGATGTTAACCGACGCGGTAAAAAAGGGTGGTGCTATGGCGTCGTCCATGGTAGGTGGCTTATCCGGTGCTTTTATTCCCGTGAGCGAGGATATGGGGATGGTTCGAGCGGTTGAGGTAGGCGCCCTCAATATTGAAAAGTTAGAAGCGATGACTGCGGTTTGTTCGGTTGGCCTGGATATGATAGCTATTCCCGGTGAAACACCGGTTTCGACCATTGCAGGTATTATTGCCGATGAAATAAGTATTGGCGTTATTAATGGAAAAACCACCGCGGTACGCATTATTCCGGTTCCTGGGAAAAAAGCGGGCGAATATGTGGAATTTGGAGGTTTATTGGGCCGTACTGTCATAATGGATGTCAATCGGTTTAGCAGTGAAAAATTTGTAATGCGCGGCGGACGAATTCCTGCTCCCATCCAAAGTTTAAGAAATTAAGTAACCGGTTATAATAATTTTGAAAGTAGGGGTAGAGGTGGAGCGGGAAAACATAGCCGAAGCTGCCGAGAAATTGGTAGTGAAGTTAGAGCAGGTGAAAATCAAGGAATATGTTGAAATGTTAGAAAATCCCGGAAGACTTATTTTTTTAAATTTTCTTTTGGGGATTGGGCGGGGGATTGGGGCTGCTATTGGATTTTCTGTGGTAAGTGTAGTTTTAATTTATCTTTTAAAGCACTTACTGGTTTTGAATCTACCGGTTATCAGTGATTTTATCGCTAAAATTATTCAGTTAGTTAATTTAAGACTTGGGTATTAAACGCAAAAAAGGAGTTAGTTATAATGGATATTGCAATATTTAAGAAGATGCTTTTAAAGCTAAAAGAGGAATACGAAAAAAGGCTTTTAGAATTAAAGAAAAGTGAAGAAAATCCTTTTTTTGAGAGTACCCAGGAACTTTCTTTTTACGATAATCACCCCGGAGATTTAGGCAGTGAAAGTTTTGAAAGAAGCAAAGATTTTGCCCTTATCGATAATCTAAAATTAAAGTTAAGACAAATTGACGAAGCTATAGCCCTGATAAATCAAGGGAAATATGGCCTCTGTATAGATTGTGGCCAGAAAATTCCAGTTGACAGGCTTTTTGCTAATCCTGTAGCAATTCGTTGTGTTGCCTGCCAAAAACGAGTTGAAGAAAGAACTGTACCTTCTATAAGACCGGTAGAAGAACAAGTGCTTTCACCTTTTATGGAAAAATTTAATCATGATAATACTTCCCAAACCCTTTTTGATGGAGAAGATTCCTGGCAGGCGGTGGCAAATTTTAATACCCGGGAGAATATTTTTTATGAAGATTTGCCGCCCGAAGAAGAAAACAGCAGCACCGATGAGGTAGATTCTATTCCTTTTGAAATTGGGGATGATGGAGTTATTTACCAGAACTTTAAAGGGGTAGATGATGAAAGTAGACCACAACACCGGTAAAAGTGGGGTTGGCGAAAGTGGTTTATTTTTTACTGCTTTCTTTTGGCTTTTTTTTATTGGACCAATTGTCAAAATATTTTATTATAAAAAATTTTGCCCTGGGTCAATCGGTTAAAATACTTTCCTTTTTTAGCATTACACATGTAAAAAATCCGGGGGCAGCATTTAGTATTTTACCCAATCAACGAGGAATATTTATATTAATAACCATTTTTGTTTTAAGCGGAATCTTAATTTATTTGGTAACTACCGGTAATAGAAATCGTTTTCTTTTAACATCATTAGCTCTTATTTTCGGTGGAGCTCTGGGAAACTTTTACGACCGTCTGACGCAGGGACAGGTGACGGACTTTTTGGATTTTCACTTCTGGCCTGTATTTAATTTGGCCGATAGTTTTATTACCATAGGGCTTTTGCTTTTTACCTATCAGTTTTTGCTGAAAAAGGAGTAGCAAAAATGGATACGGAAATAAAAGTAGTGGTAAATTCAGAGTATAGCGGTTTACGACTGGATAAGTTTTTAGCTGAACAGGAAGAATTGGAATTATCTCGAAGTTTTATTAAAAAGCTGATTGAGGAAGGAAAAGTTACGGTAAATGGATTACATCGCAAAGCAAGTTATAAAGTAAGGGGAGGAGAAATTATAGCGGTTTTACTTCCTCCTCCCCGCGAACTATCGGTTAAACCCGAAGAAATTCCGTTAGACATTGTTTATGAAGATGAGGATTTGGTTGTGGTAAATAAAAAAGCAGGCATGGTGGTTCACCCGGCTGAAGGAAATTGGGATGGAACTTTGGTGAATGCCCTTTTATATCATTGTCAAAATTTATCGGGCATTGGTGGAGTGCTGCGACCGGGTATTGTTCACCGTTTGGACAAAGATACTTCGGGTTTACTGGTGGTGGCGAAAAATGACCTGGCCCATCAGTCATTAGCAGAACAAATTAAAGAGAAAAAAGCTGTTCGGGAATACTGGACAATTGTCCATGGTTATTTGAAAAATAAAGAAGGAATTATTGATCTTCCTATTGGACGCCATCCCAGAGACCGCCAGAAGATGGCGGTAGTTTCCAACGGAAAAACTGCCCAGACGGTCTATAAGGTTTTAGAAGAGTTTAATAAGGGATTTACCTTAATTCAGGCTAAACTTTTAACGGGACGTACTCATCAAATCCGGGTTCATTTTAGTTACTTGGGTCATCCGGTTCTAGGAGACCCAAAATACGGACACCAGAATAATCCTTTTGGGGTCAAAAGACAAATGCTTCACGCTATAAAGCTATCTTTTATTCATCCCCGTTCTGGAGAATTACTTGAGTTTACCGCTCCATTGCCGGAAGACTTTCAAAGGGTGCTTGCAAAATTAAGGGGTTAATTAAGAGATTTTTTCCATTCCTCTATTAACGGTTGGAGCTCTTTTTCCAGGTCATCCGGTAAACTGGTCACTGGATAGGTGGATAATTCTACTTTTTCGGTAATGTAGATGGGAGCTTTGAAATATATTGCCAGGGCAAGTCCGTCATTGATACGGCAGTTATAAAACTGTTCTTTCCGACCTTTTTTTAAAGCTAATACAGAAAATACTCTATCGGCAAAGATGTCGGTAATAGTTAGTTCCTTAACTTTTAAGTTATTTGTTTTGATAATTTCTAAAAGAAGGTTATAAGTTTCCGGTTGTTCAGGAATAAAGTTTTCCAAAGAAAAAAGAATAGGTTCTAATTCTTTGGGAGTAAAAAATAAAGGAAGGACAAATTCTTGATTTTCATCAATAAGTAATACAACTGGATTCATATCGCTATCAAAGACTATTGTTTGGAACGCTACTTTTTTCATGCTTGGTACCTCCTTCTTTAAAACATTTATTTTCGCCTTTTGTGAGATAATTTCCTTCTTGACAAAGAAAAAAAAAAGTTGTTACTCTTAGTATAACTGAATGACCTTTAAACTGGTCCTGTGAGGCTAGTAAGGGTTTAATAAGGCAATACTAAACCTGCACGCGCCTCACGTGTGCAGGTTTTAAATTTATATGGAGGGGTATAAATGGGTTTAAAAACTAAAGCTAAAATTATGGATGAAGACGGGATTAGACGGGCAATACGGCGTATTGCGCACGAGATTGTGGAGAAAAACAATGGCGTGGAAAATTTAGCCTTAATTGGGATAAGGAGACGGGGTGTGCCTATTGCCCAGAGGATAGCGGAAGAAATTAAGCTGTTTGAAGGGGTAGAGGTCCCTGTGGGGATCTTGGATATTACTCTTTACCGGGATGACCTCTCGTCATTAAGCCATCAGCCGGTGGTACACCAAACGGAAATTAATTTTCCGGTAACAGGAAAAAAACTTGTTTTAGTGGATGATGTTTTATATACCGGTCGTACCGTGCGGGCAGCATTAGATGCCTTAATGGATTTAGGGCGTCCTATGTTAGTGCAGCTGGCGGTTTTAATAGACCGGGGTCACAGGGAGATTCCGGTTCGAGCTGATTATGTAGGTAAAAATGTTCCAACCTCCAAAAAGGAAGTAATTCATGTGCATTTAGCTGAAATCGATGGGGACGAAGCGGTTTATATAATGGAAAAAGAAGATGAATAAAAGGCGACCCTTTTAAATAGGTCCTGAGAGGCCTAAAAGGGGTTGACGGGTTTTGTTAACTCCCGGAGGCCTCCGGGAGTTTTTTTATAAGGAGGTAATATGGTGAAACGGAAACACTTGCTTGGTCTTCAGGAATTGAGTAAAGAAGAAATTAATACTATCTTAGATATTGCCCGCCCGATGCGTGACATAATAATGCGGGATATAAAGAAAGTTCCAACATTAAGGGGGAAAACGGTTGCAACCCTTTTTTACGAACCTTCAACCCGTACCAGAAGTTCCTTTGAGTTGGCCGCCAAATTTTTAAGTGCCGACACACTGAGTATCAACGTTAGCAGTTCCAGTGTGCAAAAAGGGGAATCGCTCATTGACACCATCCGGACTTTGGAAGCAATGGGCGTGGAAATCATAGCCGTACGTCACCAGCAGTCGGGAGTTCCCAAGTTTATTTCTCTCAATACAAAAATGTCGGTTATTAACGCCGGGGATGGGTTTCACGAGCATCCAACCCAGGCCTTGTTAGATTTATTTACCATAAAGCAAAAGCTTTATAAAATTGAAGGTTTAAAAGTGGCAATAATTGGTGACATTTACCACAGCCGGGTGGCTCGCTCTAATATTTGGGGATTACTCAAATTAGGGGCCGAAGTAACCGTTTGCGGTCCTCCTTCTTTAATACCGGTGGAAATCGAAAAACTTGGGGTAAGAGTAGAAATAAATCTTCAGCGAACTCTGGAGTGGGCTGACGTTGTCAATGTGTTACGAATTCAAAAAGAACGGCAGGATGCAGGATATTTAACGACCTTAGATGAATATCGCGACTGGTATGGTTTAACCCAGGAAAAGCTGGAAAAATTAAAAGGTAAAAAATTGCTCATTCTTCACCCGGGGCCGCTGAACCGTGGTGTAGAAATTGACGATTATGTTGCCGATAGCCCTAATGCGGTGGTAAATGAACAGGTTACCAATGGGGTAGCGGTTAGAATGGCGGTTTTATATTTGTTAGCCGGGGGGAACGAAAGTGGGAATGTTGATTAAAAACGGTAATGTGGTAATGGTTGAAGACGGGAAAATAAGAAAAATGGATGTCTTAATAGACAAAGGTATCATAGTTGAAATCTCCCCTGAAATCAACCGCAGTGATGTCGAAGTAATTGACATTGAAGGAAAATTTTTAATTCCCGGATTAATTGATATGCACGTTCATTTCCGGGATCCAGGATATACCCACAAGGAAGACATTCATTCCGGAAGTAACGCCGCTCTGGCCGGGGGGTTTACCGGTGTTTTAATGATGCCCAATACCGACCCGCCACCGGACAATGCGACGGTTATTTATTACTGGAAGGAAAAAAGCAAAAGTATTCCTCTAAATATACTTTTTTCCGGATGCATTACTAAAAATAGAGCAGGAAAAGAGCTTAGTAAATTTTATGAACTAAAAGAGGCTGGGGCTGTGGCTATTACCGATGATGGGAACTGGGTTGCCGATGGTGCTGTATTCAGACATGCTATGGAATATGCTGCTGCCCTCGACCTTTTGGTAATAACTCATCCTGAAGAACCGACAATTGCCAACCGGGGAGTTATAAATGAAGGTTACTGGTCTACCGTACTGGGGTTAAGGGGCATACCGAAAGCAGCGGAAAACATTGCAATATACCGGGACATTGAAATTGCCAAAATGACTGGAGCAAAACTTCATGTTGCTCATTTAAGTACGGCGGAAGGGGTGCGGTTGGTGGCGGCTGCGAAAAAACTTGGTCTTAAAGTAACGGCTGAAGTTACACCGCACCATTTAGTTTTGACCGATGAAGCTTTAGCCGGGTACGATACTAATTTAAAAGTAAATCCCCCTCTGCGCGAGGCAGAAGAGCAGAAAGCTTTACTTAAAGGTTTGTTAGAGGGGGTAATAGATGTTATAGCTACTGATCATGCTCCCCATGCTTCCTATGAAAAAAATGTGGAGTTTAACGATGCACCTTTTGGGATTGAAGGGTTAGAAACGGCTTTTCCGGTGTTGTATACCGAGCTGGTACTCAAGAAAAAGATTACTTTAGAAAAGCTCCTTTTAAAAATGACGGTTAATCCAGCAAAAATCTTACAGCTGCCAAAGCAGGGAGATATAAAAAAGGGAAATTATGCTAATTTAACAGTAATAGATCCAAAGCTTACCCTAAAGGTAAGCGAAGAGTTGCTGGTTGGAAAGTCAAAGAATAATCCTTTTCTCGGGAGAACATTAACCGGTTGGCCAGTAATGACCGTTTATCAGGGTATAGTGGCCTATCAGCGACTATTGAAAGGAGTGCAGTAGCTTGCCAAAAGGGATACTGATTTTAGAAGACGGATCTTGCTATGAAGGAGAAATTTACGGGTATGTTGGGGAAAATTATGGGGAAGTAGTTTTTAATACGGGAATGACCGGCTATCAGGAAATATTAACCGATCCTTCCTATGCCGGACAAATAGTTGTCATGACTTATCCATTAATTGGTAATTACGGTTTTATACCCGAAGATAAGGAACGGGAAAAAAGCTTTGTACGCGGGCTGGTGGTCCGGGAATTGTGCGATTTTCCCAGTAACTGGCGCCAAAAAGAGCGATTAGAACACTTTCTTAATGAGGAAAAAATTGTTACTTTAGCGGGGGTAGATACCCGGGAAATTACAAAGAAATTACGCTTGTACGGAGTTATGAAAGGAATCATTTCAGCTTTTCCGGAAAAAAGGGCGGAATATCAGGAAAAAGTTAAATTAGTTCCAGATATTTCCGGACAAAAACTTGCCTATCAGGTGGCGGGAGACGAGGTTCTTCATTATCCAGGCCAAAAACCGCGGGTTGTACTTGTTGACTATGGCGCAAAAAATAGTATTTTGCAATCGTTGTTAAAAAGGGGAGCAGAGGTTTTTGTTGTGCCTCCTCTAATGCCTGCTGAGCAAATATTAGCCTTAGCTCCCCAGGGGGTAGTGCTTTCTAACGGCCCTGGTGATCCGGCGGATTTACAGGAAAGTATTTTTATCATCAGGCAATTAATTGGCAAGCTTCCCATTTTAGGAATATGTCTTGGACATCAACTTTTAGCTTTGGCCCACGGAGCTCAAACCTACAAATTAAAATTTGGCCACAGGGGTAGCAATCATCCGGTAATTGAAACGGAAAGTAAGAGAGTTTTCATAACTTCTCATAACCACGGTTTTGCTGTGCGGGAAGAAAGCTTAATTGGAACCGGTCTTGAGATCTGGTTTCGCAACTTAAATGATAATACCATTGAAGGCCTGCGAAGTAGATATAGTAAAATTCTTTCGGTACAGTTTCATCCGGAGGCGGCACCGGGACCCAATGATGCAGACTTTATTTTTGATTTGTTTTTAGAAATGATTGACAAGGGGGACAGCTATGCCTAAAAGAACAGATATTCAAAAAGTTATGGTAATTGGTTCGGGACCAATTGTCATTGGACAAGCAGCAGAATTTGATTATGCTGGCACCCAGGCCTGTAGAGCGTTAAAAGAAGAAGGATATGAAGTGGTGCTGGTAAATAGTAATCCGGCAACAATTATGACCGATGCCAATATTGCCGATAGGGTCTATATTGAACCATTAACTGTTGAATTTTTAGAAAAAGTAATAATTCAAGAAAAGCCGCAGGGAATAGTTGCTACTTTAGGAGGGCAGGCCGGTTTAAACTTAACGGTAGAATTGTTTGAGCGAGGAATTTTGCAAAGGGAGAGCGTTCAGGTCCTCGGAACGCCCCTTGAAGCTATCAAGAAAGCTGAAGACCGGGAGTTATTTAAGGAAACCATGTTAGCCATTGGCGAACCGGTACCGGAAAGTACCATTGTAACCAATGTTGAGGATGGCCTTAGTTTTGCGCGCAGTATTGGCTATCCGGTAATAATTCGTCCTGCCTATACTTTGGGAGGTTCCGGTGGCGGAATTGCCCATAATGATGAAGAGTTTAAGGAAATTTGCCAGAGAGGTCTTAAGCAAAGTTTAATTCAACAGGTTTTGGTGGAAAAAAGTGTTGCCGGCTGGAAGGAAATTGAATACGAAGTTCTAAGAGATGCGATGGATAATGCCATTATAGTTTGTAACATGGAAAATATCGATCCGGTAGGCGTGCATACCGGCGATTCAATAGTGGTAGCTCCTTCCCAGACTTTATCCGATAAAGAGTACCAGCTTTTGCGCAATGCTTCGCTAAAAATAATTCGGGCTCTTAAGATAGAAGGGGGCTGTAATGTTCAATTTGCTTTAGATCCCAAAAGCTTTAAATACTATGTTATTGAAGTAAACCCACGGGTTTCCCGTTCCAGTGCCTTGGCGTCAAAAGCTACCGGCTATCCCATTGCTAAAGTTGCGGCAAAAATTGCGGTGGGTTTAACTTTACCGGAAATAACCAATGCGGTAACCGGTAAAACCACAGCAGCTTTTGAACCGGCTTTGGATTACGTGGTGGTAAAGATTCCCCGCTGGCCCTTTGATAAGTTTCGGACTATGGATAAAAGAATTGGTACCCAGATGAAAGCCACGGGAGAGGTAATGGCCATAGATCGAACTTTTGAAGGGGCATTGAACAAAGCATTACGTTCTTTGGAAATTGGAGTTTATGGTCTTTCGAAGAAAGGTTTAGACCTTACAAAGCTTGAGGAAAAGTTAAAATACCCCGATGATGAAAGGCTTTTTTACCTGCGGGAGGCGATAATTCAGGGTTATAGCCTTGAAAAGCTTTCGGAACTTACGGGGATTGACCAGTTCTTCTTAAAAAAGATTGAAAATATTGTACGTTTTGAGCAAAAAATTGCCCGCGATGACCTAACAGCAGAACTTTTACTGGAAGCAAAGAAGCTCAATTTTTCCGACAGGGAAATTGCGGCTCTGAAAGGCTTGACGGAAGGGGAAGTTCGAAATTTAAGAGAAAAATACGGAATAAAACCGGTTTATAAAATGGTTGACACCTGTGCCGGGGAATTTGAAGCCAAAACTCCGTACTTTTATTCAACCTATGAAAAGGAAAATGAAGCCAAGGAAACTTCAGGCAAAAAAGCTATTGTTTTGGGTTCCGGACCTATCAGGATAGGTCAGGGAATAGAGTTTGACTACTGTTCGGTACATGCGGTCTGGACATTAAGAGAGGAAGGGTATAAAGCAGTAATTATTAATAACAACCCAGAAACGGTCAGTACCGATTTTGACACATCCGATCGCCTTTATTTTGATCCCTTAACCTTTGAGGATGTTAAAAATATCATTGATCATGAAAAGCCGGAAGGAGTAGTTGTGCAGTTTGGAGGACAGACTGCCATAAATTTAGCTAAACCCCTTGCTCAGGCAGGGATCAAACTGTTTGGCAGCAGTGTGGAGGCCATTGATACGGCCGAAGACCGGCAAAAATTTGACGCTTTTTTAAACTCCTTGGGGTTAAAACGACCTGCAGGTAAAGGTGTTTTTGCTATTTCGGAAGCCGTGCAAACGGCTAAAGAAATTGGATATCCGGTGGTGGTTCGCCCATCTTACGTTTTGGGCGGCCGGGCAATGGAAATTGTTTACAATGAAGAGGAACTTAAAAATTACATGAAGTGGGCAACCCAAATTTCTCCGGAGCATCCGGTTTTAATTGACCGTTACTTGGAAGGACTGGAAATAGAAGTGGACGCGTTAGCGGATGGGAAAGAAGTGTTTATACCCGGGATTATGGAGCATATTGAACGGGCGGGAGTTCATTCCGGAGATAGTATAGCGGTTTATCCAACTTTACATTTGGATGCCGAGATGATCGATAAAATTTACGAGTATACCTGTAAAATTGCTTTGGGGTTGGGGATTAAAGGGCTTTTAAATATTCAGTATGTGGTTTACGAAAACGAATTATATGTTCTTGAGGTTAACCCCCGGGCAAGTAGAACGATACCGTTTTTGAGTAAAATAACCGGAGTACCCATGGTTAAAATTGCTACCCTATTATCCTTAGGGAAAACCTTACGAGAAGTTGGTTATCAAGGAGGAATTTTACCCACGAGAAATTTATGGGGTGTAAAAGCTCCGGTCTTTTCCTTTGCCAAGCTTACCAACTTAGATGTAAGTTTAGGACCGGAAATGAAATCGACGGGAGAGGTCATGGGAGTTGCCCAAACTTTTCCCGAAGCATTGTATAAAGCTTTGATTGCTTCAGGAATTAAAGTTCCATTAAAAGGAACCGTTCTTGCTACCATAGCCGACCGGGATAAGGAAGAAGCATATGCTATCATTAAAAAATTTGCCGATTTAGGGTTTAGAATTTTTGCCACCGAAGGAACGGCAAACTTCCTGACAAGCAAAGGGTTAGATGTAGTTAAAGTGAAAAAACTTTCGGAGGGAACGTATAATATTCTTGACTTACTGCGGGATGACCAAATTCAATTGGTGATCAACACGCTCACCTCTGGAAGTCAGCCGGAAAAGGAAGGCTTTAGAATTCGCCGTACTGCCGTTGAGCTGGGCGTTCCGTGTCTTACTTCCTTAGATACGGCCCGGGCGATGGCCAATATGCTGGAGTATTTAATCGACAAAGAAGAAGAAATTAAGGTTTATGCCCTTCAAGATTATCATTAAGGAGAGAGTTTATGCAGGATCTAAAAGGTTTAGTGGTGGAAAATATCCCTATTACAAAAGAAATCTATAAGCTGCAAGTTTCCGTACCGGAGGAAATATTGCCCGAAATTGTTCCGGGAAGTTTTGCCATGGTAAAGGTTGAAGCTAAAGGGGTGTTTTTGCGTCGCCCCTTTAGCTTTGCCGATGTGGATTTGAAAACTGGTTTGGTTACTTTTTACATTAAAACGGTTGGCCAGGGGACAGGAGCTTTACGGGAATTACCTCCCGGTCGGGAAATAAGTATGCTGCTTCCCTTGGGGCGGGGTTTTACAGTAATGTCCGGGAAAAGCCTGCTGGTTGCCGGGGGCATAGGGATTGCTCCGTTAAAATTTTTAGCTAAGGAAATTACCAAAAACGGGGGAGAAGTCCGCATAATTTATGGCGTGAAAAATGCTGAAATGTTTATTCCGGAAATTGTTAATGCTTTTGAGGATGTAGAAGTTTACGCGGAAGTTTCAGGACTGGGAAAGAGAGGTTTGGTGTTAGATGGGCTTAAATCCACAGATCTTTCCACTTATAACCAGATTTATCTTTGCGGTCCCGAGGCTATGTTAAAAGCGGCAAAACCTGTATTACAGAACTATTCAGGACTGATAGAAGTTTCGCTGGAAAGCTTCATGGCGTGCGGGTTTGGAGCGTGTCTTGGATGTGCTGTTAAAGTTTTCTCCAACAATGAATTTGTCTATAAAAAAGTTTGTCAGGACGGTCCCGTATTTAACTTTAAGGAAGTGGTTTTATGAATTTAAAAGTTAAAATTGGCGAGCTTACTTTAAAAAATCCGGTGATGCCGGCCTCGGGAACCTTTGGTTTTGGCTTAGAATTTAAAGATATTTTTGACTTAAAAAACTTGGGAGCGTTAGTGGTAAAGACTATTACCAAAAATCCCCGGTTGGGGAACAGACCACCGCGGGTTTATGAAGTATCCTGCGGAATGATTAATTCAATTGGACTGGCCAATCCCGGGTGGGATTATTTTTGTGAGAAAATTTTACCGCAAATAAAGGACTTAAATGATATTTTAATTTTAAATATTGCCGGGGAGAGTGTTGAAGAGTTTCAATATTTAGCTCGGGAAGCTCAACGGTTTGACGAAATAAAAGCCTTAGAATTAAACGTATCTTGTCCCAATGTCAGTAAAGGTGGCATTGCTTTTGGGACCGATTTGGAAGCTTTAAAACAAATTGTGTCTTCCGTTAGAAAAATATATAGCAAAACTTTAATAGTAAAACTAACTCCAAATGTTACAGACATAACCGTTTACGCTAAAGCTGCGGAAAATGCGGGAGCTGATGCTTTAACCCTGATTAATACTTTTACCGGCATGGTAATTGATGTAAAAAGCAAAAAACCAATATTGGGCAACAAGCACGGCGGGGTTTCGGGCCCGGCAATTCGACCCATGGCTGTAAAGATGGTTTATGATTGCTTTAAGGCGGTTTCTATTCCAATTATTGGGGTAGGAGGAATAGACAGCAAGGAGGCAGCCCTGGAATTTTTCCTGGCCGGAGCAACCGCCATTCAGGTCGGCAGCCAAAATTTTGTCGAACCGGGCTTTATGCCGCGGCTTATAAGGGAACTGGGAGAGTATTTACAGGAGGAAAATATTGAAAGTATTGCTAAATTAACTGGACTTGCCCATCGGGGGGAAGAAAATGTCTGAAAGATTAATTGTGGCGTTAGATGTTTCTGATAAGGAAAAAGCAATGGATATAGTTGAAGAGTTAAAGGATGTGGTTTCCTTTTTTAAGGTTGGGATGGAGTTATTTTACCGGGAGGGGCCTAAATTAATAGATGACCTAAAAAATTTGGGGCTGAAAGTATTTTTGGACTTGAAACTTCACGATATTCCCAATACCGTAGCAAGAGCATTAAAAAACTTAATAGACTTAGAAGTTGATATGGTTAACATCCATGCCCTGGGTGGAAAAGAAATGTTAAGAGCAGCATATTTGGTAAAGGATGAGGCATTAAAAAGAAAAGGCAAAGCCCCAATAATTCTCGGGGTTACTGTTCTTACCAGCATGAATCAGGAGAGTTTGGAGCAAGTTGGGTTTAAAATTAAACTATCTCAATTAGTGGCAATTTTAGCTAAAGAGACCAAAGAAGCTGGTTTGGATGGGGTTGTGGCTTCAGCTCAGGAAGTTGCTTTAATAAAAAGTATTTGCGGTACGGAATTTATCACCGTAACTCCTGGAATTCGCCGTTTTGAAGATGCTAATTTTGACCAGAAGCGAGTATTAACTCCTAAAAAAGCTCTGGAGCTTGGAGCGGATTACTTGGTGGTGGGAAGGCCGATTATTGCTGCTTCCAACCGTAGATTGGCCGCCCAAAAATATTTGGAAGAGATGGAAGGTGTTTTGCATGGATCTTTATAAGTTATTTTTAGAAAAGAAAGCGCTTTTAGAAGGGCACTTTAAATTGTCATCAGGATTGCACAGCAATAAATATTTCCAGTGTGCATTATTAACTGCAGAGCCGGAAATTGCTGAGATGCTATGTGAAACCCTTGCTCAAAAGCTTAGAGCTGATAAAATAGAAGCTAATCTTGTAATCGGCCCGGCAATTGGGGGCATTATTTTGGCTTACGAAATGGCCAGGGCGTTAAAGGTCAAAGCATTTTTTGCCGAAAGGGAAGAGGGCCAAATGCGGCTTCGGCGAGGTTTTACGGTAAAACCTGATGACAAAGTTATAGTTGTTGAAGATGTGGTTACTACCGGCGGATCCACCAGGGAAGTGATGGATTTAGTGCAGAGCATGGGTGGTGAAGTGGTAGCGGTAGCTTCCCTGGTAGACCGCAGCGGCGGCAAGGTAGATTTTGGCGTTCCTTTTTACCCGTTATTAAAGGTAAATGTAGAAACTTATTTGCCGGAAAACTGCCCTCTCTGTGCTGAGGGAGTTCCCGTGGTTAAGCCGGGAAGTCGAAAATGAAGTAGTGATAGATCCGGGTCAACGTAAATTGTTTTTTCCTGACGGTATATTACAAATCCCGGTTTTGCTCCGGCTGGTTTTTGGACATGTTTACGCAAAGTATAATCTACCGGAATATTTTTGCCGTAGCGGGCGCGGCTAAAAGTGGCTGCTATAACGGCAGCTTCCAGCAACGACTGTTGATCTGGCTCGCCATCGGTTTTTAATATAACATGCGCTCCCGGAATATTTTTAGCATGAAGCCAAATATCGTTGTCTTTGGCTACCTTAAAAGTTAAATAATCGTTTTGCCGGTTACTTTTTCCTACAAAAACTTTTAAACCCGATGAAGTAGTAAAGGTTAAAAAGTCCAGATGTTTATCTTTTACCTTTTTAACTTTTATATTATTTTCTAAACCCAACTCTTGCTTGATATCTTCTAACACTTCTAAAGTTTGGGCGTCATCAATCTGAAATTGAACAGTCTTGAAGTAATCAAGCTCTTCCAGAGCGAAATTTAACTGATTTTGGGCTGAAATAAGCCCATTTTTTGCTTTATGATATTTTTTATAGTAAAATTCGGCATTTTCTACCGCCGATTTTCCGGCATCTAATGGGATTTCTACTTCCTGCCCGTCCCAGTTTGGAAGCTTTACTATTGAACTTCCTTTAGTAATGTGCTGCTTGTAGGTTAAGAGTAGATCGCCAAAATTCTTAAACTGCTCGGCATTACTGTATTCTTTAACCTTGGCTTTTAATTCATTAATGCGTTCCTGGAGGTTTTTAATTTTTTTAGCAACTTTAGCACTGAGAGAATTTTTCAGGTTCTCTATTTCTCGTAGTTCACGGAAATATAAATAATATTCTTCACATACTTCGTTGGCTGTTCCGGGTTTTTTTGCTAAGTTTTCTAATGAAGCAAATTCAAAGGGAGCCGGATAATAAGGTATTCCTTCTTTATAATATAAAACGGGTTTTGGTTCTTTCTTTGTTAAAGAAATTAATGTAAAATACAAATCTTCTATTTGTTTTGAACTTAATTCTCTGCTAGGGGTTTTAACGTTTAAATTACAGCGGAAAAAAACCTCGTTTAATAACAAATTTCCAAGACCAACAATATTTTTTTTGAAAATTTCCCCCAAGGTTAAATTAGGATTTTTCAAAAAAAGCGTTTGAAATTTTTCCAAAGTTAACTGATGGATTAATAAAACTTCCGGTTGGGGAGGGGGAATATATGGTTTACCGGGAAGGACTTCCCGATACCGGCTTTGGTTTTCGCCATAACGTTTAATGCCATCAATAATTGTCTGGTCGTGATTAACGAGGATAAGATTACTGTGTTTACCCATGATTTCAACAAATAAATACACTTTATCATTGGTTTTGGGGTCCAAAAACTCCAAACAGACATTCCGTTCCCAGGGCTCTAAATTTATTTTAAAAAGCCTTTTCCCCAAGAGAAAGTTTTGACAACTGTTTAAAAAAGGAGTAGTAGTTTTGGAAGACGTAAAAAAGGTTTTGGTTAGAAAAATTGCAGCTAAATCATTATTAGCGGAAAGATACAAAAATTTTTCTTTTTCTTTTGGGTGAAAAAAATTTATTAAGATTGATAAATTATCGGTAAACGCTATTCTGTCTACCCGATGGCCAATTATTGCTTGTGATAACTCTTCCACCACTGCTTTTAATAAAAGATAGTTCATAACTCCTACCTCCCATCCTATCGTAACGATATTTTTTCTTATTGGCAAGTATACAGTTTTTCTTGAAATAGCGAGGTTGACGAATAAATATAAAAAAATTTATTATAAAAAAAATGGATTTTTTAGGAGGTTGACAATGGAGTTTTTAAAAATGCACGGATTGGGAAACGATTTTGTAGTGGTTGATGAAATAAAAAACCAGAACTTAGTAAATAAAAATCTTTCCGACTTAGCTAAAAAAATTTGTGATCGGCGATTTGGTATTGGAGCCGATGGTTTAGTTTTGTTGCTTCCGTCCGAGAAAGCGGATTTTAAGATGAGGATAATTAACTCCGACGGTAGCGAAGCAGAAATGTGTGGAAATGCGATTCGGTGTGTAGCTCGCTATTATGTTGAAAAATATAATCCGGCCAAGAAGCAATTAGAGGTGGAAACTTTGGCTGGTATTATTAAACCAGAAGTTTTGGAGAACAATATGGTACGGGTTGATATGGGCCGGCCAATACTAAAACCGCAGGAGATTCCCGTAGCGGTGGAGGAAGAACCGGTTAATATTCCCCTTGAAGTATTAGGTCAAAAATTCTATTTCACAGCGGTATCTATGGGTAACCCCCATGCGGTAATCTTTGTTGATTCTTTAGCTAAAATTGAATTAGAAAAATATGGTCCATTAATTGAAACCCATCCGCTATTCCCGCGGAAAACAAATGTAGAATTCGTAGAAATTTTGAGTCCAGCGAAAGTAAAAGTTTTTGTTTGGGAAAGAGGTGCTGGTGCTACTCTTGCCTGCGGTACCGGTGCTTCGGCGGTTGTAGTGGCAGGACGTATTCTTGGCCATTTGCAGGAAGATGTTGAAGTTGTTTTACCCGGTGGCAGTTTGTTTATTAACTGGGTTTTTGGGGAAAGCGTTTATATGACTGGTCCCGCTGAAATAGTATTTAAGGGAGAATATTTTTTATAATTTAATAAAAACACTTGGGAAAGGGGATGGCAAATGTTAGAAGCTACAAGAGTTAGAAATTTACCTCCCTACTTGTTTGCGCGAATTGAAAGATTAATTGCTGAAAAAAAAGAGGCAGGAGTTGATGTAATAAGCCTTGGGATTGGTGACCCGGATACCCCTACTCCAAAGCACATTATTGAGGAACTTTACCTTGCAGCCCAAAACCCGGAAAATCACCAGTACCCCTCTTCGGTTGGAATGCTTTCTTACAGACAAGCGGTTGCTGCCTGGTATGCACGGAGATTTGGGGTTGAGTTAGATCCAAAGACAGAAGTAGTTTCCCTCCTGGGTTCAAAAGAAGGAATAGCGCATATTTCCTGGTGTTATGTTGATCCCGGAGATTTAGTTTTGGTTCCTGACCCGGGATACCCGGTGTATGAGGGTGGGACGATATTAGCTGGTGGTACTACATATAAAATGCCATTAAAGCCTGAAAATGGGTTTTTACCGGACCTTGACAGTATTCCCGAAGAGGTTGCACGCAAGGCTAAATTAATGTTCATAAATTACCCCAACAATCCTACCGGTGCAGTTGCTGACCTGGGATTTTTTGAAAAAGTGGTTCATTTTGCCAAAAAATATGAAATTTTAGTGTGTCATGACGCCGCTTATTCGGAAATTACCTTTGATGGGTATCGAGCTCCGAGCTTTTTAGAAGTAAAGGGAGCCAAAGATGTAGGTATTGAATTTCATTCTTTATCGAAGACCTACAACATGACCGGTTGGCGGATTGGCTGGGCTGTAGGAAATGCAAAAGCAATAGATGCTTTGGGGCGGTTAAAGTCAAATATTGATTCCGGAGTATTTCAAGCTATCCAATATGCAGGAATCAAAGCATTAGAAGGACCTCAGGATGTGGTAAAGGAATTATGTGACCTTTATGCCCAAAGACGGGATTTGGTAATTGAAACTTTAAATAAATTAGGGTGGAATTTAAGTAAACCCAAGGGGACTTTTTATATTTGGGCTCCGGTTCCCAAAGGATTTACGTCGGCGAGTTTTGCGGAATACTTAATTGAAAAAGCTGGGGTTGTCATAACTCCAGGAAATGGCTATGGAACAAACGGTGAAGGTTATTTTCGAATTTCTTTAACTATACCAACTTCAAGATTAAAAGAAGCTTTGCAAAGAATTGAGCAACACTTGGGTAAGGTTGAGTTCTAACTATGCGTCCATCCCTCAGTTTTGAGGGAGTGGACTTTTTTCTTGAGATTGACTCGGGGGGGATAAAGATGTTTTCAGAGAGGGCCTTACAAATTGGCGAATCGCCTACTTTAGCCATTGACAAAAAAGCTAAGGAACTTATTAAGCAGGGAAAGAAAGTGATTAATTTCGGGGTGGGAGAACCTGACTTTGATACACCTGAATACATTAAAGAAGCGGCAATTAATGCTTTACGGCAGGGAAAAACGAAGTACACACCGGTAGGTGGCATTCCGGAGTTAAGAAAAAAAATAGCCGAATATTTAACCCAAAGAACCGGTGTAAATTATGAAGACCAGGAAGTAGTGGTTACCTGTGGTGCAAAGCACGGATTGTATAATATTTTCCAAGTAATTTTAAATCCCGGCGATGAAGTAATTATCCCTGTGCCTTATTGGGTAAGCTATGTAGAGCAGGTCAAACTGGCCGGTGGAGTACCAATTTTGGTACCTACTGGGGAAAATTTTAAGCTGGCACCGGATAAACTAATAAATTACCTTAACAATCGGACTAAAGCAATAATTATTAATTCTCCTTCTAATCCTACCGGAGTAGTATACAGCTTTGATGAACTTAAAAGCCTCGGACGGTTGCTAAAAGACAGAGAAATTTTGATTATTGCTGATGAAATTTACGAACGGATATATTTTTCCGAAAAGCCAATTAGTTTTGTAGCTGCCAACCCCGAATTGAAGGAAAAAACTTTTATTGTCAACGGTTTTTCGAAAAGCCATAGTATGACCGGGTGGCGCTTAGGGTATGTGGCTGCATCTAGACAGTACGCCGCCAAACTTATTGAACTTCAAAGTCACCAGACGTCAAATCCGACCTCCTTTGCTCAATGGGGGGCTTTAGCTGCTTTAACCATTGAAGATGATAGCGTTGAAAAGATGGTGCAGGAATTTAAAAAACGCAGGGATTTTGTGGTAAGTAGACTTCAGGAATTAAAGCTAAAGGTAATTGAACCTGCAGGAGCTTTTTATGTTTTTCCGCGGATTGATAACTGTTTTGGGAAAAAACATTCAGGAAAAATAATAAATACCAGTATCGATTTTGCGGAAATTATGTTAGAGTACTACTTAGTAGCAATGGTTCCGGGAATTGCATTTGGTGATGATCGCTTTGTCCGCCTTTCTTATGCTTTGAGTTTAGCGGATTTAAAAGAAGGTTTAAAGCGTTTAGAGACCTTTTTAAAAAACTTAGAGTAGGGGTTGTAGAAAAATGCAAAGCATGACCGGATATGGACGGGCTGAGAGCATTTCAGAGTTCGGGAGAATTTTAATAGAGCTAAAAGGAGTAAATCATAAATATCTGGAAATAAATGTTAAACTTCCCCGTCGTTATTTTTTTCTTGAGGATAAGATAAAAAAGGTTGTGCAAAGCAAGGTTTATCGGGGTAAGATTGATCTTTACGTTACAGTAGAGGAAGCATTAAGCAAAAATGTTAAAATTGATGAAAATTTAGTCTATGAATATTACAAAGAATTGCAAAAAATAGGTGAAGCTTTGGGGATTAAGGCGGATATTGAGATTGAAGACCTTTTACTGCTACCGGATATTTTTAAAATAGCCGAACCGCAATTTGATGAAGAGGAGATCTGGAATTACTTTTTAGTTCCTTTAAATGAAGCCCTGGGGAAATTTATTGCTATGCGCTGGGATGAAGGCAAGCGCCTGCAAGATGATATTAGCCAGAAAGTAACCGTGATTAAAAACCTGGTAACGGAAATAGAAAGTCGGGCGCCGGAAATTCCCAAAGAATACCGGGAAAAACTTTTAAACCGGTTAAAGGATTTGGGAAATTTAGGTATACCCGAGGAAAGGATCTTGCAGGAAGTACTTTTATATGCCGATAAGGTAAGCATTGATGAAGAGATTACCAGGTTAAAAAGCCATATCACAGCTTTTTTAGAGGTTATCCATGATTCTGGACCTATCGGTAAAAAGTTAGATTTTATTGTGCAGGAGATGTTTAGAGAAACTAATACTATTGGTGCGAAAGCCAATGACCTTTTTATTTCTACAAAAGTGGTAAATTTAAAAAGTGAACTTGAAAAAATCAGAGAACAAGTTCAAAATATAGAGTAAAGGAGGGAATTTGGTGGAAATAAAGTTTATTAACATTGGGTTTGGTAATATTGTTTCGGCGAATCGCATTATTTCTATTGTCAGCCCGGAATCCGCACCAATTAAAAGGATTATTTCCGAGGCAAGGGATAAAGGGATGTTAATAGATGCTACATATGGTAGAAGAACCCGGGCGGTTATAATTATGGACAGCGATCATGTTATCTTATCAGCGGTTCAGCCGGAAACGGTAGCCCATCGCCTTAATACGAAAGAAAATCAAGAGGAAAATTTTTAACAGAGAAGGAGAAGTTATGCATAAAGGAATGCTGGTGGTAGTTTCGGGACCTTCGGGGGCAGGAAAAGGTACTATTTGCCAGGAAATTCGGAAAAGAAATCCAAACCTCTTTTATTCTATTTCTGCAACAACCCGCGAAAAAAGAGTGGGAGAAATTGACGGGGTTCATTACTATTTTATTGATCGACAACAATTTGAGAAAATGATTGCAAACGATGAATTTCTCGAGTGGGCCGATGTTTATGGAAATTATTATGGAACACCGAAAAAGCCTGTATTTGAAGCTTTAGCGCGCGGACAGGATGTGATCTTAGAAATTGATATAAAAGGAGCCCGGCAAGTGAAGAAAACTTACCCGGAGGGTGTTTTTGTTTTTATTTTACCCCCTTCCATTTCTATACTGGAAGAAAGGTTACGGAAGAGAGGTACCGATAAAGAGGAAATTATTGTTAAAAGAATGCAAATGGCCTGGGAAGAAATTGCTAACTGTGATTGGTATGATTATTTAATATTAAATGATGATCTCGAAACAGCGGTTAATGATTTAGAAGCGGTATTAACTGCGGAAAAATTAAAACCCAAAAGAGTAAATTACCGGGTTTTACTTGAAGGAGGTGTTTTAGAAAGATGAACCAGCCTTCTTTAGATATTTTAATGAAAAAAGCGGATAGCCGGTATACGTTAGTGGTAGCAACAGCCAAAAGGGCCAGGCAAATTACTGCTGGAGAATCAAGTAAATTAAAACATATTTCCAATAAACCCGTGACCATTGCTTTACACGAAATCGGCAACGATTTAATCACCTACCAGCGGCTTAAATCATCCCAAAATAAATAAGGAGGCCCAAGTTTTCGTGTCTGAGGGCAAAATAATCTTGGGAATTTCCGGCGGAATTGCCGCATATAAAACGGTAGAGTTGGCCCGGGAGTTAACCAAGAGAGGGTACCAAGTTTTTCCCGTATTAACTGCAGGAGCAGAAAACTTTGTTACTTCCCTATCACTGGCCACTGTTACCGGTAATAAAGTATTAAAGGAAATTTTTACTGAAGCGGATCCCATTTTGCATATATCCCTTACTGATGAAGCGGACTTAATTTTAATTGCTCCGGCAACCGCTAACATTATTGGGAAAATAGCTAATGGCATTGCCGATGATTTGCTTACCACCATTGTTGCCGCTAAAAACTGTCCTGTTTTAATTTGCCCGGCAATGAATACCCGTATGTATCAAAACAGTATTGTGCAGGAAAATCTTAACCGATTAGTTGCTCATGGTTTTAATATCTTGGAGCCTGATTCCGGCAGTCTTGCCTGCGGTCATGTGGGGCCGGGTCGACTTCCCGATATTCCGGAAATTATAGCTGAGGTTGAAAAGTTGTTACAGGAGAAAATTTTAAGAGGCATAAAAGTTTTGGTAACGGCGGGACCTACCCGGGAGTATATTGATCCTGTCCGGTTTATTACTAATAAAAGTTCTGGGAAGATGGGGTTTGCTTTAGCTGAAGCTTTTAGAAATCTGGGGGCTGAAGTCTATTTAGTTTCGGGTCCGGTAAGTTTAGCACCGCCAACGGGTGTTAACTTCATTTCCGTTGAAACTACCGAGGAAATGGCCCAAAGGGTTGATGAGTTATTTGAAAAAGTGCAGATCGTAGTTAAAGCGGCTGCGGTAGCAGATTATACGCCCAAAGAAAAGTTTCAACAAAAACTACCGAAAAAAAATTCTCTTACCATTGATTTAATTAAAACCAAAGATATTTTAAAAAGCTTGGGAGAGCGGAAGGTGGATCAGTTTTTGGTGGGTTTCGCTGCGCAAACCCATGACCTGGAAAATTACGCAACAAAAAAGCTTTTAGAAAAAAATCTTGATATGATTGCAGCTAATGATGTTTCCAGGACTGATATAGGGTTTGATTCGGAAGAAAATGAAATTGTAGTTTACACCAGGGATGGTGAAAAAATCTTAATTCCCCGGGCATCCAAAAAAATTGTTGCCCAAAAACTTGCCCGGTTAATAGGGGAAAAGTACTTAAATAAACAAAACGAAAAAGGTTAAGCCTTTTTCGTTTTTAATTATTTTAAGGGGGCAGTGTATGACTGTTTATGCCCAGGTTGCTTTACTAAGGCCGTCAAGGCATTTAGATCGCTTATATACTTATAAATTACCCTCTTCTGACATAAAAAAAGTTGCAATTGGAGCCAAAGTCAAGTTTAATTTTAATAATCGTTTGGAAGAAGGCTTTATCTTTTCTCTTGGCCAGGAAAAGGATTTTTCTGGGGAAATAAAACCTATTTTAGAAGTTTTACCCGAAGAACTTTGGTTAACTCCTGAATTGGTGGAGATGGTTAAGTGGATTTCCGAGTATTATCTTTGTTCAATTACCGAGGCATTAACTTTAATATCTTTTCCGGAGAAAATATATCAGGATGTGGAAGTATTTTGTACGGTAGTGGATGAAACAAAACTTAAGGAGAAGATAAAAAAAAGCAAAAGATTGCAAAACGATGAGATGGTAATAAGCTTATTAAAGGATAAAAGGGGTTTAGTAAGAACTACTTCTACTATTAAAAAATTGGTTAAACAGGGAATACTCCAGATTAGAGAGAAACCACTACCTAATTTACCGCCAATTGAGCTTACCGAGAGTCAAAAGCAGGTATATCAGCAAATAAAACGGGATATGCCAAAAAATTTTGTGGGATTATTACACGGAATTACCGGCAGCGGTAAAACGGAAATTTACTTAAAGTTAGCGGGAGACTTTTTAAACCATGGGAAACAGGTACTATTTCTTTTACCAGAAATAGGTATTACCACGCAGATGGTTGCCCGGGTGAAAAAATACTTCCCGGAAAATACTCTGGTTTATCATAGCCGCTTGAGTGCCCGGGAAAAGTTCACGGTTTGGCGGGAATTAAAAAAGGGTAGTCCGGTTTTGGTATTGGGAACCAGGTCTGCAGCTTTTTTACCCTTTCAAAATTTAGGATTAATTATTCTCGATGAAGAACACGAGCTCAGTTATAAGCAAGAAGAAACCCCTAAATATCATGTCCGCGAAGTGGTTTACTGGCGGGCTAAACGTTTGGGCATTCCCCTTCTATTGGGTACCGCTACTCCCTCCATGGAAACATATGCTGCTGTAATTTCGGGATTAATTAAATATTATTTTTTGGGTAAGCGGTACCAAAATAGGCCTTATCCCCAGGTCATTATTGTTGACATGTTTAAGGAAGCTAAGGAAGGAAATACCGGGATAATTAGCAGTGTGCTTCAAAAAAAAATTAGCGAGCGACTCCAAAAGGGAGAACAGGTTTTTTTGTTTTTAAATCGCCGGGGCTTTGCTCCAATGATTATGTGTCGAAAATGCGGTTATTTTTACCGCTGCCCTGATTGTGACGTTTCCATGACCTATCACAAAGAAGAAAAAAATTTCCAATGTCATTACTGTGGTAAAAAAATTGCTTTTACCCGCAAGTGTCCAGCTTGTCAGGAAATCTCTCTTGATTTATATGGTTATGGGACCCAAAGGGTTGAAGAGGAACTGAAAAAGCTATTTCCAGCCAAAATTTTTCGCGTCGACTACGATACCATGAGGAGTAAAAATAGCTATGATAAAATATTAGAGGCGATTAAAAACAAGGAAGCAGACATCATTATTGGAACGCAAATGTTGGCCAAAGGATTTGATTTTCCTGATTTAACGTTAGTTGGAGTATTAAATGCTGATCAAAGCTTAAATTTGCCGGATTTTCGCGCCGGGGAAAGAAGTTTTAATTTACTTACCCAGGTTGCCGGACGAGCCGGTAGAGGGCTCGTGCCCGGAGAAGTGATAATTCAGACTTTTAATCCGGAAAATTATATTATTCAAGCGGTGCAACGGGGAAATTTCCAGCAGTATGCCTTAAAGGAGCTTTCTTTGAGAAAACAGACAGGATATCCACCTTTTAGTAAAATATTTAGGCTTATTATAGCTGGCGAAGACGAACAGAAGGTTATTGAGGGGGCAAATAATTTAGTTAATTTATTAAAAAATGCCAGCAAATTTAGTCCAGAGATTGAAATTATTGGACCGGCAGCAGCTCCCTTTTATAAGTTAAAAAGAAACTTTCGCTATCATATACTTTTAAAAACTAATAAAAGCAGTTTTGCCCGTGAAGTTTTAAAAGCAGGATTACAGGAGTTTAAAAAAAGTAGTTTAAACCATAAATTAACCTTGGTTTTAGATTTAAGTCCCCAAATCTTTCTTTAAAGGAGGAAAAAGATGGCAGTTTATAAAGTAGTGGAGATTGGTGATCCGATTTTAAAAGAAATAGCCAAGCCCATTAAAGAAATTACACCTAATATAATAAAGCTTCTGGAAAATATGGCTGATACCATGTATGCGTATAACGGGGTTGGTCTGGCAGCTCCGCAAATTGGGGTAAGTAAGAGGGCAATTGTGGTGGATGTTGGGGAAGGGTTAATTGAACTTATTAATCCCGAAATTATTGAGGTTTCCGGTGAAGAAAAGGACATTGAGGGTTGTTTAAGTGTTCCTGGAGTGCAGGGAGAGGTTGTTAGGGCGAAAAAGGTGACGGTAAAAGGATTAAATCGTTACGGTGAGGAAATTGTGATACCGGCGGAAGGGTTGCTGGCCAGAGCTTTTCAACATGAGATTGATCATTTAAATGGTATTTTATTTGTGGAAAAAGCGGACAATATTGTCAGAAAGGGTCGCTAATAATATGCGTATTGTCTATATGGGTACTCCGGAATTTGCGGTAAAACCTTTAGCTAAGTTAATTTCCCACCATGAAGTGGCTTTGGTGGTAACTAAACCCGATGCTGCTGCGGGCAGGGGTAAAAAAGTTATTTCTTCACCGGTCAAGCTATTTGCCCAGGAAAACCATCTCAGGGTTATTACACCTTTAAAGTTTAATGAAGAGGTTTACCAGGAGATTTTAGCCGTAAAACCGGAGGTTATTGTAGTAGCTGCTTATGGCAAACTTTTACCCAGAGAGATTTTAAATATTCCTCCTTATGGTTGCTTAAATATCCATGCCTCTCTTCTCCCCTTTTACCGGGGGGCTGCACCCATTGAACGCTGTCTTATGGCCGGAGAAAAAGAAACGGGAATTACGATAATGTTTATGGATGAGGGGCTTGATACAGGAGATATTGCTTTACAGGAAAAGGTTGCAATTAACCAGGAAATTACCGGGGGAGAGTTAAGAAAAATTCTGGCAGAAATTGGTGCGGATTTGATAATTGAAGCATTAAAAAGGCTTAGAGAAGGTGGTCTTCCCAGAGTTCCGCAAGACCACCAGTTGGCAACCTACGCACCACCCCTTAAAAAAGAAGATGAAATTATCCACTGGGCCGATTCAGCTGAAAAAATAAGAAACCAAATAAGAGCTTTAAATCCTGTTCCTGGGGCATATACCGTTTTTCGCGGGAAAAAAATAAAAATATGGAAGGCGAAGGTGGGGGAGTTTTCTGGAAAAAAGCCGGGGGAGATAATTTTTGCTGATAGAAAAAACGGGTTTTTGGTTGCTACGGGAGAAAGGGGTTTACAAATCTTAGAACTTCAACCGGAAGGCGGTAAAAAAATGTCGTGGGAAAGTTTTTTAAATGGTTATCGACCTCTTGTGGGGGAAACCTTTGAATGCTAAATTTTTACAAGCAAAAAATCTTTATAAAATCTCTTTTTAAGCGTGATGTACGAAAAGATATTCAAAAATATATTTCATTGATGAATGATAAAACCCTAAAATATGGCCCGTTTTCTCCGGAAAAAGTGTTATTGCTTTTGCCCCATTGTTTGCAGAAAGCTGATTGTCTTTATAAAATTACTTATGATGTACATAATTGCCGTGAATGCTTCCGGTGCCCGGTTGGAGTTTTAAAGTGCTATGCCAGGGAACGGGGATTAAAAATTGCCGTTGCTGCAGGAGGAACTGCGGCAAGGCAATTTGTCAAGAGTCTACAGCCGGAGGTTGTCTTTGCTGTGGCTTGTGAAGGGGATCTGTTTTCGGGGATGAATGATATCCCGGTTCTTTCCCTTGGACTAATTAATTTAAGACCTAAAGGACCATGTTTTGAAACATTAATTGAGTACGATAAATTTTATTATTATTTAAACCGGTTGATTTGGTAGGTGCTTTTGGTGAATTTGCGCGAATTGGTAATAAAAACCCTGGTTGAAGTCGAAAAAAATAATTCTTACGTAAATCTCTTATTACCTAAATTAATTGCTAATTTAGCCAAAAAAGAAGATAAAGACTTTGTTGTGGAACTTACTTATGGTGTTTTAAAACAACTTAAATTGTTGGATTACATGGCGGGAAAGCTCCTGAAAAAAAGGAGCAAACTTCCGCCTTTTGTCATTAATGCTATCCGGGTAGGGCTATATCAACTGTACTTCTTAGATAAGGTACCAACCTATGCGGCAATCAATGAAACGGTTGAAGCGGTAAAGCGCAATTATCGGGGATTTACGGGAGTTGTTAATGGAGTTTTACGTAATTTTATTAGGCGGCGAGAGGAAATTACAAAAATAGACGTAAGCGATGAGGTGGAGTATTTAGCCATTGCTTATTCCCATCCCGAGTGGATGGTAAAGCGGTGGTTAAATCAATATGGATACACAAAAACGGTGGAGATACTGAAGTATAATAACCATCAGCCGAACCTAACTTTAAGGATTAATACCTTAAAAATCTCTCCAAAAGCTTATTGTGACCTGTTAAACGAAAAAAACATTAATTTTAAACAACTGCCGTATTTACCCGAAGGAGTGGTAATTTTAGATAAGGTTGGAGTTAAAGAGCTACCGGGGTACGATGAAGGCTTATTTTATATTCAGGATACTGGCTCGATGTTTATTGCCTATTTAATTAACCCTGAACCCAATTCGGTGGGGATAGATGCGTGTGCGGCACCGGGAGGTAAATCTACCCACTTAGCACAGCTTATGGGAAATAAAGGGATTATTTATGCTTTTGATGTCCATCCCGGAAGACTTAAATTAATTGAGGAAAATGCCCACCGTTTGGGGATTAATATTATAAGATGTTTATTGGGGGATGCCACAAGATTAAAGCTACCCGATGGGGTAAATCCTAACTGGATTCTGGCCGATGTACCCTGTTCAGGTACGGGTGTTCTGGCGCGAAAGCCGGATGCCCGCTGGCAAAAGAGCGAGGAAGAAATAATAAAGTTATCTCAATATCAATTAGAGATTTTAACCAACTTATCCAAGCTTTTACCACCTGAAGGAATATTAGTTTATTCAACCTGCAGTATCGAGCCGGAAGAAAATGAAGGGGTTGTGGAAAATTTTTTAAGAAAAAACCCAAATTTTGTTTTGGTAAAGCCTCCAGAATGGTTTTTTAATTTAGGTATTGTAAAAAATAATTACTATCTACGTTTGCTTCCCGGGGAAATAGGAGATGGTTTTTTTGGTGTAATTTTAAAAAAATTATGTTAAAAGGCGGGTAGTAAATGAGGGCATTTTTAGATTTAAATTCGGAAGAAATAGTGGCTTGGCTGAAGGAAAATAATGAAAAATCTTTTCGCTTAAAACAGATAAATGAGTGGATTTTTAAACACGGAGAATTGGATTTTAATAAAATGACAAATCTACCGGTAAGATTGCGGGAAAAGCTTAAAGAAAATTTTTTGTTGCCTTCTTTAAAAATTATTCACAGCAAAAAATCAAGGGATGGACAGAGCATTAAATACTTGCTAAAGCTTAAAGATAACCTGGGAATTGAAGCGGTTTTATTAAAGTATCGCTACGGCAATACCGTTTGCCTATCCACCCAGGTGGGTTGCAAAATGGGCTGCAAATTTTGTGCTACCGGGCTGGGGGGTTTTTCGCGTAATTTAACGGCTGGGGAAATGATAGAACAGATACTGGTGCTTAAAGCAAGTAGTTCGGAAAAAATTACCCGGGTAGTGCTAATGGGGAGCGGTGAACCCTTAGATAATTTTACCGAAGTACTTAAGTTTATGCGGAAAATTAATGAAAAGGACTGCTTAAATATTAGTTACCGGAAAATTACCGTTTCAACCTGCGGAATGGTACCCCAAATTAAAGCTCTTGCCGAGGAAAAGCTTCCCGTTACTTTAGCCATTTCTTTGCATGCGCCAGATGATGCGCTCCGGAATGAATTAATCCCGATTAATAAACGCTGGGGTTTGGCGGAACTTTTAGATGCTGCCTGGTACTTTATCGATAAAACCGGAAGGCGTGTTAGCTTCGAGTATGCTTTAATAGAAAATGTTAACGATACCGTTGAACACGCCTTGAAACTTGCGCAGTTATTGCAGAGAAAACTTGTTCATGTTAATTTAATCCCGTACAATACAATTGAAAAGAGAAATTTTAAAACTCCTTCAGTAGAAAAAATTAATAAGTTTAAAGAAGTTTTAAAAAGGGCAGGAATTCCCGTTACTGTTCGCCGGGAGTTAGGCGATGAGATTGACGGAGCTTGTGGTCAATTAAAAGCAAAGTATTTTGAGGTGTAAAAATGAAAATTGTGGGGAAAACAGCTAAAGGGCCGGTACGGGCTCTCAATGAAGATGCATATTTTATTGACGAAAAAAAGAGCATTTTAGCGGTTGCTGATGGAATGGGAGGCCATTCGGGCGGAGCCGTTGCCAGTCAATTAGCGGTAAGAATCATTGCCGAATATTTTGCCCAATTTAGGAGCGGGGAAATAACTGAAGCGGAAAAAAGCATTCAGGAAGTTTTTCAAATAATAAATAAGAAAATTAAAGAGCAGCAAAATAAAGATGCAAACTTAAAAGAAATGGGGACAACCTTAACTTTGGGTATATTTGCCGGGGAAAATCTTTTTATTGGTCACCTTGGCGATAGCCGTGCTTATGTCTTTAGGGCGAATAAATTGCTAAAGCTTACGCAAGATCATACTTATGTGGCCAAAATGGTTTCCCAAGGGATTATAACGGAAGAAGATGCTATTTCCCATCCCTACCGGCATCTTTTGCTCAAAGCTTTAGATGGGGCAAATGAGGAAGTGGATATTGTTAAGTTTCAAGTTCACCCGCAGGATCTTTATCTTTTCTGTACCGATGGTTTATTAGACGGAATAAAGGAGGCTGAACTTGCCGAATTCCTTGATACAAATCAGACAATGGCGCTAGAAAACTTGGCGGATGAGTTAATTCGGCAAGCTTTGCTTAAGGGGTCCCGGGATAATATTACCGTGGTTCTTGCCCGGTTTGCCGAGGAGAGAGAGGTGAAGAAATGATCGGGAGAGTATTAGCCGGTAGGTATAAAATCCTTGAAACCCTGGGTGGCGGGGGGATGGCGGTTGTTTATAAAGGACAGGATTTACTTTTAAACCGCTACATAACCATCAAAATTCTTCGACCTGAATTTACCAGTGATGAAGAATTTGTAGAAAGATTTAAACGGGAGGCTAAGGCTCTTGCCAGCCTTTCTCATCCCAATATCGTTAACATTTACGATGTCGGACAGGAAGAGAATACTTATTTTTTAGTGATGGAATATGTTGAAGGTAAAAATTTAAAAGAAATAATTCGAGAAAAAAATTTAGGTTTACGTGAAAGTGTGAGGATTGTTTTACAGGTTGCTTTGGCTTTGGGTCATGCCCATCAACACGGTATCTTGCACCGGGATGTAAAACCACAAAATATCATTATCACTCCCGAAGGAATCGCCAAATTAACCGATTTTGGCATTGCCGGTAATGTTACCTCCTCGACAATCAACAAAGATAAAGAAATTTTGGGTTCAGTCCATTACCTATCGCCCGAGCAGGCCAAAGGTGAAAACTTGACTTTTGCTTCCGACCTTTATTCTTTAGGAGTGGTGTTTTATGAATTAGTGACAAAAAGACTGCCTTTTACCGGTGATTCCCCAATTGCTGTGGCTTTAAAGCAGATAAATGATCTTCCAAAACCACCTTCCTCTTATAATAAAAATATTCCTGACGAACTAGACCGAATAATCTTGAAGTTATTGAGTAAAAAGCCAGAGCAAAGATATAAATCCGCTTATGAGTTAATTGCCACTTTAAAAAAATTGGATTTGCCGGAAGAAAATTTTGCTGAGGATAGTACGATGACCATTATATTGGATAAAAACCAGTTTCCGGAAGTTCGCGGTAAAAAAAGATTGAAAACTTCCGGAATCATAGCCCTGGTGGCTTTGTTTCTGGCTTTAATTGGTGGTTTGGGGTATTTTTTGTATAATTATTTTAATGTCAAAGAAGCGGTGATTCCCGAGGTTCGCGGGCTTGGAATTGGGGAGGCGAAGCAAAAGTTAGAGGAACTTGGTTTTACCAATATCAATATTTCCTCGGCATACCACGAAACAGTTCCCAAGGATAAAGTGATTTCTATTGACCCTTTACCGGGAGAAAGGGTTAAAGTTGCTCGACCGATTTATTTGGTTGTTAGTAAAGGAAAGGAAATGGTGCTGGTTCCCGATGTGCGGGAAAAAGATATTCATGATGCCCGGGTGATTTTGGAAAATGCAGGATTAAAAGTAGGTGAAATAAACGAAATATATGACGAACGTTTAGCACCGGGTACCGTTATTGAACAGGACCCAGAACCAAACACTGAAGTGGAAAAGGGATACAAAATAAAACTTATTTTAAGCAAGGGAGCAAAACCGGCCTGGATTACCGTACCTGATTTGAGGGGCAAACAAATTGAAGAGGCTCGAAAAACACTGCAGCAGGTGAAATTAGTCCTTGATGATACTATTAAAGAGGTAGATAGTACCGAATATTTTGCCGGGCAAGTTGTTACTCAAAATCCCCTTCCGGGGAGTTTAGTGGAGGAAGGCTCAAAAGTTAGAATTACCGTATCTCGTGGCCCTGGCCCGGTGAGAAAGTCGGTTTTAGTGACTTTAGCGGTGCCAAATGATGGCCAGAAACATTCGGTAAAAATTGTTGTAAAAGATGCAAGAACTTCTGAAGTAATTGTTTATGCTAATGATAGTGAAGAGCCAGGAACCGTTCTGGAAAAAGAAGTATACTATTATGGAAAAGGGAGAATTAAAGTGTATTTAGATGATGTGGTGATAGAAGACAAGGAGGTGAACTAATTCATTGGAAGGTCTCGTTGTTAAAAATTATGCAGGGTTTTATTATGTTGATACCGGAAAAGCTATTTACATGTGTAAAGCGCGCGGGAAGTTTAAAAAAGATAATATAAAAATTTTAACCGGTGATAGGGTAATAATCAGAGAACTGGTTCCTAATTCTGAGGGAGTTATCGAAAGCTTACTACCCCGTAAAAACGAGTTGATAAGACCACCAATTGCCAATGTCGATCAAGTATTGCTTGTATTTGCTTTTGCTGATCCCTTTCCCAGTACCGAATTAATTGATCGGTTGCTGGTAATGGCATATGCTTTAAGGCTTGAAGTGGTTTTGGTATTTAATAAATTTGATTTGGTGAATCCGGAAAGCCAAAAGCTTTTTGAGTATTATAAAAAAATATTGCCAAAGGTTGTTGCCATTACTGCCAGAGGTGACACGGGGATTGATGAGTTAACTGATTATTTAAACCAAAAAATTTCCGTTTTAGCAGGGCCTTCGGGAGTGGGAAAAAGTACTTTAATTAATCGATTGGTACCGGGAGCAAAATTGGCTACCGGAGAGGTAAGTCCTAAAATAAAAAGGGGCAGACACACCACCAGGCACGTGGAGTTAATAAAATTACCCTTTGGCGGATTTATTGCGGATACTCCAGGATTTAGTAATTTAACTTTGCCGGAAATGGATAAATTAGAGCTGCAGAGCTATTTTCCTGAATTTAATCAAAATCGGAAATATTGTTATTTTCCTAACTGTCTTCATGTTAAGGAACCAAACTGCCGGGTGAGAGAACTTCTGGAAACCGGGGAAATTCCGCCCTTTCGTTATGAAAACTATTTAACCTTTTTAGAAGAAATTACCAGTGACGAAAGGAGCAGTTAACTTGCTTGTTAATATTGCGCCCTCAATTTTAAATGCAGATTTCAGTAATCTTGAACTTGTTTTAAAACAACTGGAAACAGGTGGGGCAAAATATTTACATCTGGATATTATGGACGGGCATTTTGTACCTAATTTAACTTTTGGTCCACCGGTTGTAAAAAGCTTAAGAGCAAAAACTAATTTGATTTTTGATGTGCATTTAATGGTTGAAAAGCCGGAAAGTTTAATCGAGCCCTTTATTGAAGCGGGGGCGGATATGATAACTATCCACTGGGAAAGTACCAGGCATCCCCACCGCTTACTTCAAAAGATTAAGGATTCGGGGAAAAAAGCTGGAATAGCTTTAAATCCTGCAACTCTACCGGAAAATCTTGAATATCTTTTGGATTTAATAGATTTAATATTGATAATGTCCGTTAATCCTGGTTTTGGTGGCCAAAGCTTCATTAATAATCAACTTACGAAGATAAGGAAAGTGAAAAGTATGGTTTGTAAAGCTCCTCAGGAAATTTTATTGGGTGTTGATGGCGGGATAAATTTACAAACGGCTCCGTTAGTGATTGAGGCCGGGGCGAATTTTCTTGTTACCGGTAGCTTTTTGTTTAAGGGTGATGTAATTAAAAACCTAAAAGACTTGATAGAAGTTTGTCAAAAGAGCTAAATTATTGACAGCAAAAATACCTCTTAATATAATTAAATTAATTTAATACTGCTTAATCTTACTACCTTCGGGGTCAGGTGGAATTCCTAACCGGCGGTAAAGCCCGCGAGTCCGTAAAAATTTACGGATAGATCCGGTGAAATTCCGGAGCCGACAGTTAAAGTCTGGATGGGAGAAGGTATTAATACTCTTATTGTACCTTTTTACCCCGAAGCAGAAGCTTTGGGGTTTTAAATTTTTTGCGAGGGGTTAATATGAACGACCAGCAGTTAATGAAAAGGGCGTTAAAGCTTGCTAAAAGAGCTTTGGGAAGAACTTCGCCAAATCCTGTAGTGGGAGCTGTTATTGTTGATAAAGATGGAAATATTGTAGGGGAAGGATACCATAAAAAAGCTGGCTTACCCCATGCTGAACGGGAAGCATTAAAAGTGGCCGGGGAAAAAGCCCGTGGCGGTACCATGTACGTAACTTTAGAGCCATGTTGTCACTATGGACGAACACCACCTTGTACCGATGCGATAATTGCGGCAGGTATAAAAAAGGTGGTAGTTGCCGTACGGGACCCGAATCCCAAGGTTTCCGGAAAAGGTATTGAAATTTTACGAAATGCAGGAATTGAAGTTGTTGAAGGGGTTTTGGCGGAAGAGGCTTTTTACCTTAATGAAAAATTTTTTAAGTTTATTAAAACGGGGCTACCTTTTATTTCTTTAAAATGGGCGATGACGGTTGATGGTAAAATTGCCACCGAAACTTATGACTCCCGTTGGGTTTCCGGTGAGAAAAGCCGGAGTTTTGTCCATAGGTTACGGAATGAATATGATGCAGTTTTGGTGGGAGCAAAGACCTTAATTATAGATAATCCACTGTTAACTTGTCGGATACCTCAGGGGCGAAATCCCTACCGCATAGTTTTATCTGGAAGTGGAAATTTACCGGAAGGTCTAAATATTTTTCAACTTGAAAAGGAGAAAAATATTTTAATTACCGCCAGTAAAAAACTACCAAAACATGTAAGCAACGGATTTGGTCACATTATAACTACTCCTTTAGGGGAAAATAGGATTAACATTAAAGAGGCTTTTTTGGAACTTTCCAGGCTTGGAATCATTTCAATTTTGGTTGAGGGCGGAGCAGTGGTCCATGCGAGTTTACTACAAAATAGACTTGCGGACAAAGCATATATCTTTATTGCACCCAAGATAGTTGGGGGGAAAAATGCTCCCGGACCAATTGGTGATTTAAAAATAAGTTTAATGAAAGATGCCTTGCCGTTAGCAATACACAAGTTAAGACGTTTTGGGGAAGATGTTTTTATTGAAGGCTATTTTTCAGGAGGGTAAAATGTTTACAGGTCTTGTAGAAGAGCTGGGAAGAGTTCGGGAAATTAAAAAAAGCGGAGAGTCGTTAACATTAACCGTTGAAGCCAAGACAATTCTTGAAGATATAAAATTAGGTGATAGCATCGCTGTTAACGGTACTTGCCTTACGGTGGTCAATTTTGGCAACGATTATTTTGAGGCGGATGTTATGCCCGAAACTTATACTAAAACAAATTTAAAATTCTTAAGTCCCGGGGATAGGGTAAATCTTGAAAGAACTCTACGGCCTACGGATCGTTTGGGAGGACATATTGTTCAAGGTCATGTGGATGAAGTGGGGTGGATAGTTGAAATAAGAGCAAAAGAAATTGCCAAAATAATAAAAATAAAAGCTTCCGAAGGTTTTTTACAGTATTTGGTTCCAAAAGGGTCGGTCGCGGTTGATGGCATAAGCTTGACGGTAGTTGATGTTTATAACGATTCATTTACTGTCTCAATAATTCCCCATACGTTTAAAAATACTACTTTAGGCTATAAAACAATTGGTTCTCCGGTAAACTTGGAAGCGGATATTTTAGCAAAGTATGTTTTTAGTTTTATAAAAAAACAGGGAGCATCCCGTAAAATAGACCTAAATTTTCTGGCCGAACATGGCTTTTTATAAAAGATAGGGGGAGAAATAAATGGGCTTTAACACCATTGAAGAGGCTTTAGAAGATTTAAAACAGGGGAAAATGGTAATTGTGGTTGATGATGAAGATCGGGAAAATGAGGGAGACTTAGTTTGTGCCGCAGAAAAGGTAACTCCGGAAATAATAAATTTCATGGCAAAATACGGTAGAGGTCTTATCTGTGTTCCTATGGAAGGAAAGCGCTTGGATGAATTAGAAATTCCAATAATGGTAACGCAAAACACCGATCCTCATCATACAGCCTTTACCGTGTCGGTTGATGCCGTGGATACCCATACCGGAATTTCAGCTGCGGAAAGAGCTAAAACCATTTTAAAATTAATAGACCCGCAAGCACGACCGCAGGATTTTCGCCGGCCTGGACATATCTTTCCCCTGCGGGCAAAAGAAGGAGGGGTATTAAGGCGGGCAGGCCATACTGAAGCGGCTGTGGATCTGGCAAGGCTGGCCGGACTGTATCCTGCAGGAGTGATTTGTGAAATTATGCGTGACGATGGACAGATGGCTAGAGTTCCGGATTTGCTGGAATTTGCGCAAAAACATAATTTAAAAATCATTACCATTGCCTCATTAATTCAATATCGTCGTCGTAACGAAAAGCTGGTAGAACGGGGAGCTTTTGCCATGCTTCCTACAAAATACGGGGAATTTGTTGCTGTTGCTTACGAAAGTCTTTTAGACCATCAAACCCACTTGGCGGTAGTAAAAGGAAATGTTGCTGATGGTGAGCCGGTTTTAGTGCGAGTGCATTCCGAATGTCTTACCGGTGATGTTTTCGGAAGCTTACGGTGCGACTGTGGAGACCAGTTGCAAACAGCTCTTAAAATGATTGAAAAAGAAGGACGCGGAGTACTGTTATATATGCGTCAAGAAGGAAGAGGAATTGGGCTGGCAAATAAGATAAAAGCTTATCACTTGCAGGATATGGGAAAAGACACCGTTGAAGCTAATGAGGCGTTAGGTTTTCCAGCGGATTTGCGGGATTATGGAATTGGCGCGCAAATTTTAGCCGATTTAGGAATTAAAAAAATCCGGCTTATGACAAATAATCCTAAGAAAATTAAGGGGCTTGAAGGCTATGGTTTAGAGATTGTTGAGAGGGTACCGATAGAAATTCCACCTAAAAAAGAAAATAAAAAGTATCTGCTTACAAAAAAGAAAAAATTAGGACATCTCTTAAATCTAACTGAAAACTAAAGGAAAGGGGAATAAAAAATGCAGGTATTTGAAGGAAAGCTTAACGGGAAAGGATTAAAAATTGGAATAATTGTTAGCCGGTTTAATGAATTTATCACCCAAAAGCTTTTAGCTGGAGCTTTGGATTGTTTGACCCGGCATGAAGTAGAAAACACCAATATTGATGTTATCTGGGTGCCTGGGGCCTTTGAAATACCATTAGTTGCCAAAAGAGCAGTTCACAAAGATTATGATGCAATTATTTGTTTGGGGGCAGTAATCCGCGGAGCAACTCCTCATTTTGATTATGTAGCGGCTGAAGTAGCCAAGGGAATTGCTGCGGTTGGTTTGGAGGCTAACAAGCCGGTAATCTTTGGCGTATTAACCACCGATACCATCGAGCAGGCCATTGAAAGGGCTGGTACAAAAGCCGGGAATAAGGGCTGGGAGGCAGCCTTAGCGGCTATTGAAATGGCAAATTTATTTAAGAAAGTATAAACTGGAGGGTTTGGTTTGGCAATTGGGGTTATAAGTGATATTCACGGAAGTTTACAAAGATTTATCAAAGCTTACGATTTTCTTAAAGATACCGAATTTATCCTTTGTGCCGGGGATGTCTTATACCATGGGCCGAGAAACCCATTACCGGAAGGCTATGATCCGGCCGGTTTAGCAAAATATTTAAAAAGCATCAAGCAAAAAATTTATATTGCACGGGGAAATTGCGATGCGGAAGTTGATGAAACATTCCTGGGGATTCCCTTTTTTTCCCCTTTTTTCTTAACCGAATATCGGGGTAAAAAGCTCATGGTTGTTCATGATTTTGAAAAGTTAAAAGAAAATTATTTGGAGCTTGCCGATATAGTTATTCATGGTCATTCCCATGTTTGGCAAATTGAAAAGTTTTCCAACTGCATACTGCTTAATCCAGGTTCACCATCCCTTCCCAAAGGTTTTGAGCCTGTACCAACAATTGCGATAATTGACCGGGATATAAAAATAATTGATATTGTTACAGGCAACGTAGTAAAAACCGTAGGTGATTTAAGAAAGGAGTAGTAACATTGAGCGATTATTTAGTAAAAGGTATGGCAGGGGAATTTATAAGGTTTACGGGAGTTAGTAGTAGGCAAACCGTTGAGGAAGCAAGAAAACGGCATAACTTATCCCGTTTGGCGACGGCGGCCCTTGGAAGGGCCCTGACCGCAACGATTATTTTAGCATCCGATTTAAAAAACCCCGGTGATTTATTAACCCTTAGAATTTTTGGTGATGGACCTTTAGGTGGGATAGTATGTTCGGCGGGAAATGATGGCATGGTTCGTGGTTACTTGTTTAATCCGGAAGTCGAATTGCCACTTAATGATGCCAACAAACTTGATGTGGGACGGGGAATAGGCAAAGGTCATTTATACGTAACAAAGGATTTAGGATTAAAGGAACCATATACCGGTACCGTGCAATTAGTGTCTGGAGAAATTGCCGAAGATGTGGCTTACTATTTGTATTACTCGGAACAAAGGCCCAATGTTTTTAACTTGGGAGTTTTGGTTAATCCCGATGGTTCAGTCGCTCAGGCGGGAGGATGTTTAATTGAAATTTTGCCGGGAGCACCGGAAGAAATAATTAGTACTCTTGAACAAAATTTAGGAGAACAGCAGTCTCTAACCTATCAACTACAGCAAGGTAAACATATCGAAGAAATTATTCAAGAAGTGGTAAATCCTTATAAGACCGAAATTTACGTAAAAAAACCTGTTGGTTTTTTATGCAGTTGCAGCAGAGAAAAGCTTTTACCTCATTTAATAGGACTTTACTCTGAGGTAAAAGATGAGGAAATAGTTGAAGCGGTCTGTCATTTTTGTAGAGAAAAATACACTTTTTCAGGAAAAGAAATAAAAGAATATAAAGAAAAAAATACCTAACGCCAATTTTGGCGTTTTTTTTTAAAGAAAAAAGCCGTGCTTTTGCACGACTTTATTCTATGCTCTTTGTACTTTACCTGATTTCAGGCAGGTAGTGCAAACGGTTATTCTTCTTCGGGTTCCATTAACAACAGCCCGTACTCTTTGTAAATTGGGGAGCCATTTTCTTTTAGTATGAATATTCGAATGGCTTATTTGATGACCATAAACTACGCCTTTCCCGCAGATTTCGCAAACTTTAGCCATAAAGTACACCTCCTGCTCTTACTGTGCTAAAATATATACATGTAAAAGATATCAAAAAGCTAAAGGTTTTGCAAGGGGCAATGGAAAATTGATACCAAAGAAAATGCTAAAAGAGTAAGGATAAGGAGTTTTGCTATGGATATTCCGGTTCAGTACTTAAAAGGCGTAGGGCCACAAAAAGCCAAACTTTTGCAAAAGTTAAAAATTGAGACGGTAAAAGATTTAATTTACTACTTTCCGAAACGTTATGAGGATCGCAGTTCTTTAAAAAAAATAAGTGAATTAATTAATGATGAAGTGACAACGGTATTAGGAACTGTAGTTGAGGTGAAAGAAGTTATACCCAGGGACAAGTTAAAAATATTAAAAGTTGGGATTAACGACGGTTCCGGTACTGCCTATGGTTGTTTTTTTAACCAGTCTTATCTAAAAAATGTTTTTATTAAAGGAAAAAAAGTTTATTTTTACGGAAAAGTTGAAAAGAGATTTTTCGAAACAAATATTTATGTTTATGAGTATGAATTTTGGGATAAAGAATTACTCCATACCAATCGCTTAGTACCAATTTATCCGTTAACGGAAAACCTTTCCCCCAAAACATTTCGCCAGTTAATTAAAAATGCTCTTGACAAATATCTTGAGGAAATCACCGAGCCTTTACCGGAGGAAATTTTAAGGAAATATAGTTTGCCAGACCTTAAGCAAGCTTTAATGAATTTACATTTTCCGGAAAGCAGCGAACAGTCCGAATTAGCGCGACGTCGAATGGTTTTTGAAGAATTTCTCTTGTTTTTCCTGGCCATTGGATTATATAAAGAAAATTATCAGAAAAAGCCCGGGATTGTAATTGCAGGAAGTGGAGAGTTAGAGAAAAAATTTATTGATTCGCTCCCTTTTAAACTGACTTCAGCCCAGGAGAAGGTTTGGAGAGAAATAAAAGAAGATTTAGCAGCTAAAAAACCAATGAATCGCTTGGTGCAGGGAGATGTGGGGAGCGGTAAAACCATTTTAGCTGCCCTTGCTCTGGTGAAAGCAGTGGAAGCGGGGTTTCAAGGGGCTTTAATGGCGCCCACTGAAATCTTAGCGGAACAGCATTATTTGAACTTAAGCCGTCTTTTTGCTCCTCTCGGGATAAAGGTAGTTTTGCTTTCGGGGAGTTTATCATCGGGCAAGAAAGAAGCAGTTTATAAAGCCATTAAAAATGGGTACGCTGATGTAATAATTGGAACCCATGCTTTGATTCAGGAAGCTGTTATTTTTGATAATTTAGGGCTGGCTGTGATCGATGAACAGCACCGGTTTGGAGTGGAACAACGAAGTAGTCTTGTGGAAAAAGGGTTATATGTTAACCAGTTAGTTATGTCGGCTACCCCAATTCCCCGTACGCTTGCTTTAACTTTATACGGTGATTTAGATGTTTCTATTGTTGATGCTTTACCTGCGGGGAGAAAACCGATTAAAACATATTGGCTTTCTTCTCAGGATAAAGGTAAAGCTTACGCCTTTTTATTAAAGCAAGTTGCTGAAGGACGCCAGGGTTATGTGGTTTGCCCCCTGGTTGAAGAGTCGGAAAAGCTCCAAGTAGAGGCAGTTACTAAGCTTTACGAAAAGCTTTCTAAAAAATTTCCCCAGTTTAAGTGGGGTTTAATGCACGGACGGTTAAAACCTGCGGAAAAAGAAGAGGTAATGGAAAACTTCCGTAAAAATAATATTCAAATCTTGGTTTCGACTACGGTAATTGAAGTGGGAGTTGATGTGCCCAATGCCAATGTTATTATTATAGAGGATGCCTGGCGTTTTGGTTTAGCCCAGCTTCATCAAATTCGCGGTCGGGTAGGCCGGGGTGAGCATCAATCCTACTGTTTTCTTTTAGGAAACCCCAGAAATCAGGAAGGTATTGTTAGGATGAAAATTATGGAAAAATACAATGATGGATTTAAAATTGCCGAGGAAGATTTGAAATTAAGAGGGCCAGGAGAACTTAGCGGAACCCGTCAGTCAGGGGCCTGGGAATTTAAACTTGCCGATATTGTGCGAGATCAAGCCATATTGTTTTTAGCTAAAAAGGAAGCAGATGAGATCTTAACCAATAAGGAAAATCATCGTGCGCTTATTACCCTTGCTTTGGAGAAATATGGAGATAAAATTAATATGCTTCAAAAAAATTAACAAAAGGCAGACCGTTACTTGGTCTGCCTTTTTTCATGCTCCAAGTTTTTTTTCTTAGCTTCATTTCTGTTAACTTCAGCAAAAAATTTATCGTCCAGTAAATAGACGTCGCGGTAAAGGTTAAATGTCTTTTTTTCTTTCATTTTTGCTTCCTCCCGTAATTTTTTTTTATTATTACCAATTTTACAAATAAAAATACCGATAAAATTTTTGTTTTCTTGTTATAAAGTTTTGGTGCTGAATAAAAACTAATTTTCAAGAGGAGGTGAAAAAATGCCTAAGAAAGCTAAAAAAAATTTTGAGCTTACTCCCGAACACCGGCAGTTTATGTTTGAATTGGCCAATGAAGTCGGGGTTGACGTAAACAAAGTTATTTTAAAAACAAAAAATACCGGAAATGAGAATATCAAGCCAGTTGAGGATTAATCTTACTCGCATAAAAAAAATTAACCGAGAAAAAATAAGAGTACCAATCCAGAAAAGGAGGTGATAAAGATGGCTCGGAATGAAATTATAGTGCCTCAGGCCAAACAGGCTTTAGAGCAGTTCAAGTGGGAAACTGCTCGGGAAGTTGGGCTTAATATTCAACCGGGACAATATGGTGGAGACATTCCGGCAAAACAATGGGGTAGATTAGGTGGCAATATGGTCAAAAAGTTAATTCAGCAAGCGGAATCCCAGTTAAGTGGTCAATTTCCTACTACCTAAAAAGGAGGCATAAAAAATGGCACGAAATGAAGTGGTAGTACCTCAAGCCAAGCAAGCCTTAGAACAATTAAAATGGGAAACTGCCCGGGAAGTTGGAGTTAATGTTCAGCCGGGACAATATGGTGGCGATATCCCGGCAAAACAATGGGGTAGATTAGGGGGCAATATGGTCAAAAAATTAATTCAGCAAGCGGAGCAACAGCTTTCTGGAAAAGTCTAACTAACTTTTTGTGGGGCAGAGGGGGTTAACCTCCTGTCCCCTTTAATTTAAGTAGATTTCCACATTTTCCGGCTGGACGTTTTCGTGTACTGCCATGGTAATGCCCCCGGCTATTACTTTAGCAAGATTTAACAATAAAAAATCAATTTCTTTTGGTGTTACCGTAAGATTATTAGTAAATGGCTCTAAAACTTCCCGGACTAAGGTAATTATTCCCGCTTGCCTGGCTTTTAAAAATTGGTAAAATTGTTTTGATGAACTGAATTTATCTAAAAACATTTCCAGGGTATTTTTGGCGATAATAGCTGCGTTAACCACCGTTGGGCAGCCAATGGCGATTACCGGAATTCCCAAAACTTCACGATTTAATCCTGGACGTTGGTTCCCTATCCCTGATCCTGGATTTATTCCTGTATCTGCAATTTGAATAGAAGAACAAATTCTTTCTACATTGGCGGCAGCTAAAGCATCTACGGCAATTACAAAGGAAGGATTGATTTTTTCAACAATGCCTTGAACAATTTCTACCGTTTCAATTCCTGTAATACCTAAGACTCCGGGGGAAATAGCTGCAACATTTTTAAAACCCTTGCTCAGGGCTTCATGTTTTAAGTTAAACAAATGGCGCGTAACGAAAATATTGTCTACCACTTTTGGGCCCAGCGCGTCGGGAGTGGCGTGCCAGTTTCCAAGCCCTACTATTAATATGGGTCGCTCATCATTTATTGTTAGCATTGTTTTTAGAATATTTGCCAAGGCCAACATAATTTCTTTCTGGGCAGTTCTGTTTTGACTTCGAAGCACCGGGGCATCAATTGTAACATAATTCCCGATGGGTTTTTGCAAGTGAGCTGCACCCTGCTCGTTTAGAATTTCAACTTTGGTTATTTCATAATTTTCCTTTTTATCTTTAATCACTTTAACTCCGGGAATTTCAATCCCCGCTTCACCTCTTAATAATTCGTGGGCTTCAACGGCCATGTCAATTGTTACTCCTAAAGTATTAAGAAGCTCCATTATTGCCAAAATTATCACCTCAGCGAGTAGTGTGTGACAAAGGAAGAAATTTTATAAGGGAGGAAAGGGTTCTTGCAAAAAGTGGAAATTATCGCAAAAATTATTGCCAATTTAAGAGGGTACGCTTTAAAAATAGATCCCGATGCTACCGTTACCGACTACCTTAAAGCGTTGGAAAACCTTGTAGAAGCAGGGGAATATTACCGGGAAGCAGGAACAAAAAGTTGTCTTAACTGTATAAAATGTTGTTATGAAAGAATTCCTTTAACTAATGTTGATGTTATTATGCTTCGAAGAGGATTAGGGGAAAAAAATGGACAAAATATTGACCTTTATCATTTTCTACGAGATTATACTGAAATATTTATTAAAGGTTGGGAAATTGATATAATTTTAAAAAGAAATGAAAATGGAGCTTGTGTGTTTTTAAATGAAAAAGATAGAAAATGTGAAATTTATGCCTTTCGGCCTTTTGTTTGCCGCAGTTTTTATTGTATTCCAACTACCGAGGAAACGGAAACAATTCGCATGGCAGTTGTTAATTTAGGAGAGGATGCTTTGGTCCGGGAATATTTATTATATTTAAGGGAGTATGGTTTAACTCCTTATTGGACTCGTGCTGTAAAACCAAAACTAAATGTAAATTATTATCCTAAGAATATTTTTTGGAAAAAAGAAAATTATGAAATTAGGATAAAAGATATTTTGCAGTATCTTTAAAAAAAATGCTGGCATTACGCCAGCAAAGAGAGGAGAAACCGGAGGAAGAGCAAATGGGGGAGGGTGTATAGAATTTGCTCTCTTCCGGAGCATTAGGTAGTATTTCCGCCAAACATTAAAATTATACATTGATGGTGGTAAAAAATGAGGATAATAACAGGAGATGCCCGGGGTAGAAAATTAATTGCACCTAAAGGCTTAAAAACCAGACCAACTTCGGACCGGGTTAAAGAAGCGATGTTTAATATTTTAGGGTATAGGGTAATAGATGCGGTTGTCCTTGATGGTTTTGCGGGAACCGGAAACCTTGGCTTGGAAGCATTAAGTCGGGGGGCTAAGTTTTCTTATTTTATTGAAGCCGATAGAGAAGCTTTTAGCTGTTTGCGCCGAAATATTGAAAATTTAGGCTATGGGGACCGGGCAAAAGCGATTTTAGGAGATATTTTTAAAATTTTACCCCACATTAATGAGAAGTTTGATTTGATATTTTTGGACCCGCCCTACGGATATGGTTTTGAAGAAAGGGCGGTATTGACTATTTTACAATTAGGGTTACTAAAAGAAACCGGTCTTATCGTGGTTGAAACGGCAAAAAAAATTGGTTTAAATATAAGCTCTGAAAAGCTGGGGTTGATAAGGGAAGCTGTATACGGGAATACGTTACTGGGGTTTTATCAATTAAAGCGAGGGGGAGAATAATTTGCGCATAGCAGTTTATCCGGGTAGTTTTGATCCTATAACCAACGGTCATCTGGATATTATTGAAAGAGCGGCCGAGCTTTTTGACCGTTTAATTGTTGCTATTGCCAAAAATCCAATGAAAAAACCTTTATTTACCCTGGAAGAACGCTTGGATATGTTGCGGGAAACGTTGAAATATTACCCTAATATTGAAATCGATAGTTTTGAGGGCTTAACGGTTAATTATTTAAAAGCCAAAAACGCTCAGGTTATAATTCGGGGACTTAGAGCTATTTCGGATTTTGAAAATGAATTTATGATGGCTTTAACCAATAAAAAGTTGGTGCCGTGGGTTGAAACTATTTTTTTAATGACCAAAGCAGAATATTCGTTCATAAGTTCAAGTGCTGTAAAGGAAGTAGCTATGTATGGAGGATGTTTAAAAGGATTGGTACCTGAATATGTCGAATTAAAATTAAGGGAAAAATTTCAGAAGGAAGGGTGTTAATGAATGGATATATTGAAAATATTAGAGGAGCTTGAAGATAAAATAATTGATAGTCCTAAAATTCCCTTAACAGGAAAAGTTTTAATGGATGAGGAACAACTGCTGATGTATATTGATAAAATTAGGAGTATCTTGCCGGATGAAATAAGTAAAGCTAAGGGAGTTCTTGAATCCAGGGAAAATCTTTTAGCCAAAGCTAAAATAGAGGCGGAGGAGATTTTGGAAAGAGCAAAGCAGCAAGGGGAAAAGTGGTTAAGCGAATCGGAAATGCTTAAGATTGCCGAGGAAAGAGCAAGAGAGATTATTGCAAAAGCCAATAGTACCGCCCTTGAATTAAAGCAGGGGGCGCGGCAGTATGCGGTAGAGGTTTTGGAAAAGCTGGCTTTTAATTTAAATGCCGCTTTACAGGAAGTAACAAAAGGTCTTGAAGAACTTAAGAAATAAATTTTTTTGAAAGCTTTTTTAAAAAATGAAGAAAAAGGTAAAATACCAAAGCTGAAACTACTGAAATTGACAAAAGTTTTGGGGAATTTAAAATTGGAGAATTTTGTCCTGTAGCAACCGGCATGGTAACTTTTAAGAAAAGCATAGTTGAAATTCCAGTACTTAATAGACCGTGCAGTGGCCGTGTTTTTAAGTAAAGCTTTGCTGTTAAATCAGTTCTGGAAATTAGGGCTATAATTTGGGCCAGTACTGAAATTCCTCCAAAACTTAAAATAAAACTCGTTAAGATAAATTTTGTTAGCGGAGTGAAATTTAACTCCGCAATTTTTTTTATTCCGTTGGAAATTTCCAAGAAACCAGCAAAAAGGGCTGTTATTATTCCGGAATTTGGTAAAAAAGTTTTTTCGGCTAACGATATTACCACAGCAAAAAAGATAATAAAGCCCCCCACTAAAAATATTTTGTGAAAAGCAGTTTCAATGGCTTCTTGGAGAGTTTTGCCGAATGGAAGATTGGAAGAAGAAGTTATGATCGCAAAATTTGTCGATTTACTTATTTCTCTTTTTCTCCGTGCACCAATTCCCAAGATCAAACCTATTGTTATACTTGCACCGTAATGGCCGATTAACAAAAATGAACCGTAAAGGGGGTTGTTAAACAATGTTATGCCTACGGTTGATATAAGAAAAAGGGGACTTACGTTATTGGTGAACGCTAAAAGCCGTTCTCCTTCTTCCCGGGTGATTAACTTTTGCTCCCTAAGGTTTGCAACCACAATGCTGCCTACCGGGAAACCGGACATAAATCCCATAACAATCGATAGGGCTGCAACTCCCGGAACGTTGAAAAGAGGCCTTAAAATAAACTCGAAAATGGAACCAAGCATTAAAAACACATCGTTTTTATTTAAAAGTTCAGCTACTATGAAAAAAGGAAGTAAGGTAGGAATGATGATTTGCAGCCACAGGTCTACCCCGGACTTTGCACCCTGGTAAACTGCCATTGGGTTTAAAATGAAAATAAGAAAAAACAAAAATAATAACCAGGCTTTATTTTTTCTTACTAATAACCACAAAGCTTTTCACTCCTGAGTCTGAAATATAAGAAATATAAAAAAATTTAAAATTTAATATTTTGGATAGAAAAACTTTATTGGGTATGATATAAATAAATTGGTAAAAATAATGTTGAAAAAAGTCGGGAGGCTTTTTTATGTTAAATTTTATTGAAAAAGTGAAAAGCAAAGCCCGAGAATTTAAAAGAACAATTGTACTTCCGGAAAGTAAAGATGATCGTGTTATTAAAGCTTCGAGTGAAATTATCAATCAACAATTAGCTAAAATAATTTTATTAGGCAACGAAAAAGAAATTGCCGAAAGAGCAAAAAATTTAAATGTAGATCTTAATGGAGTTACTATCATTGATCCGTTAAAAGATAATAACCGGGATAGATATGCTAATCTTTTGTATGAACTTAGAAAAAATAAGGGAATGACCTTGGAAAAAGCGTATGAACTAATAAATGATCCCCTTTACTATGCAACGCTTATGGTTAAAGCTGAAGATGCCGATGGTTTAGTGGCAGGATCATTAAGTCCAACCCCCAATGTTTTACGTCCGGCCTTACAGATAATAAAAACCAAGCCGGAGTTTTCAGTTGTTTCCGGAGCATTTATTATGGTAATTCCTAATCCGCAATTTGGCGAGCATGGAATAATGCTTTTTGCCGATTGCGCTGTTAACCCCGATCCTAATTCCCAGCAGTTAGCGGAAATTGCTATTGCATCAGCTATGACTGCGCAAAAGTTGTTAGGAATAACTCCTTATGTGGGATTGTTATCTTTTTCAACTAAAGGAAGTGCCGAACATGAGTTGGTTGAAAAAGTGCGGGAGGCCGCACGAATTGCCAATCGTCTCCGACCCGATTTAAAAATTGAAGGAGAACTTCAGGTAGATGCGGCAATTGTCCCTGCGGTAGGTGCCCAGAAAGCTCCTGGAAGTGAAGTGGCCGGACGAGCAAATGTTTTGATATTCCCCGATTTGCAGTCGGGAAACATAGGATATAAACTTGCTCAGAGAATGTCTGGGGGAGAAGCGATCGGACCAATATTGCAGGGTATGGCCAAGCCGGTAAATGATTTGTCCCGGGGCTGTAGTGTGGATGAAATTGTAAACTTGGTAGCTATAACTGCGGTTCAATCATATTATGGTATTTAAGGCGCCTTTGGCGCTTTTAAATTTTCGTAAAAGGGGGCATATTTTGTGAAAGTACTCGTGCTAAACTGCGGTAGTTCATCCCTTAAATATCAGTTACTGGACATGGAGAAGGAAACGGTATTAGCAAAAGGCTTGGTAGAAAGGATTGGGTTAGAAGGTTCGCGGTTAATAATTGATCTTCCCGGCCGGGAAAAAATCAAAAAGGAGCAACCTTTTGTCAATCATGAGGTTGCAATTAATGCAGTTTTAGAAGAGTTAGTACGGGAAGAATACGGCATTTTGCGTAATTTAGAAGAAATTACTGCGATTGGCCACAGAATTGTGCATGGTGGAGAAAAATTTTCCGGCTCAGTTATTATCAATGAAGAAATCCTTAAAGCTGTTGAGGAATGTGTTAACCTGGCTCCTTTGCACAACCCTCCAAATATTTTAGGCATAAGAGCTTGTCAAAAACTCCTGCCAAATACTCCGCAGGTGGGTGTTTTTGATACGGCTTTTCATCAGACCATGCCCAGGAAAGCGTACCTTTACGGCGTACCGTATTACTGGTATGAAAAATACGGGATTAGACGGTATGGTTTTCACGGAACTTCCCACAAGTACGTTGCCTATAAAGCTTCAGAAATCCTTGGAAAGCCACTAAATGAACTAAAAATAATTACCTGTCACCTGGGAAATGGTTCAAGTGTGGCGGCGGTAAAAGAAGGGAAATCGATAGATACTTCTATGGGTTTTACTCCTTTAGAGGGTCTTCTGATGGGAACCCGTTCGGGGAATATTGATCCAGCTATTGTGACCTTTATCCAAGAAAAGGAAGGATTGTCGGCCGCTCAGGTTAATGATATTTTAAATAAAAAGAGCGGTGTTTTAGGAATATCTGGCTACAGCGACTTTAGAGATATTGAGGAAAGGGCATCTGCCGGGGATGATAAAGCTAAGCTTGCTCTGGAAATGTTTTGTTACCAGGTAGCAAAATATATTGGGGCTTATGCCGCTGCCATGAATGGCGTTGATGCCATAGTTTTTACGGCAGGTGTGGGGGAAAATTCGGATGTGGTGCGCAAGGAAGTTTGCAAATATTTGGAGTTTCTTGGGGCAACCCTTGATGAAGAGAAAAATAAAATAAGAGGTAAGGAAGCAATAATTTCTACTCCGGACTCGAAAGTGAAAATCATGGTAATTCCAACCAATGAAGAATTGATGATCGCTAAAGAAACCCTTGAACTGGTAGTTAACAAGTAAAATAGTTGACAGTATTTTTTACCCCGGTTATAATGTTACTTGTTATTGGGGGTTTTAAAGATGTACTTAGATTTAACTTCCATAAAAAATGACAAAAATGTCGTGCTGGAGTTTGCCGAAAAAATTAATCTTGAAACGCTGGGAGAGGGCTTTGGTAATTTTACCAGCGATAAGCCTTTTTTAATTACCGGCACCGTGCAAAATACCAATGATGGGTTTTATTTAAAAGGGAGAATAACCGGGGAAGTTCATACCAACTGTAGCCTTTGTCTTAGCAATATCGAGCTAAAAGTTGATCTTTTTGTGGAACGTTTATATAAGTTAGTTGCTGATGAGGATAGTTATGCTCTGGTTGATTTTAAAATAAATCTTGATGAACTGGTTTTTGAAGAAACGGTATTAAATTTACCTTTGAAACCTGTTTGCCATCATGATTGTAAAGGCCTGTGCCCGGTTTGTGGTGAAAATTTAAATGAGCGGGAATGCAGCTGTTCGCATGAAGAAATCGATATTCGGCTGTTGCCGTTAAAACAGCTCTTAGAAAAGCAAAAGGGGGTGTAAGGTATGGGAGTACCAAAAAGACGGGTGTCAAAGGCAAGAAAAAATAAACGGCGTTCGCAGTGGAAGATTGCTGCTCCTAAACTTGTAAGCTGTCCCCACTGCCATCAATTAATGATACCTCATCGGGTGTGTAAAAACTGCGGGTATTATGATGGCCGGCAGGTTGTGAATATGGAATAGCCAAAAATCTCCAGTTGCAACTGGAGATTTTTTTTTACTTGCAAGACAATCGGGGATAAGTTAAACTATTATATAGTAGCAGGTAATAATAGGTGGTGTTAAATGAATAAGTCTCCGGAAGCGAGAAGAAAAAAATTACTGGAAATAATTGAAAAAAACCCTTTTTTGACTGATGAACAATTAGCAGCAACTTTAGGGGTAAGTGTGCAGACTATCCGTTTGGATCGGATGATTTTAGCTATCCCCGAACAACGGGAACGTATTGAAATGATGGCGCAACGAGCTTATCAAAATTTAACATCGCTTGCCAAAGAGGATATTATTGGACGGTTGCTTTTATTAGAACCGGGAGAAAAGGCGGCATCAATGTTGGAAATTACACCGGAAATGTGCTTTAAGGATGGAAATATTGCTCGCGGACACTTTCTTTTTGCCCAGGCAAACTCTCTGGCAGTTGCTTTGTGTCCGGGTAAAAATGTCTTGACGGGGATTGCCCGGGTGAGCTTTAAAAAACCGGCATATTTGGGTCAAAAGGTTATTGCTACCGCGGTGGTTCGGGTAAAAAAACAAAATAAATATTACATAAAAGTTGTGGGCAATGTAGAAAATGAAATTGTTTATGTTGGAAGATTTGTGGTTTTTAAAATTTCAAGGGAGGGTTAGGATTGTTAGTGGTTGACGCCATGGGGGGAGATTATGCTCCCCGGGAAATAGTTTTAGGGGTCCAGGATTTTGTTGAAGAAACCGGAGAGAAAATTGTCTTGGTTGGCCGGGAAAATGAAATAAAAAAGGAATTAACAAAAAAAGGAAAATCCCTTGGTTATATTGAAATAATAAATGCCGACGAAGTTGTAACGATGGAAGAAAAACCAACAGTTGCGATAAAGAAAAAGGAAAGCTCGGTATGGAAAGGTCTTCAATTAGTAAGGGAAGGAGTAGCTCAGGGTTTTTTCTCTGCCGGCAATACCGGAGCGGTGATGGCTTCGGCGGTGCTATGCTTGGGTAAGATTAACGGAATTGATCGACCGGCAATTATTACCCCGCTGCCCACCCTGACCGGGCAGACGTTTTTAATTGATGCTGGTGCCAACGTTGATGTCAAACCTGAAAACCTTTTTCAATTTGCGGTCATGGCCCAGGTTTATTTAAAAACTGCGTACCAAATAAAAAATCCTCGGGTGGCGTTGTTAAGTAACGGAGAAGAAGAAGGAAAAGGTAATGACCTGATAAAAAAGACCTTTCCCATTTTAAAGGAAAAAATTTCTGGCTTTATAGGGAATATTGAAGGGAAGGACATTTTTAGAGGTGTGGCGGACATAATTGTTGCCGATGGGTTTGTTGGTAATATCGTTCTTAAAACTGGAGAAGGACTGGCAGAAAGTATTTTTGTTCTTTTGAAAAATGAGGTTTTTACCGGTTTAAGGGGGAGTCTTGGGGGATTTATTTTAAGAGAGTCTTTACAAAAAATAAAAAAGCGTCTTGATTATGCAGAATATGGCGGTGCTCCGCTTTTGGGGGTAAACGGGATAGTTTTTATTGCCCACGGGCGCTCCCGGCGACTGGCGGTACGCAATGGTTTAAAAGTAATGACAAAGACCGTTGAATCCGGTTTTTTAGCTGAATTGATAAAGGGGGATTTTAATGTCTGGAAGGATTGAAGGCATTGAAATTTTAGGAACAGGGTATTATGTGCCAGAAAAGGTTTTAACGAACAAAGAGCTTGAGTCAAGATTGGATACTACCGATGAATGGATAGTAACCCGAACTGGAATCAGGGAAAGGCGTATTGCCTCCCCGGAAGAAACTACCCTATCAATGGCATACTATGCTTCAGAAAAGGCAATACAGAAGGCAAAAATCGAACCAGGGGAAATTGGTTTAATAATTGTGGCTACCGCTACTCCGGATATGATTTTTCCCGCAACGGCGGCCCAGTTGCAGGAAAAGATTGGGGCTACCAATGCCGGGGCTTTTGATTTGTCTATTGGTTGCACTGGGTTTATTTATGCTTTAGTTACCGGAGCTTTATATACTAAAGTGCTGTATCCCCAAAAGGTACTTGTAGTGGGCGCTGAAAAGCTTTCAGCAATAGTTGACTGGCAGGATAGAAGTACCGCTGTTTTATTTGGTGATGGTGCAGGTGCTGTGATATTGGGTGTAAATCCTCAAAAAGCGGGGATTTTGGCCTTTGAACTTGGAGCCGACGGAAGTGGTGCTGAGCTATTAAAATTGCCTGCTGGTGGGTCTAAACTTCCAGCATCAGCAGAAACTGTCGAAAAAAGGCTCCATTTTATTAAAATGAATGGAAGTGAAGTTTTTAAATTTGCTGTAAAGAAAATTGAAGAGTCGGTAAACGGTTTACTTGAAAAAGCCAAATTACAACCGGACGATATTGATTTATATTTATTTCACCAAGCCAATCGTCGAATAATTGTTAACTCTTTGGAACGTTTAGCTTTAGATATTGAAAAGACCTTTATTAATATCGAGCTTTACGGAAATACCTCGGCGGCGTCTATACCAATAGCATTGGATGAAGCTATTCATGCGGGAAAACTAAAGAAAGGTGATAAGCTCTTACTCAGTGGTTTTGGAGCGGGGCTTGCCTGGGGCGGTTTAATTATGGAATATTAGGGGGGGCGATAAATTGAAGACGAAGATTACGGAACTTTTAAAGATAAAGTATCCCATTATCCAGGGGGGAATGGCCTGGGTGGCAACTGCGCGCTTAGCAGCAGCGGTTTCCAATGCCGGTGGCCTTGGGATTATAGGTGCGGGTAATGCGCCGGCGGAATGGGTTTTAGCGGAGGTTCGGAAGGTAAAAAACCTTACCGATAAACCCTTTGGGGTGAATGTAATGTTGCTTTCTCCCCATGTAGATGAAGTTATGGAAGTAATCATTGAAGAAAAGGTTCCGGTGATAACTACCGGTGCTGGCAATCCCGGCAAGTATATAAAAAAACTCAAGGAAAATAACGTAAAAATAATTCCAGTGGTGGCTTCGGTGGCCTTGGCAAAGCGCCTGGAAAAAACGGGAGTAGATGCGGTGATAGCTGAGGGCCATGAATCGGGGGGACATATAGGAGAACTTACCACCATGGCCCTTGTACCGCAAGTTGTAGATAATGTTTCGATTCCGGTAGTTGCAGCCGGTGGAATTGCTGATGGTCGGGGATTGGTTGCTGCTTTAGCCTTAGGAGCCCAAGCGGTACAAATTGGAACCCGTTTTCTTTGTGCGGAAGAAACGGAAATTCATCCAGCAGTGAAAGAAGCGGTAATTAAAGCCGGCGACAGAGATACGGTTATCACCGGGGCTTCGACCGGTCATCCTGTGCGGGTCATAAAAAATAAGCTTGCCCGGCGTTTTTTGGAGTTAGAACAAAAAGGAGCTCCTCCCGAGGAACTTGAAAAACTTGGTGCGGGAAGTTTGAGGCGATGCATGCAGGAAGGGGATATAGAAGAAGGTTCACTGATGGCGGGACAAATTGCCGGATTAATAAAAGAAATAAAACCGGTTAAGGAAATTATTGAAGAAATTATGCATGAGGCGAGAGAAATAATGAAAAGGATTGTGAGGGAATTCGATGAGTAAAACTGCTTTTGTTTTTCCAGGTCAAGGTTCCCAGTATGTTGGTATGGGCAAAGATTTATATGATGAACTACCAGTGGTACGAAAATACTTTAATTTAGCCAATGAAATTTTAGGTTATGACTTAACTAAAATTATTTTTGAAGGACCCGAAGAGGAACTCAATAAAACCGAAAATACCCAGCCGGCAATCTTAACTTTAAGCTATGCTCTGTATGTAACTTTAGAAGAAAAGGGAATAAAAGCTAAAATTTATGGCGGTCATAGTTTAGGAGAGTTTACTGCCCTTACCGCTGCCGGAGTAATAAATTTTGCCGATGCAGTTAGACTTGTACATGTCAGGGGAAAACTGATGCAGGAAGCTGTTCCTTTGGGGCAAGGGGTAATGCTTGCGGTTATGGGCATAGAAAAAGAAGAACTTGTGGCTACGGTAAAAAAACTCCAGGAATATGGTATCATGGAAATCGTGAACTTTAACGGTGGGGGCCAGTACGTATTGGCCGGTGAAAGTAAAATAAAAGAGCTTACAAAAACCCAATTAAAGGAAGTGGGGGCTCGAAAGATTGTAGAACTTCCGGTTTCAGCACCTTTTCATTCGTCCCTGATGAGGGCTGCCGCGTTAAAGTTTCAGGAGTACTTAGAAAAGGTTGAGTTTTTACCTCCTAAAGTACCGGTTATCAGTAATGTTACCGCTGAAATCTTAACTGATCCTGTGAAAATAAAGGATTTACTATCTAAGCAAATGGCTTCTCCGGTTTTATGGGAGCAGTCGGTGCTGGAAATGGTTAAGGTCGAAGTTACGAAATTTATTGAAATAGGTCCTGGCAAGGTATTAACTAACTTAATTAAGCGCATAGTCCCGGTTGCCACTTTTAGTGTAAATAATCTTGAAAGTTTGCGGTTTTTACTTGATAACCCCGGGGAGGTTGGATAAAATGAATTTTAGCGGTAAAGTTGTCCTGGTTACTGGGGCAAGCCGCGGTATCGGACGTAAAATAGCCGAAAGATTTGCTCTGGCAGGAGCAAAAGTTGGAATAAACTATGCTCATAACGATTTGCTGGCCAGCCAGTTAAAAGAGGAGTTAGAAAGTAAGGGTGCAGAAGTTCTTCTTGTAAAAGGTGATGTCAGCCAAAAAGAAGAAGTTGAGAGAATTTTTAAGGAATTAGTAACGACTTTTGGCAAAATTGATATTGTTGTAAATAATGCGGGTATTACCAAAGATAAACTTCTTTTACGCATGTCATATGACGACTTTGACTCCGTTATAAAAACAAATTTATATTCAACATTTCTTGTAACCCGCGAAGCTGCCAAAATAATGCTAAAACAGCGGTTTGGAAGAATCATTAATATCAGTTCGGTGGTTGGCATTAAAGGAAATGCCGGTCAAGCCAATTATGCTGCAAGTAAAGCCGCTATTATCGGCTTTACCAAAGCCGTGGCCTTGGAACTTGCCAGCAGGGGAATAACCGTTAATGCCGTTGCGCCCGGGTACATAAAAACAGATATGACCGAGAAATTAGACGAAAAAGTAAAAGAAGCTTTGCTTAACGCCATCCCTGCAGAAAGACTGGGTACCCCCGATGATGTGGCGGCGGCGGTGTTGTTTCTGGCAAGTGAAGGCGCAGGCTATATAACTGGGCAAACAATTGTTGTGGATGGCGGAATGGTGATGTAGGAAGGAGGTGAATTTATGGCAGGAGTGTTTGAGCGGGTTAAAAAAATAATCGTGGATCAATTAGGAGTCGAAGAAGATGAAGTTACTATGGAAGCATCGTTTATTGACGACCTTGGAGCGGATTCATTGGACATTGTGGAGTTAATTATGGCTTTTGAAGAAGAGTTTGAATTAGAGATACCCGATGAAGATGCGGAAAAAATTCGCACCGTTGGGGATGCTGTTAACTATATTCAGGAGAGAGTTTAAATTTAAAGTCCCGCGGAATTGTTTCCCGGGACTTTTTTAAAAGAGGTGAAAAAATGAAAAGGGTTGTAGTTACTGGTTTGGGTCTAATTTCCCCGCTTGGTATTGGGATTAAAGAAAATTGGGATAACTTAATGAAAGGAGTATCGGGGGTTAGAGAAGTAAGTTCCTTTGATACCACTGGCTTTGCAACCCGTATTGCTGCTGAAGTTAGGGATTTTGACCCTTTAAAATTTATTGATAAAAAAGAAGCCCGGCGCATGGACCGTTTTACTCAGTTTGCTGTTGCGGCAACTAAATTGGCAATCGAAGATGCGGGGCTTGAGCTCAGTAAAATTAATCCTGAAAGAGCAGGAATATTTATTGGAAGTGGAATTGGTGGGATAAAAACTCTGGAGGAGCAGGCTGCTATTTTACGGGAGAAGGGGCCAGACCGAGTCAGTCCTTTTTTTGTACCTATGATGATTGCCAACATGGCTGGGGGGCAGATAGCAATTACCTTTGGCTTAACCGGCCCCAATGAAACGATTGTTTCAGCGTGTGCTTCGGGAGCTAATGCGGTGGGGGATGCTTTTCGCTGTTTGCAAAGGGGCGAGGTTGATGTTGCCATTGCCGGTGGTGCGGAAGCAGCGATAACTCCTCTCTCTTTTGCCGGGTTTTGTTCTATGAAAGCTATGTCTACGAGAAATGACGAGCCGGAAAAAGCTTCCCGGCCTTTTGATAAAGACCGGGACGGGTTTGTTATGGGTGAAGGTGCCGGAATTTTGATATTAGAGACTTTGGAACATGCCCTGGCCCGCGGAGCACGGATTTATGGAGAGATTGTGGGGTATGGCGTTACGAGCGATGCATACCATATCACCGCTCCTGATCCTGAAGGAAAAGGTGCCGCCCGAGCAATGGAGTTAGCCCTGAAAGATGCCCGGTTAAATCCCGAAGATATCGATTACATTAATGCTCACGGGACTTCGACGCCATTAAATGACAAAGTAGAAACTTTAGCAATAAAAAAGGTTTTTGGTGATCATGCTTACAAGCTGATGGTAAGCTCAACGAAGTCGATGACGGGGCATTTGTTAGGAGCGGCCGGGGGGATAGAAACCATTTATTCGATTTTGGCAGTATTTTTCAATCAAGTTCCCCCTACTTTAAATTGCGATGAACCGGAGGAAGGATTAGATCTTGATTATGTTCCCAATACCGGTCGGGATACGGTGGTAAAAGCTGCCCTTTCTAACTCATTGGGATTTGGCGGTCATAATGTAAGTTTAATTGTAAAAAAATTTAACGGGTGATATCATGGATAAAGAGAATTTAATATCCTTGGAAAAAATTCTGGGGTTTAATTTTAATAACCCCAGTATTTTACTTTCTGCCATAACCCATCCTTCTTATGCTTTTGAACATCCCGAAGAGGGTATAGAGCATAACGAACGGCTTGAATTTTTGGGAGATGCAGTTTTGGAGCTTTTTATTAGTGATTATTTATTTCGAACCTTTCCCCAAAAAAGTGAGGGAGACTTAACAAAACTACGTTCCCGCCTGGTTTGTGCTGAATCGTTATACGAGCTTGCTTTTAAAATTAATCTCGATAAATTTTTGCGTCTGGGAAAAGGTGAATTTAAAGCAGGAGGAAACCAAAGGATGTCGAATTTAGCTAATGCAGTAGAAGCAGTAATTGGAGCAGTTTATTTTGATTGTGGAATCGAAGCTGCCTTTAGTTTTATTACCAGGCTTTACGGAGAAAAACTAAAGCCAGAAAACCTTGAACAATTACCCAAAGATGAAAAAACCACTTTGCAAGAACTATTGCAGAAAGAAAAAAATAACGTTTTGCGGTACGAAATTTTACTGGAAGAAGGTCCTCCCCACCAAAAAATTTTTACCGCTGGAGTTATTATTAACGATAAGCTGATTGCTACGGGTAGGGGAAAATCAAAAAAAGAAGCTGAACAGGAAGCCGCTAAAAAGGCCCTGGAGCTTTTAAAAAACGAGAAGGAGGTTTGATGTGTTAAAAAAAGTAGTTATCCAGGGTTTTAAATCCTTTGCGGAAAAAACGGAAATAACTTTTGAACCTTCGATAACGGGTATCGTGGGACCAAACGGTAGCGGTAAAAGTAACGTTGCGGAAGCAATTCGCTGGGCTTTGGGAGAAACAAAAACAAAGATTTTACGTTCTGAGCGACAGCAGGATGTAATCTTTACCGGTTCGCAGGGAAGAAAACCGGTAGGAATGGCTGAGGTAACATTAATTTTAGACAACAGTAATAAGCATTTTCCCTTGCCTTACGCTGAGATAGCAATTACGCGGCGCTTTTTTCGTTCGGGAGAAAGTGAATTTTACATAAATAAATCTCCCTGCCGACTTAAAGACATTCATGAGTTATTGGTGGATACTGGGCTTGGGAAGCATGGCTATGCCATTATCGGTCAGGGCCAGGTGGATGAGATTCTGTTTTCGTCACCGGAAGAAAAAAGAAGCTATCTGGAAGAGGCTGCAGGAATTAACCGCTTTCGGATGCGGGAGTTGGAAGCGAAGAAAAAGCTGTTGGAAACTCAGAACGGGATTACCAGGCTTAATGACCTGACCAACGAGTTAACTAACCAATTACAGGCTAAAGAACAGGATGTTATTAAAGCAAAAACGTATTTAACATTAAAAGAAAAACTTACCTTTAAAGCTAAAAATTATTATGGAATAAAAATAAAAAATTTACTGGATAAAGTTCGGGAAAACGAAGAAAAAATCACCCTGTTACATAATCTTATTGAAAAGAATCAGGACCAGGTTAACCGCCTGGAAGCAAGTTTTGCAAAGATTCTTTCCGAGGAAGGAAAGTTAGGTCTTTTTTCTGATAACCTGCAGAAAATTGTTTTAAATTTAGAAAGCTGTTTAGAGAAACTTGACAACGTCAAAAAATATCAACAAGAAGAAGAAAATCGCCTCTGGTTGGAGCTTAAAAGCTTAAAAGAACAGATTAAAGCAAATGGCAGGAAACTTGTTGAAATAAATCAAGAATTAAATTCGTACCAAAGACAAGTAAAGGATTTAAAAGCCAAAGAAAGGGAGATTATCGGAAATCTTAAAGTGCAGAAGCAAAAGCTTGGGATAAACGAAGAGAAACTTTTGGAATTAAAGAAGAGCTTGGAAAATTGTAAAGATGAACAATTTGAGTTAAATTTTCGTGAAGTGTCGTTAAGGAATGAAATTAATTTTATTTCTGACTCCTTAACAAGGTTAACTAACGATTCTTTAAAGATTGAAAAAGATATATATGAACTAAATAGAGAAATTGGTGAAATAGAAAATACTCTGAGAAGCTTAAACGATTTTAAAAAGGAAAATCTGAGAAAGCGGGAAGTGTTAAAAAATAAACGAAAGAAACTGGAAGAAGAATTGAATTTATTAGCCAAAAATATTTTAATCCTGCAAAACGAAAAAAGGGTTTTGGAAAAAAAATATAATGAAAATATTACCCGCTTACAAATATTAACTAAGCTTGAAGAGAGTTATGAAGGTTACGGAAAAGACGTAAAAAATTTATTTGAGGCAAAAAAAAGTGGCTTACTGCCTAATCCGGATAATATCATAGGAACTGTTGGGGAGTTTTTAGAAGTTGATGAAAGATATCGATTAGCGGTTGAAACTGCTTTGGGTGCGGGGATAAAAAATGTTATTGTGAAAAGTTCTCGGGATTTAGAAGGTATTATAAGATATTTAAAATTAAAAAATCTCGGCAGAATAACCTTTTTGGCCCTTGATTTGCTGGAAACGGAAAGTTTAAAAGGTGACTTCAGCAATTTAACGGATAGTGATGGTTTTATAGGTACTGCCCTTGATTTAATTTCGTTTCCCCAGGAGCTTTCTAAAGCTTACGAAAGCCTTTTAGGTAAAGTTCTGGTAGGAAAGGATTATCAATCCTGCTTAATCATTGCGAAAAAGACCAAACATCGTTATAAAGTAGTGAGTCTTGAGGGAGAATTGCTGCTCCCTGGTGGAATTATTATTGGTGGTAGTTTTAATCAAACTGTCTCGGTTTTACAAAGAAAAAATGAAATAAAGTTACTTCAAAAGCAAGTTGATGAGCTTTTACAAAAGAATAATGAAGTGGAAGAGGCATTAAGTGCATTTTTAAAAAAACAGGAGGATATTGACGCAACAATAAAATTAACTGGAGAAAAGCTGAGTGACATAGAAGCCCAGCTAACTGAGGCCGATTTAAAAGAACAAAATATCAAAGATAAAAGGAATTTAATAGAAAGTAGGTTAATTGAGCTAAAAGGGCAGTTAGATAAAAATAATAGGGAAAAGAAAAATTTGTTAGTGGAAAAAGAAAATAGGGAACAACAAATCAACAATATTATTTCTCTTAAGAAAAAATTAGAGGAAAAGATTGCTTTTCTTGAAAAGGAAATATCCAGAATCAATGATTTAATATATGAAAATCAAAATTACTATCAAGAACTAACGTTACAGCAGGTTCAATTAGAAAAGGCGCTGGAAAATATTTTTAACCTTATAAATGAAAAAAGTCTCCAAAAAAAAGAACTCTTTGAAAGACAGAAGGTCAGTGCTAAAAAAGCCTTAGAGTTTAAAAATAAAATTTTAAATCTTAAAAAAGATTTTTTAACTTTAGAGCGCAAGATAGCGGCCCATGGGGATTTACTTTCTGTGAGTAAAAAATATTTTGAAACTGTTAAAAATAAGCATGAGGAGTTAAAGGATAAACTTTCGGAAATGCAAACGACTCTGACAAAAACCCAAAAACTAATACAAAAACATTTTGCCGAGATTTCGCGTTTAGAAACGGAACAGCGCAACCTTTTACAGGAAATCAACAGGTTAAAGTTGTTATTGAATGAAAAATACGATATAGTGTTGGGAGATGAGGAAGTATTAAAATTAGAACCGGTTTATATTGAGGAAAGGGAAATTGAAGAGCTTTACAATCAAATTCAGGGGTTGGGCCCGGTAAATCTTTTTGTAATTGATGAAGTTAAGCGATTGGAAGAACGCATTAATTTTTTAAATCAGCAAAGAAATGATCTTAATGAGGCTAAAGAACAATTAGAAAAACTTTTAAGCCAATTAACCGAAGAAATGGAGCAAAGGTTTAACGAGTTTTTAAAGTTACTTAACGAAGAGTATGACTTAGTATTTAAAGAGCTATTTGGGGGAGGACGTGCTGCCTTAGAAAAAGTTGTTGGAGAAGATCAAAAAGAGGGAATTGAGATTATTGTGGAGCTTCCAGGGAAAAAGCGCCAACCTTTGGGGCTTCTTTCCGGTGGCGAAAGGGCTCTGGCCTCAATAGCCTTGCTTTTTGCCCTGTTTAATCTAAAACCGTCACCTTTTTGCGTTTTGGATGAAATTGATGCCGCTTTAGATGAAGCAAATGTTCAGCGTTTTGCTGCTTACTTAAAAAAAATTGGGGAAAGAAACCAGGTGATCCTTATCACCCACCGGCGGGGAAGTATGGAAGTCTGTGCAAAGTTAATTGGCATTAGCATGCAAGATGGATGTTCCAAAGTTCTTTCGCTTCCCATGGAAAATATTAAAGCAGGGTAAGAAAAAAGATAATGTAATGGCAGGTGAGGAAGTTTGGGATTTTTTGACCGTTTAAAAGAGAGTTTAATAAAAACCAAGCAAAACATCGTAGCTAAAATTGAGGATGTCTTCAAAAAGTCGACGGTCGATGAGGAGCTTTTTGAAAAACTGGAAGAAATATTGATTGAAGGTGACGTGGGTGTTAAACCAAGTCTTGAGCTGGTGGAAAAGCTAAGAAAAACGGCAAGAGAACGACGGATTACCGATAGTGAGCAATTAAAGCAGGTGTTAAAAGAAGAAATCTTAAAAATTTTAGAAGCGGGAGACAATAAACTGAAGAATGTCCCAAGAACGCCCCTGGTAATATTGGTAGTAGGGGTAAATGGTGTAGGTAAAACTACCACTATCGGGAAATTAGCTTACTACTTCAAGCAACAAGGAAAGCAGGTATTGTTAGCAGCTGGCGATACTTTTAGGGCTGCTGCCATAGAGCAATTGGAAATCTGGGGTAATAAAGTAGGATGTCCGGTGATAAAACAAAAAGAAGGTTCGGACCCGGCAGCGGTGGCTTTTGATGCAGTTAAGGCGGCCATTGCCCGAAAAATAGATGTATTAATTATTGATACCGCTGGTAGGCTTCATACAAAAACAAACTTAATGGAAGAACTAAGAAAAGTAAAAAGAGTAATAGAAAGGGAGTTACCGGGGGCTCCTGATGAAGTTTTATTAGTTTTGGATGCCACTACCGGACAGAATGCTTTAAGTCAAGTGGAGTATTTTAATAAAGCCCTGGATTTGACCGGGTTGGTTTTAACAAAACTGGATGGAACAGCTAAAGGCGGTGTAATTATAGGGATTAAAAGTAGTTATCAAATTCCAATAAAATTTATTGGGGTTGGGGAAAAAATGGATGATTTAAGACCCTTTGACCCCCAAGAATTTGTTGAAGCGTTATTTTCATCTTAAAAAATAAACCGCAGGGAGGAATTCCAATGTCTGTAAAAATTGCAGTAATTGGTGGTACCGGTGTTTATGACCCGAAGATGTTAAATAATCTTTCCAGAGAAAAAGTAGCTACGCCTTATGGCGATATTGAAGTTACGATAGGCGAACTTTCAGGTAAAAGGGTGGCATTTCTTCCACGCCATGGAGCTGGCCATACGGTTCCACCCCACCTTATTAATTACCGGGCCAATATCTGGGGGTTGAAAACGCTGGGAGTTAAGCAAATTATTGCAACGACTGCCGTTGGTTCGTTGAATTTAAATATGAAAGGTGGTGATTTTGTTTTAATTGACCAGTTTCTTGATTTTACGAAAAACCGCATTTATACCTTTTATGATGGGGGCGAACGAGGCGTAATTCATACCGATGTCACCGAACCATATTGCCCGGAATTGCGAAAAATTATTTATAACGCTGCGAAAGAGTTGGGATATACCGTACATCCTGCGGGTACCTATGTTTGTACCGAAGGCCCGCGTTTTGAAACGGCAGCGGAAATAAAAATGTTTGCAAAATTAGGTGGAGACCTTGTGGGAATGACCAGCGTTCCGGAAGTTGTGTTAGCAAGGGAAGCCGAAATGTGTTATGCTTCAATTTCCTTAGTGACCAACTATGCTGCTGGTATTTCACCTAATCCTTTAACCCATGAAGAAGTTGTGGAAATGATGACCGCTAAAAGTGAACAATTAAAGAACCTTATTGCTAAAACTATTGAGAACCTTGATCCCGACCGGAACTGCTGGTGTCAGAGGGCAGTAAGTGGTCAAAGTCAGTTAGGGAAATAAAAAACAGGGGAATGGGGAGAATTTTATGAGCATTATTAGGGATAGAAAGCTTGCTCCTTTAGGGCAGCAAAAAATTAATTGGGTCAAAAATTACATGCCGGTTTTAAATTATTTAAAAAATGAATTGCTTGGGGAAAAACCCTTGTCCGGAAAAAAGATTACGATGAGTATCCATTTGGAGGCAAAAACTGCTTACCTTGCATTAATTTTGCGAGATCTTGGAGCAGAAGTTGCCGTGACCGGCTCAAATCCACTTTCAACCCAGGATGAGATTGCTGCTGCCTTGGTTGAAGAGGGTTTAGAAGTTTTTGCCTGGCATGGGGCTACGCCTTCGGAGTACGAAGAACATTTAATAAAAGCTTTAGAAATTAAGCCCGATATTATTATTGATGACGGAGGAGACCTGGTTCACATCTTACATCATGTTCGCCCGGATTTGGCGCTAAACGTAATTGGTGGTGCGGAAGAAACAACTACGGGCGTCCATCGTTTGCGGATTCTGGAAAAAAAGAATGCCTTGAAATTTCCAATGATTGCGGTAAATGATGCTTTAACCAAGCATATGTTTGATAATCGTTATGGTACCGGGGAATCATCTCTTACGGCCCTCATGGCTACTACCAATTTATTAATTGCTGGAAAGAATCTTGTGGTTGCAGGGTACGGCTGGTGTGGTAAAGGTGTAGCACAAAAAGCCCGGGGACTTGGTGCGCGGGTGATTGTTACAGAGGTTAATCCCATTCGTGCTTTAGAAGCCTATATGGATGGTTTTGAAGTTACTGATTCGCTGACCGCTGCTAAAATAGGAGATATCTTTATAACAGTTACCGGTTGCAAAGATGTGTTCCGGGGAAGACATTTTGAAGTAATGAAAAACGGTGCAATTCTTGCCAATGCCGGTCATTTTAATGTGGAAATCAACCTCGATGAGTTAAAAGCTATGGCAGTGGAAATCCGCGAAGTGAGGCCAAAGGTAACCGGTTATATCCTCCCTGATGGCCGGCAGCTTAACGTTATTGCCGAAGGCCGTTTGGTAAACTTGGCTGCGGGACAAGGGCATCCGGCGGAAATTATAGATCTTTCTTTTTCATTACAGCTCTTGGCGGTTTTGTATCTTTTGGAAAAACATGATGAATTATTACCTAAAGTTTATAATTTACCAAACGAACTTGATGAAAAAGTTGCTCTATATAAATTAAAATCGCTTAATATCGAAATAGACAAGTTAACCGATGACCAAAAAGAATATTTATTTGGTTAAAGAGAAGGGGTTTAAATGAAGTTAAGTGTTGAAAAATTAAAGGAAAAGATAGTTAGAACAACGCAAAAACTTTGCCAGTACGGGTTAATGTTTTATAACTGGGGTAGTTTGAGTGTGTATATACCGGAAGAGAAAGTGGTAGTAATTACTCCCCTTACTCCCGATATGGCTTGCTTAAGTACCTTTGATGTCTTAATTGTGGATATGGAGGGGAATATTTTAGAGGGAGAAAATCAAGCAAAGTTTAATTTAAAACTCCACCGGCAAATTTATAACGTTCGTCCGGATGTCCGTGCTATCATTCACGCTCACCCCGTACACTGTACTGCACTTTCGGTATTACATGAACCATTGCCGGTTATTTTGCCGGAAATGGTACGGTCTATTGGAAAAGACGTGCCTTTACTTAAATCGGTTTATATTGATTCTGAAAGTTATTTGTTAGAAATAAAGGAAAAAGCTTTTGCCAATAATGCTTTTTTGCTGGCCAACAATGGTCTTATTACCATGGGAGAAAATCTTGATGTCTGCTTTAACCTTTGTCGAATTGTAGAAAAATGTGCAGAAATATACTTAGCGGCATTAAAGGTACGTAACCCACATACTTTAAGTTCGGAAGAAATTAATTATCTAAAAAAACTTTTTTGACCGGGGATGGTGAATGAATTGACAATCCTAATAAAAAATACTACGGTTTTAGACTTAAATAAGTTTGCAGCGGTTGAAAACGATATTTTAATTGAAGGAAACAAGATTTCGAAAATTGGTGTTGATATTGAGGTAAATGATAAAGAGAACTTAAAAATAATTGACGGTAGCAATAAAGTAGCTTTACCGGGTTTAATTAATGGTCATACGCATGTAGCCATGACCTTATTTCGGGGAGCATCCGATGACCTTCCTTTAATGGACTGGTTAAATAATGTTATTTGGCCCAGTGAAAGCCGCTTAACCGGCGAAGATGTTTACTGGGGAAGTCTCCTGGGAATAGTGGAAATGATTAAGAGCGGAACTACTACATTTTGCGACATGTACTTTTTCATGGATGAAGTTGCTCATGCTGTTGAACAAAGCGGTATTCGGGCTATATTAAGCCGTGGCATGGTTGCTTTAGATCCGGAAAACGGCGAAAAGGGACTTAAGGAAAGTATAGATTTTATTGAAAAGTGGCAGGGGAAGGCAAATGGTCGGATAACTACCGCATTGGCACCTCATGCTCCCTATACCTGTCCTCCAGAATTTTTAAAGGATGTAATTTGGGAAGCAAAAAGATTAAATGTTCCGATAAACATCCATATTAGCGAAACTTTAGATGAAATAAGTATTATCAAGGAAAGATATGGAACAACGCCGGTCAGACATTTAGAAAGCTTAGGCTTATTTGAGGTAAAAACCATAGGTGCCCATTTAGTACATGTCGATGACGAGGAAATTCAGATTCTCAAACGTTATCAAGTCGGTGCCATTCATAACCCCCAAAGCAACATGAAATTAGCATCGGGAATTGCTCCGGTGGCAAAAATGTTAGAAGCCGGGGTCTTAGTAGGATTGGGCACCGATGGGGCTGCAAGTAACAATGACCTGGACATGATTGAAGAATTACGTGCGGCTTCTTACTTACAAAAAGTAAGCAGCATGAATCCAGAAGCTTTAAACGCCAAAACCTCTATCGCAATGGCAACGAGTTTGGGTGCCAGAGCCCTGGGGTTAACGGAAGTTGGATTACTTAAGGAAGGATATAAAGCCGATATAATTTTGCTTAATACCAATGAAACCAATTTTTATCCCAGACACAACATTTTTAACTTAATTGCTTATTCGGCCAAAGGAGCCGATGTGGACACGGTAATTGTCGATGGGGAAATTATCATGGAAAAGAGACAGCTAACACGCCTTGATGAGGAAAAAATTAAATTTGAAGCAAATAAACGCGGATTAAAATTAGTTGCGGGGTAGATAAAGTGCAAACGGTACGTCTAACAAAAGGGAGAAACCATCGGGTTTACAGAGGCCATCCCTGGATTTATAAAACCGAATTAGCCGCTCAATACCCGTATTCTCCGGGGGAATTAGTTCGTGTTTTGGACCATAATAACCGTTTTGTAGGAATTGGTTATTATAATAGTAACTCTCAAATTGCGGTAAGAATAATGTCTTTTCACGACGAAGAGATAAACTATGACTGGATTAAAAAGAAAATAATTAAAGCTTATCAGTATCGTTCCTCGGTAGTTTCCAATACCGATGCTTACCGTTTGATATACGGAGAAGCCGATCAAATTCCCGGTTTAATTGTGGACCGTTTTGGAGATTACTTGGTGTTGCAGAGTTTAACTTATGGTATTGAAAAATTAAAACCGTTAATTGTTGAGGCCTTAATGGAAGTTATAAAACCCAGGGGTATTTATGAAAGAAGCGATGTTCCGGTGCGGACCAAGGAGGGATTACCCCTTGCAACCGGACTCTTAGCTGGCGAAGTACCGGAACTGGTGGTAATTAACGAAAATGGCTTTAAATTTTCGGTGAATATAAAAGAAGGTCATAAAACCGGTTATTTTTTGGACCAGAGAGAAAATCGTTTAGCTTTAAAACCTTTTTTCCATGGAAAAAAAGTACTGGATTGTTTTTGTCATACGGGAGCTTTTTCCGTTTATGCTGCCGGGTTTGGAGCAAAAGAAGTAATTGGGGTAGATATTTCTTCCGAGGCGATAACCCGGGCCCAGGAAAATGCTGTATTAAACGGATTTCAGGATAAAATTTTCTTTATCGAGGCGAACTGTTTTGACTACCTGCGCGAACTGGAAAAGAATAGAGCAAATTTCGATATTGTAATTTTAGACCCTCCTGCCTTTACCAAAAGTAAAGAAGCTTTACCTGGGGCCATAAGGGGTTATAAAGAGATAAATCTAAGGGCTTTGAAGCTTTTAAATGAGGGGGGTATTTTAGTCACCAGTTCCTGTTCGTATCATTTAACCGAAGATTTATTCTGGAATGTGATTTCTGAGGCGGCGTTTGATGCCAAAAAAAGAGTGAGGATTATTGAAGCCCGGCGGCAAGCTAAAGATCACCCGATGCTCCTCTCCTCACCCGAAACGTATTATTTGAAGTTTTTCATTTTACAAGTTATCTCTTAAAAAGGGAGCCGATAACCGTTTTAAGGTTGGCCGATGCTACCCCTAAAAAACTACTGTGGCTTTCAAAAATATCCTTTAAAGCATAGATTAACCTGTCCAATTCTTCTTTTTCTACAATAAGGGGTGGTTCTAAGCGAATTACATTAGGATTATTCAGGGTATATGCGGTAATAATCCTGTGCTTATTCATTAACAGTCCAGCGACAAAGCTGCCGGTATACTCCCGGGCGAGATTTGTTAGCCCGGGAATTTTATTTAATAAGCCCTGGGGTTCGTTGAATTCGAGCCCAATTAAAAGACCTTTACCTCGGACTTCTTTAATCAGGGGATAGGAGGTTTGCAGTGAACTTAACTGGCTCAATAAGTAATCCCCAAGTTCTTTGGCTTTTTTTGCTAAATCCCACTTCACTAAAAGCTCAATTGCTTTGATCACTGCTGCCATTGCCTTAGTATTTCCCCCAAAAGTAGAAGTATGCAGGGTTGCTTTATCGGTGGAACCGTAAGCTTTTTTCCAGATAGTATCAGTGGTTATATACGCACCCACAGGCATAACTCCACCGCCCAGGGATTTAGCCACACACATGATATCGGGGACAATTTCGTCATATTCTACCGCAAAGACTTTACCAGTTCTACCAAAACCGGTTTGGATTTCATCCACTATTAACAGTGCTCCGTATTTATGGCAAAGTTCTAAGGCATTTTTTAAATAGCCTTGCGGAGGAACAACAACGCCACCCTCACCTTGAATTGGTTCTACAATAAAGGCTGCGATGGGTTTGGATTTTAAGATATTCTCCAATTCGTCTAAATCTCCGTATGTTACGGGATAGCATTCGGGTAAGAGGGGGGTAAAAGGTGTTTGGTACTTTTGCCTACCGGTAACGGAAAGGGCGCCAAAAGATTTTCCGTGAAAAGAATTGTGAGCATAAACAATGCCCGGACGTCCGGTATAAATTCTGGCGAGCTTCAGCGCTCCTTCCACAGCTTCTGCTCCAGAATTACCAAAAAATACCCGCTTTAAATTACCAGGAGTTATTTTTGCTAAATTGTAGGCAGCTGCTCCAATTAACTGACCTATCGAGGCCTGCAAAAGATTGGGCAGTTCTTCCACCATTTTTACCGCTTCCCAGATTTCCTCTGGATTGTGACCGAAGTTTAAGCTACCATAACCTCCTAAAAAGTCGAGATAAATATTTCCCTCATTGTCCCAAACTTTTGTTCCCTTAGCTTTAACAAACTGTTTATCAAATTCCAATAAACTTAAAAGGGTTGCTAAACTTTCGTTAACGTACTCACGGTAGAGGTCCCGGATATCCTGACGGGTTAAGGTTAAAGCTTGCTCCAAGGTAATAAGTTCCATTTTCTTGCCTCCTTCTTTTTTCCTTGACAATTTAAGTATATATAAATAAAATACTACTGTAAAGGTTAAATACTTGACAGGTGAAAAAATGATTGATGAATTTGCCCGAAACGGAAGCTTGTTAGAACTTTATGGAGGTTTATTGACCGAAAAACAACGGGAAATTCTTGAACTTTATTATATCGAAAATTGGTCTTTAGCGGAAATTGCCGAGTATTTAAAAATAAGCCGGCAGGGAGTTTATGACATTTTACAGCGGGCTATACGGCAGTTAAACATTTTTGAAGAAAAACTCGGTTTATTAAGAAAAAATGAACAAAAAATAGCCCGGTATAATAATATCCTAATGAAAATGCAAGAGTTACTGGGTGAAGATAACTATAAACTTTTATTACCTTATTTTGAAGAAATTAAAAATTTATTTGATTAGCGGGAGCGGATGAAATGGTTTTTGAAAACCTGTCAAATAAACTTCAGGAAGTTTTTAAAAAGCTAAAAGGTAAGGGAAGATTAACCGAAGAAGATGTTAACCTGGCACTCAGGGAAGTGCGGATAGCTCTTTTGGAAGCTGATGTTAATTTTCAGGTAGTCAAAGATTTTATTGCTAAAGTAAAAGAAAAAGCAGTTGGTCATGAAGTACTGGAAAGTTTAACCCCGGGGCAGCAGGTAATAAAAATTGTTCATGAAGAATTAATAAATTTAATGGGAAAAACCAATGCAAAATTAAATGATGCCGGTTCGCCTCCAACAATTATTATGCTTGTGGGCTTGCAGGGGGCCGGTAAGACTACTACCGCTGCCAAGTTAGCCTATTTATTAAAAAAACAGGGGAAGAAACCGCTTTTAGTAGCTGCGGACGTTTACCGCCCAGCGGCAATCAAACAGCTCCAGGTTTTAGGTGATACCATTGACGTGCCGGTATTTACGATGGGAGAGCAGTCACCGGTAGATATTGCCAAAGCTTCGATTAATTTTGCCAAGTCAAACTTAAAAAATTACGTCATAATTGATACTGCAGGACGCTTGCACATCAATGAAGAATTGATGGATGAACTAAAGAAAATCAAGGATGTGGTTCATCCCCACGAGATACTGTTGGTTGTGGACGCCATGACCGGTCAGGATGCGGTAAATGTGGCAAAAAGTTTCAACGATGAGTTAGGTTTAACCGGGGTGATTCTTACCAAATTAGATGGGGATACTAAAGGGGGTGCAGCCTTATCGGTTAAGGCTGTAACCGGATGCCCGATTAAGTTTGCGGGAATGGGTGAAAAAATTGAAAACTTGGAGCCTTTTTATCCAGATCGAATGGCTTCCCGTATTTTGGGTATGGGTGACGTTTTAACCCTGATTGAAAAAGCTAAAGAAGCCTTAGATGCAGAAAAAGCCCAGAAAATGCAGGAAAAATTAAAAAGCAGGGAGTTTGATTTGGAAGATTTTTTGGATTCCATGCAGCAAATAAAGAAGATGGGGCCGTTAGAGCAATTACTGGGAATGATTCCTGGGATGGGTAAAGTAAAAGATATTGCGGGGATGGTTGATGAAAAAGAGCTAAAACACATCGAAGCTATTATTTATTCCATGACTCCCGAAGAAAGAAGAAAGCCGGAAATTATTGATGGTAGCCGAAAAAAGCGTATTGCTAAAGGTAGCGGAACTTCGATTCAAGAGGTTAACCGGTTGTTAAAGCAATTTGAACAGATGAAGAAATTGATGAAACAATTTGGTGGTATGGAGAAACAGTTAAAAAAAGGCAAAAAAATTAAGTTTCCCTTCTTTTCATAAAATAGCAATTGGAAACCTAATAAGGGAGGTGAAATAATGGCAGTAAAAATACGCTTGAAAAGAATGGGGGCAAAGAATAATCCCTTTTATCGGGTGGTAGTGGCCGATGCCCGTTCGCCGCGGGATGGCCGCGTTATTGATGAGATTGGTTATTATGATCCGGTGAAGCAGCCGGCGGCAGTAGTTATTAACGAAGAAAAAGCTCTGGACTGGCTTAAAAAAGGTGCCCAGCTAACCGAAACTGCCCGCGCTCTTTTTAGAAAAGCCGGGGTTTTACAAAAATTTCAGCAAAAATAGACACCGAGAGGTGGACTTATGAAAAGATTAGTTGAGGTTTTAGCAAAATCATTGGTTGATAATCCGGATGAAGTGGTAGTAACCGTTGCCGAAGGCGAAAAAGCAATCTTAATTGAATTAAAAGTTGCACCTCAAGATGTGGGAAAAATTATTGGTAAGCAAGGTAGAATTGCTAAAGCTTTACGAACACTGGTTAAGGCTGCAGCTTCGAAAGAAAAAAAGAAAGTAATCTTAGAGATAGTATAAAAAGGGGCTTTTTGCCCCTTTTTTTTAAAAGGTGATGGGAAATGAATAATTTAATTGCTATAGGCTACGTTCTTGGAACCTTTGGGATTGAGGGATGGGTAAAAGTAGAACCCTTAACCGATCATCCTCAGCGGTTTTTAAATACCGAAAGGGTATTTTGGGAAAAAGAAGATGAGATTTTTCCCCTGCGTATCGAAGAGGTGCAATTACAGGCCGAGCGAATTTTGGTAAAATTTATGGAAATTAATGATATTAAAGAGGCAAATAAGTTAATCTTTGGTTACCTGAAAATCCCAAAAAACGAAATTGTCCAGCTTAAAGAAAATGAGTTTTACCTTTTTCAATTAAAAGGCCTTACCGTTTATGATTTAAATTACCAGAAAATAGGGGTAGTTCGTACGGTTTTAAAAAATCCCGCTAATGATTTGTTGGTTATTGATACCATCCATGATAAAGAATTGCTCCTGCCTTTTATTAAGGTATTCGTTAAAGAAGTAAATTTACCTGAAGGTTTTATCAAGGTTGAACTTTTGCCGGGGATGTTGGAGGAAAAAAAATAATGAAAATAGATATCTTAACTCTTTTTCCTGAAATGTTTTACGGACCCCTTAACAGCAGTATTTTAAAAAAGGCCCAAGAAAAAGGGATAATAACAATAAACTACATTAATATTCGCGATTTTACTACTGACCGGCATCACCAGGCCGATGATAAACCTTACGGTGGTGGTGCCGGTATGGTCATGAAAGTTGAACCTATAATTAAGGCATACGAAGCAATTCCCAAGAACAATTCATTTACCATCATGCTTTCACCCCAAGGAAGAAAATTTAATCAAAAGCTTGCCCGGGAGCTTTCCCAAAAGGAACATTTAATTTTTATTTGCGGTCACTATGAAGGTATTGACGAGCGAGTTCGCCAGTTAATTGTTGATGAAGAAATTTCGATTGGTGATTACATATTAACCGGCGGTGAAATTGCCGCTATGGTAATTATCGATGCGGTGGCTCGTTTGGTTCCCGGAGTATTGGGTGATGAAGTATCGGCCGAGGAGGAAAGTTTTAGTGACCAGCTCTTAGAGTATCCTCACTATACCCGTCCTCGTAATTTCCGAGGACTGGAAGTTCCGGAGGTCTTGCTTTCGGGTAATCATAAAAAAATAGATTTATGGCGAAAAAAACAATCCCTTCTAAATACTCTTTTTCGGCGCCGGGATTTACTAAAAGTAAGGGGGCTTACCAAAGAAGAAAAAATTCTTTTATGGCAGGGCTTTTTTGAATTGGCGATGTTAATCGATGAGATTCCAGAAAGGAGCGAATAGGTTTGGGCAATGTTTACCTGGCCCTTGTTCATCACCCGGTTTATAATAAGCATTTGGAAGTTGTTACTACATCGGTTACCAATCTTGATATCCATGACATTGCGCGTTCTTCGCGGACGTATGGTATAAAAAATTATTATATTGTGCATCCTTCCTCTACCATGAAGCAATTAATAAACAAAGTGTTGAACTTTTGGCAGGAGGGCTACGGGGCCAGTTATAATCCCGACCGTAAGGAAGCGTTTCGTATTGTAAAATTAGTTGATAGTTTAGAAGATGTAATGCTTGATATTGAAAAAATTGAAGGGAAAAAACCATTAACTGTAAGCACTGATGCGCGCTTATATCCCAACACGGTGAGTTATAATTTTTTAAGGAAAAAGATTAAGGATGACGAAAATCCGTACCTTTTACTTTTTGGTACCGGGTGGGGACTGGTCCGAGAGGTTATGGAAAGTGCTACCTATATTTTAGAACCGATATACGGACCTACCGATTATAACCATTTAAGTGTTAGAAGCGCTGTAGCTATTATTTTAGACCGCCTTTTGGGGGAAGAATGGTTTTGTAAATAAGGCTATTGCATGGCCAAGAAATAAATGTTATAATTTTTACGCTTACCAAACGTTCCGCTGGACAGGGGCTCCATGAACGTGCCGGAAGGAGGGAAAAAGTAATGGATTTACTAAAATCTTTGGAAGAAGAACAGTTACGAAAAGACCTTCCTGAGTTTCGTCCCGGTGATACTGTAAAAGTTTACTTTAAAGTTATTGAAGGTAACCGGGAAAGAATCCAGCCCTATGAGGGAGTTGTTATAAGGAAAAGAGGCTCTGGATTAAGTGCCACATTCACCGTTCGCCGGGTTTCTTACGGTATTGGCGTTGAGCGGACATTTCCCTTACACTCCCCGCGAATTGAAAAAATTGAAGTTATCCGCCGTGGTAAGGTAAGAAGGGCAAGACTTTACTACTTAAGAAAGCTCACGGGTAAAGCTGCCAGAATTGCTGAGCGGCGATAAAAAGGGACGAGGATTCGTCCCTTTTTTCATTGTAGGTAAATTTGTAAATTTTTAAGAAGGGAGAAGCCTTTTTGATGATAAATTGGTACCCTGGTCACATGTTCAAAACAAAAAAAGCCTTACTTGCTCAGGTAAAACTTGTGGATGTAGTTTTGGAGATAAGAGATGCTCGTATTCCTTTGTCCAGTAAAAATCCCGATATTGAAGAAATATGCAAAAATAAACCAAGAATTGTTTTGTTCAATAAAAAAGATCTGGCCGATGTCGAAAAAACCGAAGAAATTTTAAAAAAACTTCCCTGGCCAGAAGGAGTTTATTACTGTTTGGTTGAATCGAAAGCAACAGGCGGTTTAAAAGAGGTCTGGAACATTATCGAAAAAGTTTACGGACAGTATAAAGAAAAGTGGTCCGGAAAAGGGCTTCGCCCCAGGCCATTACGGGGAATGGTGGTTGGGATTCCCAATGTAGGTAAATCAACCGTTATCAATCGGTTATTAAAGCGTTCGGTAAAAACCGGTGCCAAACCGGGGGTGACAAGAGGTGTACAATGGATTAAACTTTCCGATAAACTGGAATTAATGGATACTCCAGGAGTTTTATGGCCGAAATTGGGAGATATGGAAGTTGGCTTAAAGTTAGGCGCCACTGGTTCCATAAGTGACGAAGTATTACCGGTTATTGAAGTTGCCAATTGGCTATTAAAAATACTGTGCACTTATCGTAAACCGGAATTTTTTAATAGATTTAACTTAAACGGTTCGGAAAATCTCAATGAAATTTATGAAAAAATTGGGCGTAGAAGAGGCTTATTTTTACGGGGAGAGGAAATTGATTACCAAAAAGTAGCTTTGGTAATTTTAAAAGAATTTCGTCAGGGCCTCTTAGGTAAATATACACTGGATTAAATGTGAAAAATATAACTTTAAAATTACTTTAAAATTAATTTAATTTTGCAGGGAAAATTCGATAAAATAGCGAATATTACCTTGGTTATGAAAACATTAGACAATAATTTACCTTTTAATCTGCAAATTGAAAACCAGCTATTTTCTTCCGGTTATGAACTGGTTGCTGGGGGCGATGAAGCTGGTCGCGGCCCAGTAGCGGGGCCCGTGGTGGCTGCTATTGTGGTAATTAAACCGGGGATTTATATTCCCGAAGTTGACGATTCTAAAAAACTCTCGTCGAAAAAACGGGAAAAACTTTTTGAGGAAATCATCAATTTGGTAACCGATTGGTCTGTGGCAGTGGTAGGGCCGGACTTAATTGACCGGTTAAACATCTACCAAGCGACAAAATTTGCCTTTAAAGCTGCCCTCGATAGTTTAAGTATAAAACCCGAAGCGTTAATTTTGGATGCCCTGAAGCTTACTGGATTTTCGGGTAAACAGGTATCCATGGTTAAGGCCGATGAGATTTCGTTTGCCGTTGCTTGTGCGTCGATTTTGGCAAAAGTTATCAGGGATAAAATTATGGAACAGTACGATAAAGATTTTCCCGGTTACGGCTTTAAAAAAAATAAAGGGTACTTAACAAGAGAACACCGGGAAGCTTTAGAGCTTTTAGGCCCTTCACCGATTCATCGTAAAAGTTTTGAACCTATAAAAAGTTTTTATGGACAATTAAAGCTGTTTGAAAAGGTATAAGCGATGTTTATGTTGAATATAATTAAATGGGTGTATTATGTATTTTTTATATAAACAATAAAAGGGAAGGAGGGAAAGGGGTGCTAAGCCCAAAAGGTGCTATTTTAATCTTTTTTCTCACGGGTTTCTTCTTATCCATAATTATTTTAGTTTTAAATTACTTACTGTCACCCAAAAGTAAGTCTCTCATAAAGCGGGAGACTTATGAATGCGGACTGGAAACTATTGGACCGACCTGGGTGCAGTTTAAAGGGAATTATTTTATGTATGCTTTGGTATTTGTTTTGTTTGATGTGGAGACAATATTTCTTTACCCGTGGGCTGTCCGTTTTAATGTTTTAGGCTTGTTTGCCTTTGTTGAAATGGTAATATTTATTGGAATCTTAGTTTTAGGCTTGTGGTATGCCTGGAAGGAAGGGGCGTTAGAATGGAAATAAAAACTATTCAAAGCGAAGAAGAAAAATTAATTGGGAAGAACGTCTTTCTCACTACTTTGGATGCAGTATTTAACTGGGCTCGGGGTAATTCCCTCTGGCCGTTAACCTTTGGTCTTGCCTGCTGTGCTATTGAAGTTATGGCAGCTGGGGGACCAAAGTATGATTTTTCACGTTTTGGATATGAAGTTTGGCGACCCTCCCCGCGACATGCGGATTTAATGATTGTTGCAGGTACAATCACCAAAAAGATGCAGCCTCTGGTATTACGGTTGTACGAGCAGATGGCGGAGCCGAAATATGTCATTGCGATGGGAAGCTGTGCTATATCCGGCGGACCGTTTGTTGATTCTTATCATGTTGTCCCCGGGGCAAATACCTTTTTACCGGTGGATGTTTATATACCTGGTTGTCCTCCAAGGCCTGAAGCCCTTCTTTATGGCTGGTTAGAACTTAAAAGAAAGATTCAAAATCCCCGGGTGGTGAAAAGATAATGAACGTTAATGAGGTTTATGACCGTTTGCATGGAAAGTACGATGTGGAATTAAATAAAGATGCTATTATTGTGAAAAACAAGGATGAAATATTAAACGTTTTGCGGGAAATTAAAGATATGGGTTTTGAACTTTTAACCAATTTAACTGCCGTTGATTATCCGCCGGAAAGATTTGAAATTGTATACCACGTGGAATCTTTTTTAAACAACTATGACATTATTACCGTAAAAACAAGCGTTAACAGAGAAAATCCCCGGATACCTTCAGCTTTTTCCATCTGGCCAGCTGCTGACTGGCAGGAGCGGGAGGTTTATGATTTAATGGGGATTGTTTTTGAAAATCATCCCCATTTGACCCGGGTGTTTTTAGGCGAGGATTTTGAAGGTTTTCCCTTAAGAAAGGATTATAAGGTTCAATCCAACAGGTAGAGGTGGATTTAAATGCTAAAAACCCAGGAAATATCAATAAACGTTGGTCCGCAGCACCCAAGCACCCACGGGGTGTTTCGGATTATCTTAAAGTTAGACGGTGAAACCATTGTCGATGCCGAACCAGTGGTTGGTTACTTGCATCGTGGAATTGAAAAATTAGCGGAAGATCGTACTTATACCCAGGTAATTCCCTATACCGACCGTATGGATTATCTTGGTGCGATGTCCTACAATTTAGGATATGTGCAGGCTATTGAAAAACTTATGGGAATTGAAGTCCCGGAACGAGCTGAATTTATCCGGGTTATTGCTACAGAGCTATCTCGGATTGCCAGCCACCACGTTTTTTTAGCCAGTATGTCTTTGGATATGGGAAGTTATACCGGCTGGATGTATCCCTTCAGGGACCGGGAGTTAGTGTTAGAACTTTTGGAAATGCTGACTGGCTCCCGCATGACCTTTAGCTTTATGCGGATAGGTGGAGTAGCCGACGATCTTCCCGAAGGATTTATTGAAAAAGCAAAGGAATACCTGCCCAAAATCCTGGATGGGGTTGATGAAGAAGAAGGACTTTTGGCGGGAAATGAGATTTTTCTTGCCAGAACTAAAGGGCTTGCACCGGTTTCCGTTGAAAAAGCGTTAGCCTGGGGATGGGGTGGTGTAAATTTAAGGGCTTCTGGCTATAAGTTTGATTTAAGAAAAAATCGGCCCTACAGCGTATATGACCGTTTTGAATTTGATATACCTACTGGGGCTAACGGTGACTGCTGGGACCGTTTTTATCTTAGGTTGGCAGAAATCAGGCAATCGGTAAAAATAATTGAACAAGCTCTGGAGATGATTCCGGAAGGTCCTATCATGGCCAAGGTGCCAAAGGTTATAAAACCGCCGGTAGGGGAGGTTTACCACGAAGTAGAAGCTCCCAAAGGGATTCTTGGTTACTATGTGGTGAGTGATGGTTCAACCAAGCCTTACCGGATGCATGTAAGAAGACCTTCATTTATCAATATTGGGATGTTAAAGGAATTATTAATCGGAACTAAATTGGCGGACTTTATCACCATTTTTGCAAGTATTGATGTTGTTTTGGGTGATGTGGACTGTTAATTTAACAGTAGGGGAGAGAGTCTATGGGTGAAAATTTATTTGTAGGAATGGCTAAGGGTTTAAGAACATGGCTGGAAAGTCAACATTTTGTACCGTTGGTAACCGATGTTTTTTTAATGTTACTGGCGGTAGTGGGTGTTTTAGCGTTTTTATTCCTAAACGCCTTATTTTTAATTTACTATGACCGGAAGTTTGGTGCCTGGGTACAGGCTCGCTTAGGTCCTAACCGGGTTGGACCCCGGGGAATTTTCCAAACGGTTGCCGATACCGTGAAGTTATTTGCGAAAGAAATCTTTATTCCAAATAACGTTGACCGCTGGCCGTACCTCTTAGCTCCGGTTTTAATATTTACCATTCCCGTTATGCTATTTTTAGTAATTCCTTTTGGTAAGGGAATGGTACCCTACGACTTAAATCTCGGGGTTTTATATCTTGTGGCAATTACTTCCGTTGAAACCATTGTTTTGTGGATGGCAGGTTGGTCGTCTAATAATAAATATTCGCTTTTGGGAGCAATGCGCTCTGTTGCCCAGATGTTGAGCTATGAAATGCCCGTAATTTTAGCAATGTTAAGCGTAGTGATGATGGCGGGGTCGATGAAGCTTTCCGATATCGTTGCAGCACAGCAAAAGGTTTGGTTTATCTTTTTACAACCGGTTGGTTTCTTAATATACTTCATTGCCGTAAATGCGGAGTTTAAAAGAACACCTTTTGACCTGGTGGAAGGGGAATCGGAAATTATCTCCGGACCTTATACCGAATACAGCGGCATGAACTTTGCACTTTTCTTCTTGGCTGAGTATACCAATTTCATGATTGGGGCAATAATGGTTACTACCCTGTTCTTAGGCGGGTGGAATGCTCCCTTTGGATGGACATTTATCCCTTCCTGGCTCTGGTTTATCATCAAAATGTACTTTGTGATTACACTTTACATGTGGACCCGCTGGACTTTCTTGCGGATCCGGATAGACCAGATGTTAAATTTTGCCTGGAAATTCCTTTTACCGGTCTCGTTAGCCAATATTTTTATTACGGGCTTTGGATTGTATCTTTACCGGATGATTAGGTGGTGATAAAAATGACAAAGTTAAATGGTACTGGTTTATTAAAGGGACTTGCAATTACTTTTAAGGAATTATGGAAAAAACCGGTGACTTTAGAATATCCGGAACACAAGGAAAAACTGCCTCCAAGGTTTCATGGTTCATTTACCCTCCACAGTGAAAAATGTATTGCTTGCGGGTTATGCCAGCAGGCTTGCCCAAATAAAGTAATCAAAGTGGGGAGCATTAAAGATGAAAACAACAAGCGAAAACTTGCTTCCTACGAAATGGAGATGAAATACTGCCTCTTTTGTGGTCTTTGTGTTGAAGCCTGTCCCACTAATGCTCTTGTTTTTAATCAGGAATACGAATTAGCAAAGTACCGGATAGAAGACATAAAATTAACTCTTTTTAAAAGAGAGGAGATAACGACCGGGGAGGGGAGCGAAAATGCTTAATGGAGAGGTTATAGCCTTTGCCATTGTAGCTTTCTTACTTATTTTCTCGGCTTTAGGGGTTGTCTTTATGCGTAACATTGTTCACAGCGTGCTTTTTTTAGCTGCAACTTTTGTCTTGATGGCAGTAACTTACCTTATGTTAGATGCGGGTTTTCTCGCAGGAGTTCAGCTGGTGGTTTATGCGGGTGCGGTCTCAATAATGGTCGTTTTTGCGGTGATGTTAACCAAAAGAAGTGATTTACACGAAACCAACCTTTTTAACCGCTTAACCATCCCCGGAGCAATTATCAGCTTCTTGGTTTTTATAGGATTATCCTGGGTAGTTGTTAAAACCCCCTGGAACTTAGCCGAACGTCCTTTAGTTGATCCGATGGCCATTAATAAACTGGCTGATTTAATGTTTGGGAAGTTTGTAATTCCCTTTGAAGTTGCGGCAGTCTTGCTTTTAGTGGCTCTTATTGGTGCCATTATCTTGGCTCTGGAGGTGAAGCCGCAGAAATGATTACCTTAGCCCATTACATGCTTTTAAGTGCGGTGTTGTTTGCAATTGGCCTATTTGGCGTTCTTTCCAAGAAAAATGCTATTACAGTACTGGTATCAACGGAGATAATGTTAAATGCCGTAAATTTAAATTTAATTGCCATAAACAAATATATAGGTGTTGATGGTTTTTACGGACAGTTAATGGCCCTTTTTGTAATTGCGGTTGCTGCTGCAGAAGTTGGGGTAGGTCTTGGTATAGTAATATCTATGTACAGAAATAAAGAAACTATTTCCCTGGATGAATTTAATTTCTTAAAATGGTAGCTATTGAAGGGTAGGTGAAAAAATGGTAGAGTTTGCAATGCACAATGCATGGTTAATTCCGCTCCTCCCGGCAATTTCGTTTGCGGTGATAGCCCTTTTGCTATGGCCATGGCCCAAAGCAAGTTCAACCTTTTCCATTTTAATGATTCTTACCTCCTTTGTTTTAGCCGTAGCGGTAGTATATGGTGTTTATACTCAACCCGAATTAATTGAGAAATCCATGGTTTATTCAACCCGCTGGTTTTCCATGCCGGGTCTTAGGATAGATGTGGGGATTATGCTTGATCCTACCTCGGCTATGATGCTGTGGGTAGTTACCCTGGTTGCCTCACTGGTACAAATTTACTCCCTCGGTTACATGGAAGGAGACCCGGGATTTTCGAGTTTTTATGCTTATCTTTCGTTGTTTGCGGCATCAATGTTGGGGCTTGTTTTATCGAGTAACTTGCTGCAGATGTTTGTTTTCTGGGAATTAGTAGGTCTTTGTTCATATCTGCTCATTGGTTTCTGGTTTTACAAAGATTCCGCCCGGGAAGCTGCTAAAAAGGCTTTTATAACCACCCGGGTAGGGGACTTTGGTTTATTGATCGGTTTATTGTCTCTGCAACTTATTTTTGGAACCTTAAACATTCCCGAACTTGCGGAAAAAGCCGTTAACTTCCAGAATTATGTTTCAGCGGGAACCTTAACCTTGGTTTTGGTTGTTTTATTCTTGGGTCCAATTGGTAAATCCGGCCAGTTTCCGCTACACGTCTGGCTTCCCGATGCTATGGAAGGTCCCACACCTGTTAGTGCTTTAATTCACGCGGCCACCATGGTTGTGGCAGGTGTTTACCTGGTAGGTCGAATCCTTTTCCTCTTTAAAGCCGTACCTACCGCGATGCATGTTGTGGCGATAATTGGTGGTTTTACAGCCTTTTTTGCCGCAACCATTGCTTTAACCCAAACGGAAATGAAGCGAATTCTTGCTTATTCTACCATAAGCCAGCTTGGGTACATGATGTTAGCTTTAGGGGCAGCAAGCTTAACCGCTTCCATGTTTCATTTAATGACCCATGCTTACTTTAAAGCTTTAATGTTCCTGGGTGCCGGGTCAGTTCTTCATGCACTTCACGGAAAAGCCCATATTCACGAAATGGGTGGTTTGTATAAAAAGATGCCCTGGACTACATGGACCTTTGTCATAGGGGCTTTAGCCATTGCCGGAATACCACCTCTTGCCGGATTCTGGAGTAAGGATGAGATTTTACTTGTAGTTAAAGAAGCAGCCCATGAAGCTCCGGGTATTTATACGCCGCTTTTTTGGTTAGCGCTGGTAACTGCCTTTTTGACTGCGTTTTATATGTTTAGACAGGTCTTTACCGCATTTTTTGGACCGGAAAAGCCTGAGAATCATCCGCATGAAGCTCCCTGGAATATGCGTTTACCTTTGTTAATATTAGCATTCTTTTCCATTGTAGGGGGTTGGGTCGGGCTTCCCTGGTTAGAAAAAGGGTTTGGCTACTGGGTGAGAATGGGTGAGTTTCACCATGCTGAACCGGATTATGTTTTAATGGGAGTATCGGTTTTGGTGGCTTTGGCCGGTATCTATCTTGCCTATTTAATGTACCTGAAAAAAGCTATTGACCCGGATAAAGTTGCCGAAAAATTTGGGGTTCTTTATAAGCTTTCTTACAACAAATATTACATTGATGAAATCTACCTCTGGTTTAACCAAATGGTTGTGGACGGCATGGGGAAAATTTTATACTGGTTTGACCTATATATCGTTGATGGAATTGTTAATGGTATAGGGGCAATTACCCGTGGTTCCGGAGCGGTACTGCGTTATACAACCACCGGAAATTTGCAAACTTATGCCTTAGTAATATTTATGGTAATTGTTGTCATCACTTTATACTTTGCTTTTGGTGATGCCTCCTTTGCATCGCTATTCTTGGGAGGTGGGAAATAATGCATTTTCCATTACTGACTGCAACCCTTTTGGCGCCGATCATTGGGGCATTAGTTATTGCCTTTATTCCCAAAGATGAACACAAGGCGATTAAATCAGTGGCAGCTTTTGCCATGTTTGTAGCTTTGTTTTTATCAGTATTTGCCTTTTTCAGCTACGATTTATCCAAGGGCGGCTTTCAGTTTGTCGAAAAGTATAATTGGGTTCCGGATTTAGGGGTTCAATTTTACCTCGGGGTAGATGGTTTGAGTTTACCGATGTTACTGTTAACCAATCTTCTTGGATTTGCAGCTATCTTTGCATCCTGGAATGTGAATAACCGGCCCAAAGAATTTTTCGTGCTGTTTTTACTATTAATTGCCGGTGTTATGGGTACCTTTATAGCTCAGGATTTGTTTATCTTCTTGCTGTTCTACGAAGTTGTGGTTATTCCAATTTATATCATGGTTGTGATTTGGGGAAGTTCCAAGCGAGTTACAAAAGAATATGCCGGTATGAAGCTTACTATTTACCTTTTAATAGGTAGTGCCTTTCTCCTTTTTGGTTTAATATCAATTTTTGTAAAGAGCAGCGATTTGCTGGGTTATCCAACAATGAATATTGAAGCATTAGGAAAAGTTGCTTTTCCCAAAGATTTTCAAATAACAATCTTTCCCTTTTTACTCTTTGGCTTTGGTTCTCTTTTATCGATGTGGCCATTTCATTCCTGGTCGCCCGATGGTTATGCCGGAGCACCAACGGCAGTATCGATGATTCACGCCGGGGTCTTGAAAAAGATAGGTGGTTACGGCTTGATCAGGATTGCTCTTTATTTACTTCCAGAAGGTGCAAAATACTGGGCGCCGATTATTGCGATCCTGGCAACGGTTAACGTTGCCTATGCGGCTTTAATTGCCTTAGCTCAAAAGGATTTAAAATACGTTGTCGGTTACTCTTCGGTAAGTCACATGGGATACGTGCTTTTGGGAATCGCCTCATTAAACATCATTGGAATAAACGGGGCTGTTGCCAATATGTTTGCCCATGGTGTGATGGCGGCTCTGTTCTTCTCGATGATCGGTTTTGTTTACGAAAAAACTCATACCCGCTATATACCTGACTTAGGTGGCCTTGCCCATCAAACGCCTAAGTTAGCTATAGGCTTAGTTATGGCCGGTATGGCTTCCCTCGGACTACCGGGGTTAATTAGCTTTGTACCGGAATTTACGGTTTTTGTTGGAATCTGGAAAAACGAAGCAATGATTCCTAAGTTCCTGGCGGTAATTGCTATTGCCGGGGTTATCATAACTGCTCTTTATGTATTACGTGCCTTGGCTTATTCCCTCTTTGGTCCTCGTCGGGAAGAGTATGACCACTTAAAAGATATTAAAGGTGCCGAACTGGTTCCTTTGGTCGTTTTAGGTTTTGTCTTAGTTGCTGGTGGCGTGCTACCGTTTTTAATCATGGATATGGTTAATAGCGGTGTCGCTCCTATCCTGGCCAAACTTGGTGCAACAATGGCGATAGGGGGGAAGTTTTAAATGAGTGTTAATATCAATTATCTCTTGCTGATTCCGGAAATTTTAGTTTTATCCCTGGGGATATTGCTCTTTGTATTAGCTTTAATTACCCCCCGCAATCTGCAAAAAGGTATAGGCTATCTTACCACTATTGGTTTATTGGGAATCTTCCTTTACATGCCCATTGCCTGGAAACATACCGGAATGGCAATTGAAGGAATGTATCAGGTTGACAAAGTTGCTATTTTCTTTAAAGCTTTGTCTTTGTTAGCTGGTGTTTTTGTTACAGCCATTGCTCCAAGATATATGGAAAAGATCGGTTATTACAGTGAATTTTTCGTCTTTGCAGTGTTTGCTGTATTGGGTATGATGATTTTGGTTTCAGCAACGGACTTTCTGACGCTTTACCTGGGTCTGGAGCTAATGACAATTACCTTTATTATTCTTGCCGCTTATAGGCGGGATTCGGCAATTGGAGCCGAAGCCGGAATAAAATATTTAATTTTGGCAGGTGTTTCTTCGGCCATCTTACTGTACGGTTTATCGTTGTTCTATGGACTAACCAGAACGTTAAATATTGTGGATATTGCGGCAATTGTAACAAATAATGGAATAAGTCCGGCCTTTGTTTTGGCTATGGTTTTTGTTCTTGCCGGTTTTGCCTTTAAAATATCGGCGGTGCCCTTTCACATGTGGGCTCCTGATGTCTATCAAGGAGCTCCGACACCGGTTACTGCTTTTTTGGCTACCGGTTCCAAAGCGGCATCTTTTGCCATCTTCTTTAGGTTTTTCTACTTGGCATTTCCGGGAATTAGAGAACACTGGGTAGGTTTACTGGCAACCTTGGCCGCTTTAACAATGGTTGTAGGTAACTTGGTTGCCATTCCCCAAACCAATTTAAAGAGAATGTTGGCCTACTCCAGTATTGCTCAAGCAGGGTATATTTTAGTTGGATTTTTGGCAACGGATTTTACTGGCTTTAAGGCTATAATGTTTTACTTAAGTGTGTATCTTATTGCAACAATTGGAGCTTTTACGGTAGTTACAGTATATGAAAATGTAACCGGAAAGGAAGAAATTCGCGATTTTGCAGGCCTTTCCCAACGTTCTCCAATAATGGCGGCGGTTTTGGTTGTTTCCCTCCTATCTATGGCGGGAATACCTCCTCTGGCAGGATTTGCCGGTAAGTTTTACCTGTTCTACCCCATTATTAAGAACTGGGGTTGGCTTGCTTTGTTGGCCTTAATTATGAGCATGGTTTCCGTCTATTATTACTTAAGGGTGGTTTTAGTGGTATACCGGGATGAACCCGAAGACCAAACTCCAATAACTCTTCCCAATTCCATTTACTTTACCCTATTAATAACTATGGCGGTAACAATTGTTTTAGGGGTTTACCCAACTCCGCTGGCTAAAATTGCTCAACAAGCTGCCATGATTTTCATGAAGTAACGGAAAGCCTTTTGGCTTTCCGTTTTTTACTACTGGAGGGAAAAATGAATCGAAGAGAGTTAGGGCAAAAATGGGAAGAGTTGGCGGAACAGTATTTAAGAAAAAAAGGATATAAAATTCTTACGCGGAATTATCAAATTCGCGGTGGGGAAATAGATATTGTTGCCCAGGATGGTGAGTTTCTGGTTTTTATTGAGGTAAGATTTCGTTCGGATATTTCTTTTGGTACTCCCTCAGAAACGGTAAATGAGAAAAAGAAAGCGTCCTTAAAAAAAGCAATAAAGGTTTATATTCATGAAAATTTTCTGTATCATCTGCAACCGCGAGTTGATTTTATTGGTATCGAACAAAAAGACAATAGATTTTTTGTAAACCATTACCAGAATGTCCTGGACTTTTAAACAGAAGGAAAATATTAGAAATTCCGTGGAAGAGAAACTGAGGTAAATAATATCCGGATTATGTTATAATGAAAGCAGAAGTTGGTGAAAGGGAGGTTTTAAATAAAATGAAAACAATACTTCTGGTGGATGATGAAGAAAAAATCCGGGAAGTATTGCGGCTTTATCTTGAAAAGGAAGGTTTTCTGGTTTTGGAAGCCCAGGATGGAAAAGAGGCATTAAAGCGTTTTTCCGAGCATAAAATAGATTTAATTATTCTTGATTTGATGCTTCCGGAGATTGATGGGATGGAGATTGCCAAAGAAATACGTAAAACCTCGTTGGTTCCTATAATCATGCTGACCGCGCGGGGAGAAGAGATTGACAAAATTTTAGGCTTAGAAATTGGTGCTGACGATTATGTGGTAAAACCTTTTAGTCCGAGGGAAGTGGTTGCCCGGGTAAAAGCGGTTTTACGGAGGAGTTCTGGTATCCCAGAAAAAGAGGCGAGTTCGGTTATAAAGCAGGGTATTTTAGAAATTCATCCGGAGGCCAGAGAAGTAAAGGTTAATGGAGAAGAAGTAGTGCTAACACCCTTAGAGTTTGATCTTCTTTTATATTTGGTTACTAATCGAGGGAAAGCTCTTTCGCGGGAACAGTTGCTTGCCAATGTTTGGGGATATGATTATTTTGGCGAAGCCCGAACGGTTGATACTCACGTTACCCGTTTGCGGGAAAAGTTGCAAGAGGCAGCTTCCTATATCAAAACTGTTTGGGGGGTAGGTTACAAGTTTGAGGTGAAAAACGGTGATTAATTCTCTTAAATTAAAATTTTGGCTTGCATTAGTATTGCTGGTGGTTGCCGCCACCAGTTCTATTTTATGGACTACTACTATTTATATGGGGCAAAAATATTTTTCGCAGCAACAGGAAAACTTATTTCGAGCGGGTGAAAAACTTGCCGAATATATAGTGGCCGAAAGAGATATAGAAAAAATATTTCATCAAATGGAGATTATGGGAAGCTATTTAAATGCTAATATTACATTGACCGATGCTGTAGGTAGAGTAATAATTTGTACCGGTCGTGCCGGTTTTCCCCAAAATAGCTGTCAAATGTGGGCTGCCGATATTATTCCGCAGGAGCTGGTAAAAAATTTACTTTCCGGGAAAAAAGTTGCGGTTAGAGTAGAGAGTAAGTTATTAAAACAGGATGTTTTATTTACGGGAGTTCCAGTGATATTACAAGATCGAGTGTTATTTGCCATTTTACTTCAGGCACCGGTTAAAGAAATTAGTGGTAATTTTTTTGAGTTAATTAAAATTAATATTTTTTCCACAATTATCGGGATTATTTTGGCAACGATTTTGGCCTTTTGGTTATCCACGTCCATTACAAAACCGCTGGTGCAAATCAAAACTGCCGCCCAAAAAATTGCCAATAGAGATTTTAGTCACCGGATTTCCTATCAAGGTAAGGATGAGTTGGGGGACATAGTCCAAACGATAAACCAAATGGCTGCTCAGTTAGAAAAATATATAATTGCTTATAATAAAAGAGAACAAAATCGCCGTGAGTTTTTGGCAAATGTTTCCCACGAGTTACGAACTCCTTTAACTATTATACAGGGCTATACCGAGGCACTTTTAGATGGTATAGTAACAGATGAAAAAATACGAGAAGAGCACTTAAAAAATATTTTACAGGAAGCAGAAAGACTAAAAGCTATGGCAAATGAGCTTTTAGATTTAGCCAGTATTGAAGAGGGGAGAGAAAAACTAAAATTTGAAAAAATAGATTTAGCTAATTTTGCCCAGGATTGTTTTAATGCATTTAAAACCCAATTTTTCGAAAAAGGAATCGAACTTGAGCTGGAAGTAAATGTTCAGGATGGAAAGGTTGTTGGCGATAGAAGCAAGCTTTTACGAGTGGTAGGAAATCTCTTAAGCAATGCCTTGAAATTCACTCCAGCAGGAGGTAAGGTAAAGTTTGAAGTTATTGAAGGGGAAAAAGATTACCAAATACACGTCAAGGATTCCGGTCCAGGGATTCCGGAGCAAGATTTGGAAAAAATATTTGAAAGGTTTTATAAAGTAGATAAAGCCCGAAGCAGTAAAGGCTTCGGGCTTGGATTGGCCATAACGAAATCGATTGTGGAAGCCCATGGGGGGCAAATCTTTGCCCGGAATAATCCCGAAGGGGGGGCAAAATTTACAGTGGTTTTACCTAAATTACCTCCCAGCGCGGGCAACGACCTCCCCAACGACCAATAACTTTTCCTTCCTCGGAAATTTCGGCGATTTCGCAATGGTTGGGGCAGTAAGTGCATTCAAAGCTGCGAGTTTCGTAATTATAATCGGCAATGGCAAAACCTTTAAAGTTGGTTTTTTGCCCGTTGGTTGCTTCCCTGGCTAAAATGGCAGCTCCTATTGCTCCCATAACATTATAATGTTTTGGTACGATAATGTCCTGCCCTAAAGCGCGGGCAAACGCCTCCCGAATACCACGGTTGGCGGCAACACCTCCCTGGAAAACGATGGGAGGAAGGATTTCTTTATTTTTCCCAACGTTGTTTAAGTAGTTTCTTACTAAAGCTTCACATAATCCATTGATGATATCTTCGATTTTGTATCCTAATTGCTGTTTATGGATCATATCCGATTCGGCAAATACCGTACAGCGACCGGCGATACGCACCGGGACGGTAGATTTTAAGGCTAATTCGCCAAACTGTTCAATGGGAATATTTAAACGGGACGCCTGCTGGTCCAAGAAAGAACCGGTACCAGCAGCGCAAACGGTATTCATAGCAAAATCAGTTACTACGCCATCCCGGATGATGATTATTTTTGAGTCCTGTCCGCCTATTTCAATTATTGTCTGGACCTCGGGGACAAAAGTGGTGGTAGCTATGGCATGAGCCGTAATTTCATTTTTAACTATATCGGCACCAACGATAACGCCGGCTAAATAGCGACCGCTTCCTGTAGTACCAACTCCTTTTATTGTTACTTTATTTTCATATTTTTCTTTAAGGATTTGCATTCCTTCCTTTATTACTCGAATTGGTTGTCCTCTGGTCCTTAAATATAAGCTTTCATGAACGTTATTTTCTTCATCAATTAAAACAAGATTTGTACTTACCGAGCCCACATCAATTCCAAGATATAGGTCCATTTATCTTGCCCCCTTTAGCTTTTGCTAAGTTTTTGAAGTTTTTTTCTTTTTAAAAGGTCAATAAATGCTTCTAAACGGGTTTCCATTCCGGCTTTGCCCGTTTGCTCGTCCAAGAAAAAGGTTAAAATCGGGAAATTATGTTCTTGACTAATTTTGGTTAAGATGGTTCGGGCCACAATTTCCGGAATACAGGTGAAAGGAGCAAGTTGAATTAAGCCATCAAATCCTTGTTTTATATAAAGAATGGCGTTTCCAATCGAATCCTGACCGTGGCCACCGATTAATTCTGGAAGATAAGGTTTTGCTGCGGCTTTAACACTGACTAACTCTTCGCTTTTTCCGGGTAAGGTATTATCCCGGGTCCACCCGGTTAAAAACATAGAACGCTTAACTTCCGCCCCTAAGTGGCCGATGGTTTCTTCAATTTCAAAGTTACTGCTTGGTTCAAGTAAAACGTAAATTTCGCCCACCATTCCGACTTTAACCACTAATTTTTCTAAATCCACGGGAATTTTATCCAACTGTTTTAAAGCTTCTTGTTCCGCTTCATCAATTTCCTTTTCGGAATAGGCATTTATGACATACTGCAGGACTTCTTTGTACTTTGCTGAAACACTACCTTTTTTAAGTTCCCGGGGTCTTAAAAATAAGGCTTTTTGTTCAATGGTATCCAGTGCCTTTATTTTCCGCCAATTTCGTTTAATTGCTTTATATATGTACCATAAAGAGTAGTTTTTGTAATTTAACTTCTGTACCGTCTTGTAAAAACCTTTTAAATCAACAAGTGGTGGCTCCAACACAATAAATTCAACGTTATAACCCATTTTTTTTAAAATCTTTTCGTGCAGGCTGGCATACAAACCGGCTCGACAGGGCCCGACACCACCGCTGGTAACAATGCGGTCAACGCCTTTTGGTAGTGTTTCCAAGTAGGTACCAAGTACAATTTTGTAGGGAAGGCAGGAAAACTCCGGTGCATATTTAACTCCTAAATCTAAGGTTCGCTTGGAAGGTTTTACTGGCATTACCACTTCATAACCCAAATCTTCTAACAACCCGCGAAAAGCGTGGACATAGTTTCCCATGTAAGGGAAAGTAATTCTTAGAGTTTTCATTCCATCACCTCTTACCGGGATTTACGCTTTATCATGTCTAAGAATGCTTCCACTCGGGTTACGAGTCCTGCTTCTCCAGTATGCTCATCTATGGTTAAAGTTAAATAGGGAATTTGCTGCTCTCCAGCGTCTATTTCCATTATACGGTCGACGATAAAATCGGGACCGCAACCGAAGGCTGTTAAATGAATAATACCTTTTAAGTCGGGGACATTTTTTAAAAAATACTGAAAACTACTTAATACTCTATCGCTAAAAGTCCAGAAAAGGCGCTTTTTATTTGTAAAAGGGGCATATTTGTTTCTAATCGGCCAGGGTACCTGTTCGGCAGTTAGAACCTGAACGTTGTTTTTATGTAGAAATTCTAAAATTTTAAGATTTACATAATTATCGTAGACGAGATAGGGGTAACCCAGTAAAGCAATTTTAAACGATGATTTTACAGAGAATAATTTTGGTGAATTAACGTTAACTTCATTTACCGGCAGGTAACCTTTTTGAAGTAAATTTTCGTAAAGGTTTTGCCGCCTGATTCCTTCCCGATACGCTTTAAAACCCTGTAACTTTGAAAATCCAAAGAATGAAGCCAATTTTAAGGATGAGATTAGTAAACTATCTTTTAAATTACGGTTATCCACCCGGATGTCGATAACCGGAGGAAGATTTTCATAAGAATATTTAATCATATCCGGAAGTCCAAGAAATTTAGGACAGTAAACAGTTTTCCTGTTTAAATTTACTATTCTCGGAATAAAAAGATAATCCACTTTTGTTTTTAAAGTTGCTATATGTCCAAAAAAAAGCTTAATTGGAAGGCATGCTTCGGCCAAGGCGTCTTTTACCCCTTGGTCTAAAATTTCTTTTGTAGTTGGTGAAGAAACAACGGTTTTTAAATTTAAGCTGTCAAAAAAACCCTGCCAAAAAGGATAATAAGCATAATAGTTTAGGGTTCGAGCAATTCCAATAACTGGTGCATTCATAAAACCATTCCTTCCTGCAGCTGGATTTTAGAGAATACCCCATAAGATATCTATATACGGCGTCTTAAGCCAAAATCCTTCTTAAAAAATTCATTATAAAATAATAAAATTTTTAAAAAAATTTAACCATTCTTGCAGGAATTTTAAGTATAATGTTTAATATAAAAAGTAAATGTGAGGACTTTCACAGGAGGGTAGAAAAATATGCGCAAAAGCGATAAATTGAGAAGTTTAAGAACGCGTCTTTTGGATCGGTGGGCTGTTGCCGAAAATGAAGAAAGATTAAATTTACTTGTCAGAATAATGGATATCGAAGAAGAAATGGGTTTGAGTTTTATTTCACAAAAACAGAAAAAATCAGGAATGCCCAGAAAAGCAAAAGCTATATAACCACCAAAAGGTGGTTATTTTTTTATGTTATAATATAGGAAAAAAGGGAGTGGGTAAAAATGGGGGTACCTTATCGCTTGGATCTTACTTTAGAAATTGCACGGGAAAAATATGTCAAAAGTAATCCGGAACTTCTTGTGAAAAATGCCGGAGCTGAATTACAGGATAAAAAAATTTTTTTGCCGTATTTTAATGATAAGGTTACCATTACTTGGCCCGAAGCTGAATTTATTCCGGAAATTTCAATTCAAGAAAAAATTTTAGTGTTGCATTATTTAACCAAAGCCATAGACCTACCGCCTTTGGGCACCTGGGTTGGATTTGCAGAATTAAAGGACGGTTTATTGTATTTAGAGCCCTTTCGAAAACGGACTGTAAATTTACTTATAAAAACCTTTGGCCAGGCGCCAAATTTATTAGAGGAAAAGGCCAAAAAGCTTGGGGCAAAGTTTTATAATAAAGGAGATATTTCCTTTCAATTAAAGGTCTTTCCCAAGGTTGATTTATTTTTTGTTTTTTGGGCGGAAGATGAAGAATTTCCGGCCAATGCTAATATTTTATTTGACGCTCGGGCACGTCTTTACCTGGAAATTGAGGATTTGGTGCAGTTAGCTTCCCTTGCGGTTCTTAAATTAATAAAATAAGGAGGCAAAAAAATGGAAAAAACTATAAAGTCTAACTGTCTTTTTAAAGGTAATATCTTAACCGTAGTTAAAGATGAAGTTCTTTTGGAAAACGGGAAAATATCTACCCGGGAAGTGGTACTGCATCCGGGTGCTGTAACAATTATTCCTATTTTTGAAAACAAAATTGTTTTTGTGGAACAGTATCGCTACCCGGTTAAAGAACGGCTTTTAGAACTTCCGGCCGGAAAATTAAATAAAAATGAAGCTCCAGAAGTAACGGCCTATCGGGAATTACTTGAGGAAACGGGATTTATAGCAAAAAAGCTGCAGCACTTAACCACCTTTTATACTACACCGGGATTTTCCAACGAGGTAATGTATCTTTATCTGGCTAAGGAATTACAAAAAACTGATCCTCGTCCGGATGAGGATGAGATCGTTAAAACTGTTTTTATAGAAATTGATAAAATAAAGGAGCTTTTACACAGTAACAAAATAAAAGATGCTAAAACCTTAATCGGGCTTTTTTGGTTTTTAAATTTCATAGCTTTTTAATATTTTTCAATAATTACCTGGCCATCCTCTACCCTTGCTTTTTCGGGATAGGGTCGATTACCAGGATTTTCTTGAGCTCTGGTAACGAATTTTCCTATGCGGATTTGTGCTGGTACCAGGTTTATTGCGATAACCTGGGCTTTTTCATTATTGGGATAACCGGCATGAGCAATTCCCCGCAGGCTTCCCCAGACAATGATATTTCCGTGCGATATAATCTCGGCACCCGGATTAACGTCGCCAAGGATGAGAAGAGATTTATTACTGAAATAAGTTTGGCCGCTACGAAAGTTTTTAAGTACGATTTCACATTCTTCTCCCTCTACTGTTTCTAAAGAAGTGGCGATATTCTTTAAAAGTTCACCGGTTTTAGACATAGGTAGGGAAAAAGATTCGGCGATTAAACCATAACGGTTGCAGATGGCTTCTAATTCTTCTTTTTCGGCATTGGTTAAACTAATATCGTCATTGTACATAATTGTATATTTTGCACCTTTAAAAAAACCTTTGGCTTTTTCCATTTTTTCTATTAAGGATGCTTTTAGAAGAGCAAAATCCTGGCTGTTTAACATTACCAGTAATCCTTTGGGAGTTCCTTTAATTTGGACCGGTTCGGGCATTTAAATCACCTCAAATTCCAAATTTCGACACCTGTATGCAAAAATCCTCCTGGATTTGGTTAAAATATGCCAGGAGGGAAGATAAAATGAAAATTACCGGAATCCAGCTACTTTTTATTCAGTTTATCCTGATATTATCAGCGATTGATATTTTTATGCCAAGCGTAATCGCCAAGGAAGTTGGTCCCGATGCTTGGCTATCAATAATTTTGGCTTTTATTTTTAGTGTTTTTCTGGCATGGATTTATGCTTATATCGGATGTAAAATTTACCCTGATAATTTAACAAGTTACTTAAAAAAAAGAGGAACACTTGGTAAAGCAATCCTTTTTGCTTATTTTTATCTTTATTTTATTTTAATTATTACCGTGTATAGAGAATTTTTAGAATTAGTGAAGGTATTTTTACCCCAGACACCGCTTTTAGTAATTGGAATTTTAATGCAGTTGGTTATTTTCTACGGGGTCTTATCTGGTACCGAAACAATGGCCCGGGCCACAGAAATTTTAACTCCCTTTGGGATATTCGCCCTAATTCTTGTTGCTGGTTATGCATTAACAAAGGCGGATTTTGGAAATTTTAAGCCGTTTTTACTTAGGGGAATATTCCCCGTAATCAAAGGTAGTATTGAAATTATTAATTTTTTTGGTGATACGTTGCTATTGTGGTTTTTTGCGATAAATTTTTATAGTAAGCCGGAAAAATTATTTCGCTTGCTTGTGGTGGGTTATTTTTTTATTTGTATTGCCCTTTTTGGAGGAGTATTGGGGGTAGCGGTGTTTGGGGTCAAATGTGCGGCCAAAATGGAACTGGTAGCTTTAGAAATGGTTAGGATAGTCAATATCGCTGATTTTTTAAAACATTTGGATAGTGTCATGTTAGGGGTGTGGTCAATTGGTGGGGTTTTAAAGCTAACCTTTTTATATCTGGGGTTAGCCGAACTGTTCAAAGCCGTAATAAATGTTAAGAAAGCAGAACTTCATATTCTACCTTTAAGCGTTTTGGCCTTAATTTCTGCGATTTACGGTTTTGAGAATATGGGAAAATATTTTAGCTACTTGGGAGAATTAACGTATTTTACTTTAATTTTTTCTGTATTAATTCCGCTTCTTTTTGTTTTCTTCTTGTTCCTGACAAAAAATAAAAAGCTACAACAAAAAATTTAATGCTTTTAAAACCGACAGTATTGCAAAATAATCGTTACGATACCACTGGGGAGATGATATCCCTGATAAGCCTACGAAAAAAATATTTTGGAAATTAAAAGGCCTTGCCAAACCAAAATTTTGCATCCAATCATTAATTTCCACAAAGTGTACGTTAAAACTATCTTTGACAAGTACAAAATCCCAGTAAAAAGGTAAGGTGCGGAATGTTATACCTTGAATTCCCATCACTAAAACGCCACTTTGCCGATCTATCGGCATATTTAAGATAAATCCTGGATGGTTTCCGGGAATTTTTTTAAAGAATTTTTTTGGGGGATTCATTAATGTGGTGTAAAAGCCGGCTCGAAAGTGCATAGTTCCCCAATCCTGCCAAAGGCCTACCTTGCGGGTGTTTAACGGATTTCCAGTTGCGTTAATTATAAGATCAAATTTATTTTTTAAAGAAAGAATGTCAACGGGAGAAAAAAGCTTTACTTTTTTGCTGGGAAGATAAGAAATAAGCTTATTTTCAAGTCCCTGCCCTATGTTTCCGTGCCAGAAGACCTGGGCGTTAGAAGCAAAACTACTTGGTTTTGGTAAAAGTTTTTTAATGTTTTTAGGTAATTTTTGATAATCCCTTTTTAAAATAAGGGCGGGATAAGAAAAGCTTTTTCCCCAAATTCGCTTTTCTTCAAAAAGAAGATAATCTATTTTCTTTTTTTCCAGCAGGCAGGCTGTTAAAAGTCCAGCAAATCCTCCACCAACGATAGCTACCTTCAACGTTTTAAACCTCCTTTAGCAAACAGGTAACTTATCAATTTTACGGAATCAAAGGGCAGGTGATAGAGAAGATAATTTAAAGGTCTAAAAGAAAGTAATCCTGTTAAAAAGTCAAAGGAGTTGTTGTTTAATTTATTTAGACCGATGCGAAGAATATCGAACTGCCGAACCGCTTGCTTTATGGGATTTAATAATGTATCATAGGATAAATTTTCTTTGATGGCTTTTGCAACTAAAATACCTGAAATAATTGAATAAAAAATACCAAAACCCAAGAAAGGCTCGATTAATCCTCCAGCCCCGCCGGTAAAATAAATATTATTAAGCTGATTTGTAGTAAGGTAGCCCACGATGTGATTTACCGTAAAAGTTTCGATAATTTTATAGGGTAATTTTTCTTTTTGCCAAAAAACCTGCCAGTAGTGGCTGAGCTGATTTTCTGTTATGTCGTTTATGGCGAGGCATAAGGAAGCGTTTTTTGTATCAAAGGGGGTTAAATAAGCATAGCCGTTTTTGGCATAGTCGGTATCAATCCACATTACTAACTCTTCTGGATCAAAATTCCCTGAAATATTCGAGCCTATGACCCATCCGTCAAACAATTTATGAAATATACCATAAGAATTAGCGATAATCGGACTACCGGTAGCAACAACTACGTGAGAAAAAGCATCTTTTAAATGTTCTGGATCCTGGGGTGATTTAAATCTTACTTCTCCCTTGATTAACCTCAATAGCTGGTTTTCTAAAGAGTTGTGAAAATGTCCTCTCAGCCAAAAATAGCCCAGATTACTGCCGCGAACTGTTGCAAAGTTTCCTGGTGAATTCATCAATATTTTTGTAATTTTTCGATAAGGGACAAGGGGTAAATCATATTTTTTATAAAAATAGCTTACAATATCTTTAACAGGGCGGTTTATAACTTTTAAACTTACCGCAATGTGAGGGGTAGGATCGCCCGGCTGATAGCGACGGTCAAAAACTATGTAAGGTATTTTATACCTGTCTAATTGAAAAGCAGTAGCAAGTCCCGCTAAACCGGCACCAATTATCGCAACTTTCATAAGTAATCCCTCGCTCACCAGGAGGTAAAGATGTTCTGGTACTTGTACTTTTTATTTAATTTATTGATTATTGTCGTATTTTTAAGACCGAGAAAAAAAATTTCTTACTTAACGGGTCTTATTACCATTTTGCTCATGTTTATTGTGGACTACACAGCGGTTAAGTTAAGATTATATGTTTTTTACGGTATGCCCAGTTTTTATAATTTGCCTTTATTTTATTTACTTAACGGTTTTTTACTGGGTATCATCTTTTGGGGTTTTAAGCCGAGGGAACGTTGGCTTTGGCTTTATATTCCGTTAATTTCCCTGCTTTTTACCGGAGTGGAGAGGTTAGCAGAAATTTTTGGTGTTTACCGACATTTAAAATGGAGCTACTGGTATAGTTTTGGTTTAAATATCGTTGCCTTAATTGTAGTAACTGCCGTAAAGTATTATATTGACGATGTGTTATTTTCTAAATAAAGAAATTAGTTTTTTAACTACCGGGGGTGAACTCAGTTTTTCTTCGACCAGGGTTTCTAAAAGAAATATCTGCCTTAACGTTTCCGCTTGTAGTTCGGAAAATAAACTTCTTAATTCGGGGTGTTTAATTTTAACGGTCATTTCGGCCAAGAAAAGGTAGTTTTGCCTCTCAGCCTTTAAAGCCATTAGCAAAAGATCTTTTAGTTCCATTCAATCCCCCGCTTTACTTTAAAGTTATAGGCATTGGCAATTTCTAAAAGATTTTTTATTTGTTTTTGTTTTCCTTCTAAACCTCTAAGAGCGGCTTCCCGAATTACTTTATCGGAATGCTTTGAAATTATGGTTTGATAAATCCGACAGGTTTGTTCTAAATTTTGAATACCTTCGCTTAAGGCCAAAGTAATATACTCTTCCTGCAGGTCGCCCACCTTCATCCTCCTTTCTGTTAGATTACCTTTATTTTAGGATTTTCCTTTGCTATACTTTTTATGAGAAAAAGAAGATTGGAGGCAATAAAAATGGCAGAGAAAAGCTACTATATAATAACCCATGGTTGCCAGATGAATGTTCATGATTCGGAAACAATTGCCGGGATTTTGGAAAGTATGGGATTTGTGCCGAGTCCTGAAGAAAAAACTGCCGATTTAATAATCATAAATACCTGCAGTGTTCGGGAAACTGCGGAAAATAAAGTTTTTACTAAAATCGGAGAACTGAAAAAATTAAAAAGGGAAAATCCCGATTTAGTAATCGGGGTTGGAGGATGTATTCCCCAGCAGGAAAAAGTTGCCAAACGTTTATTAGAAAGATTTCCCCACTTAGATTTTATCTTTGGAACCCATAATCTTCCTGAACTACCGAAAATTTTAGAAAGGGTTTTTGAAAAGCACGAGCGGGTTTTGGAGGTCTGGCAGTCGGAAGGGCAAATTGTAGAAGGTATTCCGGTCAAAAGAGAGCCGGGCGTGCGGGCCTGGGTAACGATAATGTATGGGTGTAACAATTTTTGTACCTACTGCATTGTCCCCTATGTGCGCGGTCGGGAAAGAAGCCGTAAAAAGGAAGATATATTACAGGAAATAAGGCAATTAGTGGCTGAAGGCTACAGGGAGGTGACGCTCCTTGGCCAGAACGTTAACTCTTACGGAAAAGATTTAAAGGGAAAGCCTATGTTTGCCGAACTTTTAGCGGATATCGAGAAGATAGATGGACTTTGGCGGGTACGGTTTACCACTTCCCATCCTCGTGACTTAACTGACGATGTTATTGAGGTGATGGCTTCTTCCCGGAAGATTTGTGAACACCTTCATCTTCCGGTACAGGCCGGTTCCAATAAAATTTTAAAAGCAATGCATCGCGGATATACGCGGGAATATTATTTAAACCTTGTGGAAAAGATACGGGCCAAAATTCCCAAAGTAAGCTTCACTACCGATATAATTGTGGGCTTTCCTGGAGAAACCGAAGAAGATTTTGAACAAACTTTAGATTTGGTGAGAAAGGTCAGATATGATAGTGCTTTTACCTTTGTGTATAATAAGCGGACCGGAACACCTGCTGCTGAAATGAAAGACCAGGTGCCCGAGGAGGTAAAAAGTAGAAGAATTCAGGAACTGATTGAATTACAAAATGGGATTAGTTTAGAATTAAACAAAAATGAGGAAGGAAACATTCACGAAATATTGGTGGAAGGAAAAAGCAAGACCGATGAAACAAAATTAGCTGGCCGGACCCGAACTAATAAGCTGGTAGTATTTAATGGAAATGAGGATTTAGTAGGAAAGTTAGTAAAGGTAAAAATTACCGAAGGTAAATTATTCCACCTGGAAGGGGTTTTAGTTTAATATGAGCTTTACGCCGATGATGAAGCAATATCTTGACATTAAAAAGCAATACAGCGACTGTCTTTTATTTTTTCGTTTGGGAGATTTTTACGAACTTTTTTTTGAAGATGCGGTAATTGCTTCCCGGGAGCTGGAAATTGTTTTAACCGGCCGGGATGCTGGACAGGAAGAAAGGGTACCCATGTGTGGGGTTCCCTATCATTCGGCTCAGGGCTATATTGCCAAGCTTTTATCCCGGGGATATAAAGTAGCAATTTGTGAACAGGTGGAAGATCCGAAAAAAGCCAAGGGACTGGTGAAGCGGGAAGTTACCAAAATATATACTCCCGGAACGGTTACCGAAGAGTTTTTTTTGCAAGAGAAGACCAATAATTATATTATTGCCCTGGCAGAAAAAGATGGGTTAATTGCCCTGGCGGTTGCGGAAGTTTCTACAGGATATTTGGGAATAACGTCTGTTGATGAAGGTAAAATAGAAGTCTTGGCAAGCGAAATTCGCCGGTTGGCACCCACTGAAGCGGTGGTATTAAAAAATTTTAAAAATAATTTTCTGTTAAAAGATATTACCGGTATTGTTAATTACTTGGAAAAATTGCCGGCGGAAGAAATTGAAATTGCTTTTAAAGGTCCTGAAGCGTCAAAAGAAGCTTATAAAATTTTAATTAGTTATTTAAAAAGAATTGAACCAGCGGTTTTAAGTATCTTTGGGCAACCGGAGTTTTATCAAATTGATAGTTATTTATATTTTGATGAAAGTACTCGGAAAAATTTGGAAATTTTACGAAACCGTGAAGACAATTCTTCTTCTTTATTGGGAATTATTGATTTTACCCAGACCGCTATGGGCGCTCGAAAATTAAAGGAAGAGCTCACAAAACCGTTGTTAAATTTAAAAGCAATTGCTGACCGCTTGGATGCTGTGGAAATTTTGGTAAATGATTATGAATTGAGAGAAAACTTACGGGAGAACCTGAAGAATTTATATGACTTAGAAAGACTTTCCATTAAATTAGTTTGCGGAACAATAAATCCAAAAGATTTAATTAAAATCAAACAATCTCTTCCCCAAATATGGCATATTAAAAACAGCATTAACCATGTAAAAAATAAGTCAGTTTTATTTGCCGAAATTTATAAAAATCTTCCAGAAATGCGTGAGGTTTATAATTTAATTGATAAAAGTATAGTTGATGACCCTCCAGTCTCACCAAAAGACGGCGGTATTATAAAAAACGGATATAATCCAACCGTTGACGAGTACCGGAAAGCCCGGGAGGAAGGGCAGGATTGGATAATTAATTACGAAAAGAAAGAAAGGGAAAGAACGGGAATAAAGTCATTGAAAGTTAATTACAATAAAGTTTTTGGCTATTTTATCGAAGTAACGAAAGCTAACTTGCACTTAGTACCCGCTGATTATCAAAGAAAGCAAACAATGGTTAATGCCGAAAGGTTTATTACTGAAGAATTAAAACATTATGAAAACCTTATTTTAGGTGCAAGTGAAAAGCTTGCCAATTTGGAATATGAGCTTTTTTGTGAAATCCGCTCGGAAATTTTAAAATATCAGGAAGATTTAAAAAGAGCTGCAAGTGCTGTTGCGCTTTTGGATTTTTTAATTTCCCTGGCGGTGGCCGCAATTGAGTATGACTTTACGCGACCGGTCATTACCGCTGAACCGGTTTTGGAAATAAAAAATGGCCGCCATCCGGTGGTTGAAAAGAGTGTTGGCCGGGCCAATTTTGTTCCCAATGATTTATACCTTGACACCAAGGAAAATTCGCTTCTTTTAATTACGGGCCCCAATATGGCCGGTAAAAGTACTTACATGCGACAGGCTGCTTTAATTGTAATTTTGGCACAGATTGGTAGCTTTGTTCCTGCGGAATATGCCAGGGTTGGATTGGTGGATAAAATCCTAACCCGAATTGGTGCCACCGATGATCTGGCCAAAGGACAAAGTACTTTTATGGTAGAAATGATTGAATGTAATAATATTTTAAGAAATGCAACATCCCGGAGTTTAATTTTGTTAGATGAAGTTGGTAGAGGAACATCTACCTATGACGGTATAAGTATTGCGGAAGCAATTATTGAATATATTCAAAAAAAAATCAAAGCAAGGACGCTTTTTTCAACCCATTACCACGAATTAACGGGCTTAGAAGGGGAAATTCCTGGAGTCAAAAATTTTACGGTCCTGGTTCAGGAAAAAGGAGAAGAAGTTAAGTTTCTCCATAAAGTTGTGCCCGGCAAAACCGATAAAAGTTACGGGATCTATGTAGCAAAGCTTGCTGGCTTACCGCGGGAAGTGGTGGAAAGGGCCTATGAAATATTAGCAAGGTTCGAGGATAAGGGGCTAAAAGTTAAAGATACAGTACCGGTTCAGTTATCGCTTTTTGAGGAAAAGCCAGAGCCTTCGGGTGTAATAAAAGAATTAATTGAATTAGACCTGATTCGTATGACACCGTTGGAGGCTTTAAATAAATTATATGAACTACGGCAAAAAGCTTTGGGGGAAAAATAAAATGCCAAAAATTAAGCGTTTACCTGATGAAGTAATAAAAAAAATTGCCGCAGGCGAAGTAGTAGAACGCCCTTATTCGGTGGTGAAAGAGCTGGTAGAAAATAGCCTTGATGCCAAAGCCCAAAATATAAATGTTTATATTGAAGAAGGTGGATTAGGGAAAATTGTAGTGGAAGATGATGGTATTGGAATTCCGCCAGAGGAACTGCCAGATGCCCTTTTACGCCATACTACCAGTAAAATAGCAAGCTTTGATGATCTTTATTATTTAGAGAGCTTTGGTTTTAGAGGAGAGGCTTTATATAGTATTGCGGCGGTAAGTAAAATATCAATCAAAAGTAGAGTTCGGGGAGAAAATAATGGCTATGAATTAATAGCCCATGCCGGGGAAGTAATAAATTTAACCGAAGTCGGTATGGCTTATGGTACCGTTGTTACTGTTTCCGACCTTTTTTTTAATACTCCTGCCCGCAAAAAATTTTTAAAGTCCGGACAAACGGAAGCAGGACTTATTAGGCAATTTATAGAAAAAATGGCAATACTGTACCCCGGGGTTAAATTTTCCCTTTTTATTGATGGAAAAAAGATTTACAGTTCGGCGGGAATTCAGGAGCAATTGGGGTTGCTGGCCCGATTTTGGGGTTTAGAAAAAGGCAATTTGCTTATGTTAGAGGAAAAACTGGGTGAAGGATTTTTTATAAAAGGTGGAATTGCCTTGCCACCTGCAGGGAAACCCCACCGTAAATTACAGGTGTTTGCTGTTAATAAACGTTTGGTGAAAAGCGGAATCTTAACTAAAGCTATCGACGATGCTTATGAAAGCTTACTTCCAACTGGTTTAAAGCCTCTTGTTTTTTTAGAAGTGGTTGTTCCGGGTACCTGGGTGGATGTAAATGTACATCCCCAGAAGTTGGAAGTCAAGTTTATGGATGAACAAAAAATCTATTTGGATGTTCGGACGATAATCAGAAATAAGTTGGTAAATGCTAAAAGTTCTTCCCTAAAATCTTTTTCCCCTGCAAGAGAAACAAATACTAAAAGTGAAGACAATGATTATTGGCAGGTTACTTATTTTGCTGAAGAGTTTTCTGGTAATAGTGACAAATTATTGGAAAAAGAAGATATTTTTTCCACAAGCGACAATCTGACTTTTTCTCTAAATAAAGACTTTGCGAAGGAATTAAACTTTCAGGTTATAGGGCAGTTTTCTTTAAAGTATATAATTGTGGAAAAAAATGATAAACTACTTATAATTGATCAGCACGCAGCTCACGAGCGAATTTTATACGAAAAATACCAAACTAAATTAAATCCCTTTTACAGCCAGGTGCTTACTTTTCCCGTGAGGATAAAAGCTTCTCCCGAATTGGAAGCTTTTCTTCAGGAAAATTACCAAAACTTCCTGGAAATTGGCTTACATATTGAACCGTTTGGTCCGGGTGAATATCTTGTTCGGGAAATTCCAGAGGATTTTCCTCAAAATAATATCGCCAATGTTTTGGAAGAGTATTTATACGAAATTATGGAGCAAAAAGAGCAGGTTAGTTTTCGGGAAAAAGCCCTAAAACTTTTTGCCTGCAAAAATGCTGTTAAATTTGGTGAAAAATTAACGTACAGCGAAATGACTAATCTGGTAAAGGAGTTATTTAAAACCAATTATCCTTTGAGCTGTCCTCACGGGAGGCCAACAATTTATGAATTATCTTTAACTGAAATAAATAAAAAGTTTTTTAGATAAAAAGGAGATAATTTAATTTATGGAGAGGGCAATAATTACCACAAGTCTAAATCCGACTGAGGAACAAATAAAAAAAGCGCTAAGTTTAGCGCTCGATTCTGGTTTTCCCTATGTTGCCAGAAATAAAAGAAGCTTAATGGAAATTGCCCGAGATATGCCGGTTTTAGTGGTAACAAAAAAAAACTTGGAATTAGTTTTTTCTGATATGTCCAAGTTATATTTTCATCCCGGAATGGCAAAAATTAGAATTAAGGGGATGAAAAAAGGGCAAGAAGATGTTATGATAAAAGCAATGGGACTGGTTCCCGGGATGTCGGTTTTGGATTGTACCTTAGGGCTTGCTCAGGACAGTATAGTTGCTCAATATGCAGTAAAAGATGGCTTAGTGGTAGGTTTAGAAAAAAGTAAGATAATTTACCTGTTAACTTCCAATGGGCTCAAAACATATGATGAAGACCCTGATTTAATAAATCCAATGCGAAAAATTAAAGTAAAACATGGTGATTTTACTGATTTTTTAGTAAAACTACCGCCTAAAAGTTTTGATGTTGTCTATTTTGATCCAATGTTTAAAAAAACAACAGGAAAATCTGCCCATATTTTAAGGTTAAGAAATGTTGCTGCTAAGGACTATATAAATGAAGAAGTGTTAAGGAATGCTTGTAGTGTTGCGCGAAAGAGGGTTGTGGTTAAGGGAAGAAAGGAGGAAATAAAGTTATTGCCGTTTTTTGATAAAATAATAGCGGGAAAAGACAGTGAAATTGCTTTTGGGGTAATTGAGGTACAGTTATGAGCGAAAAATTAATTATAATTGTTGGGCCTACTGCCGTTGGGAAATCAGCCTTAGGGATAAAAGTTGCTAAAAAAATTAACGGTGAAATTATTTCTGGAGACTCAATGCAGGTGTACAAATACATGGACATCGGAACGGCAAAAGTTTTGCCGGAAGAAAGGGAGGGGGTACCCCATCATTTAATTGATATTTTAGAACCTTTTCAAAAATACAGTGTGGCTTTGTTTCAGAAAGAGGCCAGGAGATTAATTAAAGAAATTAATGAACGGGGAAAGATTCCAATTATTGTGGGTGGTACGGGATTATATATTCGCTCGGTTATTGACCCCTACGATTTTACTGACTTTTCCTTTGATCCTGTTTTCAGGGGAAAATTGGAACAGGCAGCAAAAGAAAAAGGAAGTTCATACCTTCACCAGATGTTGGAAAAAATTGACCCAGTAGCCGCACAAAAAATTCATTCCAACGATTTAAGGCGAATTATCAGAGCTTTAGAAGTGTATGAACATACTGGTAAACCTATAAGTTATTATTGGGAGAGGGGAAAACAATCCAAACCGCAGTACCGCTTGCTTTACTACGGTTTGACAATGGATAGAGCCCTTCTGTACCAGCGGATAAATGAACGCGTGGATAAAATGATTGAAAAAGGGCTGATTGCTGAAGTAAAGAGACTTTTGCAAATGGGATTTAAAGAAAGTACTGCCATGCAAGCTCTTGGCTATAAAGAAATTGTTCAGTATTTGGAAGGAAAAATAACCCTGGATGAAGCAATTTACCTGATTAAGAGGGATACCCGCAGATTTGCCAAAAGGCAGCTCACCTGGTTTCGGCGGGACCCCAGGATAAAATGGTTTGATTCGGGTAAAGAAAGCTTAGAAAAAATTACTGAAAAAATAATTACCGAGGCAGGAGTAAACAATTTTTTGTAGAATTTTTAATTTAAATAAAGAGAGATGGAGGGAAACCAATGTCCAAGAATCAATTAAATCTGCAAGATGCTTTTTTAAATCAGGTACGTAAGGAAAATGTGGGGGTTACGATCTTTCTAATTAACGGTTTTCAGCTTAAAGGTTTTGTAAAAGGGTTTGACAATTTTACTGTAATTTTGGAAAGTGAAGGAAAACAGCATATGATTTATAAACATGCAATTTCTACCATAATTCCCCAAAGACCAGTTAATACTTACCTGGCTAAAGGTGGAAATGAAGAAAACACCCCTTCTTAGGGGTGTTTTTTAATGAGGTCGCTTAACGTACATATTTTAAACCCCTGTCTTTGCAGTTCCGGTAGTACTTTTTTAAGGGCGTTGGCGGTTGGTTTTCCGCCTTCATAACCAACGTGACCAATGGCGATACCCAAGTTCTTTTTTTGAGCGATGCTTTGTAGTTTTTTAAGTTGTTCAATGATGTTTTTTTCCTCTTTGCCGTTAACTTCCAAGAAAATATCTCGCTTTAACACCACAACCCCAAATTCACTGCCCAAGAGGGGAAAGAGAGAATTAGGCGTGGTTTGACTGTCAATGAACGCTAAATTGTTTTTTTGACAAAAACTAAGGACTGTTTTTACTATTTTTTCATCTTCGCAGGCTCTGGAACCGGTGTGATTATTTATTCCAATTGCCCAAGGATTTTCTTTTAATGCTGCAATTAATAGCGAAGTTATTTCTTGTGGGGTTAGATTAACCATAATTGGTCTTGGTCCTAGCCAGGAACGTTTATAGCTTTTGGGCTCCATCGGCAAGTGGATTATAATATCGTTTCCACTCTGGTAAAGGGCTTTGGCTTCTTGATGTGTATTGTTTAAAAAGGGCATAACCGCAGCAGTAAAGGGCAGTTTAAGTTTTAAAAAATCCACCAGACTATCGCTGTTATTTCCGAAGTCGTCAATAATAATTAACAATTTGGATTCGCCTTTTAGTTGAGAAATCTGCTTTTTTTGGTTTAAGCATTTTATAATTGAACTGGCAATTTCTTGACAAACCTTTTTTAAAAAATCGCTATTTTGTAACCGTTTATCATCAATAAAACCTATTTCAATTAATACTCCGGGGGTACTGGCAGAAAGAATTAGGAAATCTGCGATTTGGGGTGATTTTGAAACATTGTAAATTTTATTGAGAGAATCCTGTATAATACTGGCAAATTCGGCATTTATGGGGTTTCTTCCGTAAAAAACTTGACCAAAATACTTTTTTCTAAAGTTCCCGGAATTAACGTGAATTGAAATAAAAAAGTCTGGGTTTAGGTTTTCAATGTACTTTTTCCGGTTTTCAATGTCCTTGAATTGGCGGGAACCGGGTCCAGGGTAGAGGTCTTTTAAATCGTAATCACCGTTTCGAGTTAAGGTTACAATAGCGCCGGCATTTTCTAAAAATTGTTTTAAATATAAAGAGGCAGTTAAGTTGAGGTCTTTTTCTTTTACCCAACTGTTAACTGCTCCCGGATCGATTCCACCGTGTCCGGGATCGATGACAATTAATTGAGGTTGAGAGTTCAAATTAACATAAACGGGAAAATTTGCTCCCCAAAAACCGATGATAAAAAAAAGGGAAAAGAAAAGTTTTTTCATATTAATAACCTCCTCTTTAATAATTTTTTAGAAAAAAGGGAGTTTTATTCCCGATCCAAGAGGAGGGACGGTTATGAAAGTAACATTAATAAATTCTATCAATACTGCTTCTCCCTCAAAAACCGAAATTGAAAAATTTGACCAGGTATCTTCTTTGTTAAAAGAGCTTGATCGGATGGTTGGGTTGATTGAAGTTAAAGAGATGGTTTTTGAAATATATGCGTTAGCTCAAATTCACAAAAAAAGAGTTCAGGAAAAGCTTAAAACAAATAACGTTAGCTGGCATATGGTGTTTAAAGGAAATCCTGGTACCGGAAAAACCACGGTTGCCAGGATTATAGGTAAGCTTTTTAAAGAAATTGGTATCCTAACAAAAGGCCACTTAATAGAAGTTGAAAGGGCTGATTTGGTAGGGGAGTATATTGGCCATACTGCATTAAAAACACGGGAACAGTTAAAAAAAGCTTTGGGAGGGGTCTTATTTATCGATGAAGCATATTCGTTAGCTCGGGGTGGCGACAAAGACTTTGGCCGGGAAGCAATAGATGTTGTAGTGAAGGGGGCAGAGGATTATCGGGACAATCTCGTTATTATTTTAGCCGGGTATTATGATGAGATGAATTATCTTTTAGAGCAAAACCCGGGGCTTAAATCCCGCTTTCCCATTGAGATAACCTTTCCCGATTATACCGATGAGGAGCTTTTTTTTATTGCTGAAAAGTTCTTGGAAGATTGGGAATACCTGTTTTCTTCTGAGGCAGCTTTTTATTTAAAATATAAATTAAAGCACCTTGACCAAAGCAAAAAAAGTAGTGGAAATGCTCGTTTAATTAGAAATATTATTGAAAAGGCAATAAGGCGACAGGCCGTAAGGCTTTTAGGTAAAAGTAAGGTAACTAAAGAAGATCTTTTAGTATTGGAAAAGGAAGATTTGGAAAAAGCAATTTTAGCCCTTAATCTTTAAGTAAAGGAGTTAAGAAGGCGATGCTGAAAATTCCGCAGGACGTTAAAACGCAATTTGAACTTATAGATACGGTTGTTTACCAAAATGCTCAAAAGGTGCAAAAAGCTTTTAGGGAGGCGCGAATTAGCTACTCCGATTTTGTATTTACTACCGGATACGGTTACGGCGATACGGCTCGGGATAAGATGGAAACGGTTTTTGCCTCCTATTTTGGAGCCGAAGATGCCTTGGTAAGACCTCAGATTGTTTCTGGTACCCATGCAATTACTTTGGGACTTTTTGCCGTCTTAAGGCCCGGGGATGAGCTTTTAATCTTTGGCAATCCTTATAAAACCTTTGAAGAGGTTATAGGCAAACGGGGTAAAAATCAAGGTTCATTAAAGGAATGGGGTATAACTTATAAAATTTTACCCTTTACAACTAATCCCGAAGAATTAGAAGTAATTTTTCAAAACAATATTCAGAAAAATACCAGGATGCTTTTCATCCAAAAATCCCGTGGCTATGATCTTAGACCAACTCTTTTAAATGAGGAAATAAAATTGATAATTAAAATCGCTAAAAAGTATAGTTCTAACCTTGTGGTCTTAGTTGATAATTGTTACGGGGAGATGGTTGAACCCTGTGAGCCCATTGAAATGGGAGCAGATTTAATAGCTGGTTCCTTAATAAAAAATCTTGGTGCCGGCATTGCTCCAACCGGGGGTTATTTGGCCGGAAAAAAAGAACTAATTGAGCAAGCGGCATATCGGTTGACGGCACCGGGTTTGGGTAAAGAGGTTGGACCTTCCTTGGGGTTTGCCCGGGATATTTTACAGGGATTTTATTTTGCGCCAAAAGTAGTTGGGGAAGCTCTTAAAATTGCCGTACTTTTAGCGTATTTTTTGGAGAAAACTGGAGTTGAGGTTTTGCCTGAGGCTTTTTCCAAAAGAGGTGATATTGTTCAAACATTAATTTTTAGGGATAAGGAAAAAATGCTGAAATTTGTGCAAACGGTTCAGGAGTATTCCCCGATTGATAATTTTGTAACGATTGAGCCGTCATTATTGCCGGGTTATGACTCTCCGATTGTTATGGCTTCGGGAAGTTTTGTTGCGGGTTCATCAATTGATTTGTCAGCGGATGGGCCTTTTATTCCACCCTATGTTGTTTATTTTCAGGGGGGTATAGCTTTAGAGTATGGGATGCTCTTAATTGAGAGTTTTTACGAGAAATTTTCTTTAAATTATTTTTTAAAGTAAAAAAGGGATTTCTGATTCATTGTCGAAATTATCATATCATAAAGAAATTCTATAATACTTAATACTTAAAATCATGAATATCGTTTGGGGAGTGGTTAAATGTCAAAGCAGCGTTTTTTGTTAGCTATTTTTCTTTTACTTGCTTTTGTGATTTTTTTTATAAGCCCGGTTTACTCGCAGGAAACGGTTACCTCGAAGCATTTTGAGGTGAACCTTTTTCCTGAATACGACCAGACGGGAAATATCTTAGCCACCTTTTCCGGTATTATCTTTAATGAAGGAAATTCCGAAGTGAAAGAATTAAGTTTTCTTCTTCCGGCGGACACCAGCGTTGACAAAGTTGCTTTTGTCAGGGAAACTGGAGAACTTAGCTATCTTCCGTTTAATTTAGAAAATAAAGATAAACAGCTGGCGTTAAAAATAATGTTAAATCCTGTTTTAAAGCCACAGGAGAAAATGAATCTATTTATCCAATTTCATTTTGGAAAACTTTCATCGCCGGAAAAGAAAGTAGAAACAAATATACAATTTCCGTTTACCATAAGTGAGTTAAGCGTAAAGATTTTAGAACCTCCCGGGGCTGGGTTTTTTAAAACGTCTCTTAAAAATGAACTGATAACCCAAACCCACGAGGGTTTAAAGCTTCATAGTTTTACTTTAAACAATCAGAGAGCTCTTTCTTTTGCTATTTCTTATGTAAGAAATGATACCACTCCGGTAGTGCCCAAGGAAGATTATCAGACTGCCTTAAATCGTTTACAGGAACAGGCGAAAACTCAGCAAAGTTCGAATCAAAAAAACAGTAATTCTTCAAGTTATTCCAGCCTTATTGTGGGGACTATAATTATTTTAATGATCTTAGTAATTGGTGCAGTTATTGCTTTTTACCTTGTAAATTCCAAAAATAAAAACGAAAGTGAAGTCGTAAACAAAAAAGTATTAAAAAAGATGTTTATTGAAGGGAAAATAACGGAAGAAGAGTATCGAAAGCTACTTAAAAAGGCGTTAGAACAGGAGGGTTAACGTAATGAATCAAAGGACCAAAATTCTGGTGGGAAGCGGTATTATTGTTATTGCCATAGCGTTTCTTTTTATTTCGGCTTTCGCCTCGTCCGGTACCAGTTATTCCCTGCAAGTTGATGAGGCGGTTTATAAGATAGTTTATGAAAATGCTGTTGACCAAAAAATGCGGATTGAAGGGAGGGTGCTACCCGGTTCTATTTCCTGGAATGCCAAAGCATTAGAATTAAAATTTATAATGATTCCGATCAAAGGCTCGGAAAAAACTCAATTACCCGTCGTATATAATGATGTAAAACCTGATAATCTTGAACATCCGGAAGCCCAAATAGTTGTGGAAGGCAAATACGATGGTAAGGTTTTCCAAGCAGATACTCTTTTAGTGAAATGTCCGTCAAAATATGAAAAAAAACAACAATAAATGCAGGAGGCAGGCGAGATGGATAACTTATTTTTAGCAAATGTCGGAAGTTTTGCACTGGTTTTAGGATTTTTACTAAGTGCTTATGCAGTAGTAGCCGGCATAATTGCCATACGGTCAAACAATTCTATTTTAGCGGAGAGTGTAAAAGGTGCATCAATTGCCATTGCTATAAATACAACCATTGCCATTGTAATTCTGGAAATATTTCTTTTAAGCGGGCAGTTTGCTATTCAATATGTGGCTCATTATACCAGTTCGGACTTGCCCCTTTTCTATCGTTTTTCCGCGTTATGGGCTGGAAATGAAGGTTCCCTTTTATTATGGGCTTGGGTATTGAGTTTGTACAGTTTGGCCATTGCTTTAAATAACGCAGTACCTCGCATTAAACCAATTGCCTTGACGATTCTTAATATTAATAACTTATTTTTCTTATTTGTGTTATCTTTTATATCCAAACCTTTTGTAATCTTGAATCCTCCTCCGGTTGAAGGAAATGGCCTTAATCCCCTGTTACAAAATCCGGGAATGGTAATTCACCCCATAGCGGTTTATTTGGGCTATGTAGGGTTTGCTGTACCCTATGCTTTTGCCATGGCGGCGGTGATTGCCAAATATCCAGGGGATGAATGGATTAAAGTTACCCGACGCTGGACGGTACTGGCCTGGTTGTTTTTAAGTTTAGGAAATTTGACCGGAATGGAATGGGCTTATGTGGAGCTTGGCTGGGGAGGATATTGGGCCTGGGACCCTGTCGAAAACGCTTCTTTCATGCCATGGCTTACGGGAAGTGCTTTTCTTCATTCAGTAATGGTCCAAGAACGAAAAGATATGCTAAAAGTCTGGAATATTTTTCTTATCAGCATAACTTATGTTTTGACTTTATTTGGCACGTTTTTAACAAGAAGTGGAGTTTTATCTTCGGTTCATGCTTTTGCCGACCAGAGTTTGGGCCGTTATTTTTTGGTATTTACGTTGTTGGCGTTAGTTGGCTCTTTATACCTTTTAATTGATCGTCTTAATTTCTTGCGGGAAGGAAAAGAATTTGAATCGATTATTTCAAAAGAAAGTAGCTTTTTATTAAATAACTTGCTATTAGTAGGAGCAGCTTTTGCTACTTTTTGGGGGACAACCTTTCCGCTTTTTTCTGAACTGCTAACCGGTGAAAAGGTAACAGTAGGTGCTCCTTTTTTCAATACAGTGAATGTTCCGATATTCCTGGCTTTTATCTTGCTAATGGGAATTTGCCCGTTAATTGCCTGGCGAAAAGCGTCAGTTTCGCGTATCTTCCGTAATTTTACCGTTCCCTTGTTTTTAGCGTTAGTGGTTATCATTTACTTGCTTATCGTAGGAGTTAGAAAACCCTGGGCGGTGGCCTCCTATTTTATTAATTTCTTTGTTCTTTTTGCCACTTTATATGAAATTTTTAAAGGAGTTAAGACAAGGGTTAAACTTACCGGTGAAAATTTTGTTAAGGCTTTAATAAACCTTTTTGCAAAGAACCGGAGAAGATACGGCGGTTATATCATTCATATTGGTTTAGTCTTGATTGCCATTGGTATTACCGGCTCGTCCCTGTATGATATTGAAAAAAATGTAACTTTAACAACTAATGAAAAAGTTACAATTAAAAATTATACTATTGAATTTAAAGGGTTAAGAGAGGTACGAATGAACAATGTTGATGCCGTAGTTGCCGATATTGATGTCTATCAAGACGGCAAGTACCTTACCCGTCTTGTTCCTTCCAAAAACTTTTATCCTAATGAACCAAACCCCACCAGTGAGGTGGCAATAAAAGGTTCATTAAAGGAAGACCTGTATGTGGTTTTAGCCGGCTGGGAAAATCAGGATACGGCGATTTTTAAAATTAAAGTCAATCCTTTAATTGCCTGGATTTGGATTGGCGGATATTTCCTCATTTTTGGTACTGTTTTTGCCCTCTGGCCGGGTAAAGGGGCGGAGATGGGGCCCAGAGTTATAGGTGGACCAAGCTTAGCTAAGGAGGCAGAATAATGGCCATAGTAATCGATATTTTGCTCTTGGCATTATGTGGATTTTTGGTAATTTATCCTTTCTTTGTAAAATCCACCGATGAAACAAAGAAAACCGCATCTTTAAAAGAAAAGCTACTTAAGGATAAAGAAGCAATTTTTAAAACCCTAAGCGAGATTGAGTTTGATTATCACATGGGGAAAATTGCCAAGGAAGATTATGAGGAGTTAAAAAGCCGTTATGCCAAAGAAGCAAGCTTAATCCTAAAAGCTTACAACGAACTTTTAGGAGATAAAAAACAGTCCAAATTGGAAGATAAAGTGCAGGTTGAGCGGGACATTGAGAAAGAAATTGAAGAAGAACTTCAAAGACTTCGCAACAAAAAACGGAGGGGTTAGATGAAAGAAAAATTTTTTGCTGCTTTTAAGTTTTTCTTTATAATTACCTTTTTCTTGTTTGGTCTTTGCACTTCTGTCTTTGCCGGGGAAAAACCGGTGGTCAGGTTGAATCACTTGTTTCTTGCAAAAAACGGTTCCAATCTTAACGTTCAGCAAATTCTTCAAATTGACATACCTCAAGGCTACAAGGAACAGCACAACGGAAAGGTTGTTGAAGTTTTTCTTCCTTTGCCTCAGGGTTTTACCGATTTAAACGTAAGCGGGATAAAGGAAGAGCAATATATCCGCTTTCCAGATGGCCTGGGTCTCACTACCGGGGGACTTACTGCGGTAAAGCTTAGCATAAATTACTCTTTACCTTTTGCCGATAAAAAAAGTTTAATCCTTTACTTTCCCTATAGCTGTGATGTTTTTGCCGTTTTAACAACGCCCGGGGAGTTTACCATAAACAGCGGAGAATTAACTCCTCAAGGTGTATTAGAAATCAATGGTAAGTCTTTTGATGTCTACGCAACTGGAAATTTAAAGGAAAATACCAAGATAACTTTAAACCTTACAGCCGGCCAGGGGAACTGGCAAAAAGCACCTCAAATCTATAGTGAAGAAACTACTAATTTGAAATTTCATAGTCCGGAGCATATACAACGGTGGAAAAATTCACCCCTTGGTAATACCGATCCTCACCTGTGGCTTGTCTTTTTGCTTTTGGTTATTGGGGGAATAGTGGTAGCTTTAGTAATGCTTTACCGGAGTAAACACGAGTCTTTAGATGATGAGGAGTTTTTGGAAAAAGTAAAACAATTAAAAGCCCAGGAGCAGGAAATTTTGGCCAAAGTGGAGCTTTTGGAAGAAAAGTACGGTAAGGCTGAGGTAACTGAAGAAGAATATCAGGAACTTTTAAATAATTATAAAGAACAGCTAAAAAAGATCAAAATAGAGCTTAAAAAACTTTCCGAATAGGTGTAGGCCATGATTGAAGTGAAGAATGTAACGAAAAAGATCGGGGACAAGGTAATTTTAAAAAATATAAGTTTTAACGTTGAAGATGGCCAGTTTATAACAGTTCTTGGACCCAATGGAGCTGGCAAAAGTACGTTATTTAAAATTCTTTCTCTTTTAATGAAGCCAACTTCTGGTGTAATAAAAATTAACGGAATAGCTGTAAATGAAGGTGGTGTTGCTTTAAGGAAAAAGCTTGGGGTAATTTCCCATAATTCCTTTCTGTATGATTCCCTGTCGGCCCGGGATAATTTGCTCTTTTACGGAAAAATGTATGGGGTAAAAAACCTTGAAGAAAGGGTAAGGGAAGTTATTCAACAGGTAGGCTTGGAACTTAGCTTTTACCAGCAGGTAAAAACTTTTTCCCGGGGCATGCTCCAGCGCTTAGCTATTGCCCGCTGTTTGTTAAACGATCCGGAAATCGTCCTTTTTGATGAGCCTTATACCGGGTTAGACCAGCAAGCTATAGATATTTTAAACAATGTTTTAAAAACGTTAAAGCAAAGAAAACGAACCATTTTAATGATTACCCACAACTTTGAAGAAGGGGTCGAACTTAGCGATCGGATATTAATTTTAAATCGCGGACAACTGGTTTTCGATGAAGCTAATCTTTATGATTTAAAGAGTTTAAAAGAAATATACCGAAAAAAGGTTGGGATTTCTGCATGACCTTTTTTAAAAAGGCATTAGCTATTGTGGAAAAAGACATAAAAGCTGAATTTCATTCCAAAGAGATGCTAAGTGTAATGTTAGTTTTTGCCTTAATAATGCTGGTAATTTTTAATTTTGCTTTTGATGTTAAAAAACAGATTGTAAACGATATTTTTCCCGGAATAATATGGATAACCTTTTTCTTTTCAGGCCTTTTAGGGTTAAATCGTTCCTTTTTTATAGAAAAAAATCAGGATTGTTTATTGGGATTAATGTTAGCTCCGGTGGATCGCAGTGTAATTTTTTTGGGAAAAATGTTAAGTAATTTGGTTTTCTTACTGATTATTGAAATTTTAACTTTACCTCTGTTTTTTATCTTTTTAAACATTCCTGTTCCCCAAAAATTTGGCTTTTTTTTGATTATCTTATTTTTTGGTAGTTTAGGATTTGTAGCCATAGGAACTTTTTTGGCTGCTTTGGCTGCTAATACCCGGGCAAGTGACATACTGCTGCCTGTACTACTCTTTCCGGTCTTAATTCCGGTTATTTTGGGAAGTGTGGCGGCAACTAAAGGTGTTTTTTTCAATCTTCCCTTTAGCGAATGGAGTATTTGGCTTAAAATTCTGGGGGTTTATGACTTACTGTTTATTGTGGTACCTTTAATGCTTTTTGAAATCTTACTGGAGGTGTAATTGGTTAAGATGGAGAGGGATAGAGTTTGGGATTATTTTTTGGGACTATTAGCATACGTAGTTCTTTCGGTGGCAATTTACATGGTTTTTGTGGTTGCCCCCGAGGAGAAAATGATGGGGATCGTTCAAAAAATTTTTTATTTTCATGTCTCGGCTGCCTGGGTTGCGTTTTTAGCCTTTTTTGTGGTCTTTGTAGGGAGTATTATGTTTTTAATTAAAAGGGATTATTACTGGGATGGGATCAGCCTGGCTTCGGCAGAGATAGGAGTTGTGTTTACTACTATTGTTATTACCACCGGACCTATTTGGGCGAAAACGGTATGGAATGCCTGGTGGACCTGGGATCCTAAATTAACTACTGCAATTATTATGTGGTTTATCTATTTAGCATACGTAGTGTTAAGGCTTGCGGCGGGGGAAGAAGAAAAAACGGCACGTTTTGCAGCAATTTTTGGCATTATTGGCTTTTTAGATGTTCCCCTGGTTTTTGCTGCCGGTCGCTGGTGGCAAAAGACTTTTCATCCAATTATTTTTAATAATCCATCGGGCGGTTTGGACCCTGCCATGAAGCCAGCCTTTTTTATAAGCCTGTTTGCCTTTACAGCTTTATATATTTACTTGTTAGTAAAAAGCGCAAGAATTAATTTGCTGCACCGGGAGTTAAATCGTTTAAAGGATATAGTCAATGAAAAATTTTACGGTTAGGGGGGTAAGAAAATGAGTAAATTAACTGCTTTAGCTTTAGCGTATTTTATTATTTGGACATTAATTTTTCTCTATACTGTGGTCTTGGGACAAAGGCAAAAGCAAATTAAACGGGAATTGGAGTTAATAAAAGAGGCTTTAGATAAAAGGAGTTAAACCATGAAAAGAGCAATACTGGCATTGGGAATTTTTTGGGGGATTATTCTTGGTGCCTTTTTTGTGGTTAATTACTTTGAAAAAAAAGATTTGGAACTTAATTTAGCACCGGAAACTTTTGCTGAAATGTATCGGGTAGAAGATATCAAGGGAAATGCAGCAATTGCCGCCGTGAACGACTTACATGGAAAACTAATTGATATCAAAGCAGCTGAAGTTATTACCTATAAAAACTATTAAAAGGAAGCCCGAATTTGGATTTCAAAGGCCAATTCAGTACAGGAGGCAGCTTACTTGTGTGATCTTATGGACCGGAAGATAAAAGCGGCTATAGGTAAAAGTCCTTTCAGCTATCCAGAGGCGATTGAAATTGAGGGTTTAAAGGTTTTTAAAACTTATGGCATGGGTAGAGTGCATTACTACTACCAAAGTAAGGATAAAGTATTTTGGCTGGAACTACCTGCGGAACTGCACCAGGATTTGTTAAAGGAAGCTTTAAAAATATGGAAATAAGCCAGCAAAAGTTGCTGGCTTATTTAATATCGTCTTAACAAGCCTATAACTTTACCCAATATTTTTGTTTCCCGGTTTATGATAATCGGTTCGTATTTTGAATTTGCTGGAATTAATTTAATCACTCCATTCACACTATCTTTCCAGAATTTTTTTACAGTAACTTCTCCCTCTAAATAAGCGACAACGATGTCACCGTTTTCGGCTACTTCTTGCTTTTTTACAATTATCACATCTCCTGGCAGTATTCCTTCCTCGATCATACTGTCTCCCTTAATGCGCAAAGCAAATAACTCTTTTTCCGGAAATAGGGACTTGGGTATTTGCATTTCTTCTTCGGCATTTTCAATGGCTAAAGTTGGATAACCGGCAGCAACATTGCCCAATAAGGGAATTGATAAAAGCTCTTCCGGTGCTTTTTCGGCTACAAGTTCTAAGGCTCGTGGTTTGGTTGGATTTCGTTGCAGATAGCCTTTGCTTTCCAAGTTTTTCAAGTGGTGATGAACAGTGGAGGGAGAGCTTAATCCAACACCCTGACAGATTTCTCGAATTGTGGGAGGATATCCATTCTCATTGAGGTATTGCTTTATAAATGAGATTATTTTTTTTTCCTGGTGCGAAAGAAGGGAGTTTTTCACGCAAAAATCACCTCATTTTGGTAGCTTTTAAGTTTATTATAATAATGTTTTAGGTTTTTGAAAACATAAGTTCGAAATTATTTTGCAGGAAAAACTTATAATTTATAGAATAAAAATTTATAAAATTAAAAACGGAGGAATGAACAGTGACGATTTATTATTTAGGAGAATTGGAGCCGGAGTTTTTAAAGGGATTGCCAATAGTCAAAGTCCAGAATGTGGAACAAGCGGTGATGGCAAATCCTGATTTTTTTATTGCCGATAATAAAGGGTTAAGTCAGATTACCGATTTAGTGCTTGCCCAGAAAATGCGGGAAGAGCTTCTGAAAATTTTAGATTCTCTCCAGGAGGGAATTGAAATAGCCGACGAAAAAGGCGAAATTAAATACATCAATCAAGCGTTTACCCGCATAACTGGTATCGAAAAGGAAGAAAGAATTGGCAAAAATATTTTCGAAGTTTCCCCCTATGGAGCTTTAGCCCAGGCCATTAAGTTAATGAAACCGGTTATCGGGCACCGAACTTTAGTGGGGGGAAGTAAAGCAGAAGTGGTATCAAATGCTGTACCGATATTTATCGATGGAAAATTAAGCGGTGGAGCTGTGGTATTTCAAACGGTTACGGATATTCTGAAAATTAGCGAACAACTCAGTAAAACTCAGGAAATGTTAGAGAGCTTTAGTCAAAAGCTTTCGGAGCTTTCCGGTTGTCGTTATACTTTTAACGATATTATTGGAAAGGATGAAAAACTTTTAGAGGCCAAAAAAATAGCGAAAAAGGCCGCAAAAAGTGATGCCACGGTTCTTCTGTTAGGTGAAAGTGGAACCGGTAAGGAAATGTTTGCCCAGGCAATCCACATGGAAAGTAGTCGTTCCTCAAAACCTTTTGTTAAAATTAACTGTGCTGCTATACCTGAAAATTTATTAGAGAGTGAACTGTTTGGTTATGAAAAAGGGGCATTTACCGGGGCAACCAAAACCAAGATGGGAAAGTTTGAATTAGCCCATCAGGGAACGATATTTTTAGATGAAATTGGCGATTTAAATTTATTTTTACAGGCCAAGCTTTTGCGAGTTTTGGAAGATAAGCAATTTGAAAGGGTTGGAGGTATTGAAACTATTACTACTGATGTAAGGGTTATTGCAGCAACAAATCGCGATTTAAAGCGAATGGTTAAGGAAAGAAAGTTTAGGGAAGATTTATATTTTCGTTTAAAAGTTATTGATATAGAACTACCACCGTTAAGAAAGAGAAATAAAGAAGATATTTTGCTGATAGCAGAAAATATTATCGGTAGATTAAATCGGCGCTTTGGCAAAAAGGTAAAAGGATTAACGCCAAAGGCACAGGAGCTATTTCAAAATTATCCATGGCCCGGAAATATACGTGAGTTAGAAAATCTTTTAGAGAGAACAATAATCTTGGTGGATGATGAGTATTTAGACGAGCATCATTTCTATGGCTATTTTTCAAAAGCTAATGAACCTCCGGTTTTGGAAAAAAGTTTCCCAATTAAAAAATTGGGGGACATAGAAAAAGAGGTTATAAGTATGGCATTGGAGAAATATGGAAGGTCCTTATCGGCAAAAAAAATGATTGCCGAAAAACTGGGAATTTCCCTTGCAAGCCTTTACAATAAGATAAAGCGATATAATTTGTAATTTTAAAAATTAAAATAAAAGTTATAATTTTTAAAAAATAGAAGCATGTTTGTTTTTTTTATGCCTGAAAATCGTTGGCATCATAATTGCTTAAAGTACCGATAGGGAGGGATGGATAGATGCGTAATTTAGATGTTAAGGAAATTAAAAATGCCGTAAAAACTTTAGTAGTGAAGGCAAATCAGGAACTAAGTACCGATATTTTAAATGCTTTAAAGGTAGCAGCGAACAATGAGGAAAGTGAAGTTGGTAAAAAAATATTACAGAGAGTTATTGAAAATGCTCAAATAGCCAAAGATGAAGAATTACCAATTTGTCAGGATACCGGTACTGCGGTAATATTTTTAGAAATTGGCCAGGACGTACACTTGGTAGGGGGGGATTTGCACGATGCAATTAATCAAGGGGTTAGAGAGGGATATAGTGAAGGATACTTGAGAAAATCAATTGTGAAGGATCCTCTAAACCGGGTAAATACTGGTGACAATACTCCAGCAGTGGTGCATATTGATATTGTTCCAGGAGACAGGGTAAAAATTACGGTAGCACCTAAAGGCGGTGGAAGTGAAAATATGAGCCAGCTAAAAATGTTAAAGCCTGCTGATGGAGTTGAAGGAGTAAAGCAATTTGTTATTGATACAGTTCGTCAAGCAGGCTCTAATCCTTGTCCGCCAATAATTGTAGGTGTGGGAATTGGAGGTACTTTTGAGAAAGCTGCCTTATTAGCAAAGAAAGCATTGTTACGGGAAGTTGGCACTCAAAATCCCGACCCCTTTTACAACTCCCTGGAAAGAGAACTATTGGAAAAGATAAATAATTTGGGGATTGGGCCTCAGGGATTAGGAGGCAGGGTTACAGCTTTAGCAGTTCACATTGAAACTTACCCAACCCATATAGCAAGCTTACCCGTGGCAGTTAACTTAAATTGTCATGTTGCTCGTCATGAAACTGTTATTTTATAGAGGTGAGAGAGCATGATTAAGATTACTACACCTTTGAGCGAAGAGGTTATTGAGAAATTACAAATCGGTGATGAAGTTTTAATTAACGGTGTAATTTTTACCGCCCGTGATGCTGCTCACAAAAAGTTGTATGAACTTTTAGAAAAGGGGGAAGAATTACCTGTTAATTTAAAAGGGCAAATAATTTATTACGTAGGTCCTACACCAGCAAAACCAGGCAGGGTTATTGGTTCCGCTGGACCAACCACCAGTGGGCGGATGGATAAATATACTCCGCGCCTTTTGGATTATGGCTTAAAAGGGATGATAGGTAAAGGACTCCGAAATAAGGAAGTGCAAGATGCGATTGTCCGCAATAAAGCTATATACTTTGCGGCAATTGGGGGAGCCGGAGCGTTACTTTCAAAAACAATCGTTAAAAGTGAAGTGGTGGCCTATCCGGATTTAGGTCCTGAAGCTATTTACCGCTTAGAAGTAGTTGATTTTCCTGCAATTGTGGTTATTGATGCTCGGGGACAAAATTTATACGAGGTAGGTCCGGAGAAATTCCGGAAAGAATAAAAATTTACAAAAAAGAGGGGGATGGATGTGAACGTTCTAAAACATGATTTGATAATTATTGGCTCCGGACTTGCTGGACTTAGGGCAGCGTTGGAGGCTGCTTTTTTATCCAAGGGAGAATTGGATATTGCGCTTGTCAGTAAGACGCAGCTTTTAAGACCTCATTCGGTTTGTGCTGAAGGCGGAACCGGTGCAGCTCTCCGGATTGACGAAGGGGATAGTCCGGAATTGCATGCCTGGGATACGGTTAAAGGAAGTGATTTTTTAGCAGATCAAGATGCGGTTTGGCGTTTTGTCGAATTAATTCCCCAAGAAATTTTGAAATTAGACCACTGGGGAATACCTTGGGCCCGCCGGGAAAACGGAAAAATTGACCAAAGACCATTTGGCGGTCACTCGTTTCCGCGAGCGGTTTTTGCGGCGGATAAAACGGGCTTTTTTGAAGTTCACACAATGTATGATAATCTTCAGCGCTTTTCCAACGTTCACCGTTATGATGAAGTAATGGTTACATCTCTATTGATTGAAGATGGGGAGTACAGGGGATTTACCGCAATAGATTTAACCAGGGGAGAATTTTTAGTCTTTCAATCCAAAGCTTTAATAATAGCTACCGGTGGCGCCTGCCGCATCTATGGTTTCACCACGTATTCATACACTGTTACCGGAGACGGAATGGCGATAGCTTACCGGGCAGGTTTGCCGTTAAAAGACATGGAATTTGTGCAATTTCATCCGACCGGTCTTGTTCCTTCGGGAATTTTAATTACCGAAGCTGCTCGGGGAGAGGGAGGGTATTTAATTAATAACTTAGGGGAGCGTTTTATGGGGAAATATGCAGAAAAAATGATGGAATTAGCTCCCAGAGATATTGTTTCCCGTTCGGAAATGCAGGAAATTGAAGCGGGCAGAGGATTTACCCGGGAAGATGGTTTGGATTACGTTTTACTGGATTTAACCCACCTCGGGAGGGAAAAAATTAATGAACGTTTACCGCTAATCCGGGAAGTGGCCATAAAATTTGCGGGAATTGATCCGATTGAAAAACCTCTTCCGGTTCGGCCTGTAGCCCATTATTCAATGGGCGGCATTCATGTCGACATTGATGGACAAACTCCGGTGCCAGGGGTATATGCAGCCGGTGAAGTTGCCTGTGTTTCTATTCATGGAGCTAACCGTTTAGGTACAAATTCTACTGCTGAATGTCTGGTATGGGGAGGTATAACCGGAGGCAAAGCATATGAGTACGTAAAGAAGCAAAAAGCTTTTCCAAAATTACCGACAGAAATGGTCTTGAGGGAAGAGGCCAGAATTAACGAAATATTTAATAAACCAAATAAAGAAAGCTTATATACAATAAGAAAAGAGTTAAGGGAAATCATGGATAAAAACGTTGGAGTATATCGGGATGAAAAGGGGTTAACTGCAGCCCTTAACAAGGTAAGGGAGCTAATTCAGCGGTTTAAGGATTGCGGACTGGAAGATAAGAGTAAATATTACAATACCGACTTAGTTTCATACCTGGAAATGGAAAATATGTTAACTTTGGCGGAAATTATTGTTTTAGGAGCTTTGGAAAGAAAAGAATCCCGCGGAGGTCATGCCCGTAGAGATTATCCCAACAGGGATGATGAAAACTGGTTAAAACACACGTTAGCTTATTATACTCCTGAGGGGCCACGGCTTGAATACCTGCCGGTAAAGATTACTACCTGGAAACCAGTGGAAAGAAAGTACTAATAGGAGGGGTTTTTAGATGTATGACAATCGTTTGGGCATCAAGGGTAACTTTTATGCGGGAAAATTCGGAATTGAAAGATATTTATATACTTTACACCGGATTTCCGGGCTTGGACTAATTATCTATCTTTTGCTGCATATTGTGGTAACTTCTTTTCGTCTTGGGGGTCCCGATGCATGGGCAAAGGCTATGGGAACCGTTGATAGTCCAATATTTAAATTCGGGGAATTCCTGGTAGTAGTGGCAGGTGTTTTTCACGGATTAAACGGTTTACGGCTTATACTTACCGAATTTGGTTACTTTATCGGCAAACCTGAACGTCAGGAGTATCCCTATAAATATTCAACTTTAAAACAGCGACCTTTAATGTATTTCCTAATGATTTTAGCGTTAGTAGGAATTGTTATAAGTGTTTATGATATATATTTGGCCTAAAAAGGAGGGGTTTTGGTGAGTGAATCAAAATTGTGGTTTTTATTCATAGTAGCTGCTTTAATTTTACTGGTGTTTCTTGGAATACATCTGGGATACATGCATCTTGATAATATTTTGGGCGTAAACGACCCCTTGGATTACAATAACGTAAAAACCCGGGGACAGGATACCTTTTGGCTGGTGAGTTATCTTATCCTTTTAGTAGCTGCTTTATATCACGGAATGTATGGCTTAAGAACGATTCTTTTGGAATATTTTCCGCAAAATCTTAAATTTATTAATGGTTTAATAGGGATAATTGGCTTTTTAGCTTTAGTTTTAGGTAGTTATGTTGTAATATATTCTTACATTGGGGGGTAGGGGGAATTGAAGGTAAGGTTTAAAATTTGGCGCTATGATCCTGCAAAAGATGTACAACCGTATTTTCAAGATTATACTTTCGATGTAAAAGAAGGCATGACAGTTTTAGATTGTCTTTACTATATAAAAGAAAATATTGATGCCACGTTGGCTTTTAGAGCCTCGTGCCGAATGGGTATTTGCGGTTCCTGCGCGATGTACATTAATAAAAAGCCGCGACTTGCCTGTGAAACTCAAGCTTTATCCCTCGGGACTGACGTAATAGAGATTGCTCCACTGCCTAATTATAAAAATATAAAAGATTTAGTTCCGGATTTAACTCCGCTTTTTGAAAAACATAAAAATGTCAAGCCATATGTAATACCTGAAAACGAGCAGGAATTTATAAATCCTACCGGAGAATATTCCCAGACACCGGCAGAACTTGAAGAATACCTGCAATTTGCTTATTGTATAAAATGCGGTGCTTGTCTGGCGGCTTGCCCTACGGTAGGAACTACGCCGGATTTTCCCGGACCGCAAGCTTTGGCCCAAGCATATAGATATAATGCTGATAATCGCGATTTTGGGGAAAAGGAAAGAAAAGTTCAGGTCGATAATCCAAAAGGTTTATGGCGCTGCCATATGGCGGGTGCATGTGCTGAAGCCTGTCCTAAAGGCGTTGACCCTGCTTTGGCTATCCAGCTTTTTAAAAGGTCGTTCTTTTTCACCGGCCGCAAACCTAAAGCCCGCTTAATTCCTTTAAATAAGGAAAAGCCTGCTCGGGGAGGAATAAAAGCTCCTGAGCCTACTGTTTAATTTAAATTAAAGGAGGTTTTAAAATGGCAGATTTTAAAGCTAAAGCTTTAGAATTACACAAGAAATTTCGCGGAAAAATTGAAGTAAAGTCGAAAGTACCTGCTAAAACTGCGGAAGACTTATCTTTAGCCTATACCCCTGGAGTTGCAGAGCCCTGTAAGTTAATTGCTGAAAATAAGGATTTGTCATATGAGTATACCAGCCGCTGGAATATGGTGGCGGTAGTGTCCGACGGTACTGCAGTTTTAGGATTAGGAGATATTGGACCTTATGCCGCCATGCCTGTAATGGAAGGTAAGGCACTCCTCTTTAAAGAATTTGCCGGGGTTGATGCCTTCCCAATTTGCCTTGATACCAAAGATCCGGATAAAATTGTCGAGGTAGTAAAACTTTTAGAGCCTACTTTTGGAGGGATTAATTTAGAAGATATCGCAGCACCTAATTGTTTTTACATCGAAGAGCGATTAAAGAAAGAAACATCCATTCCCATTTTTCATGATGACCAGCATGGAACCGCTATTGTTACCCTGGCGGCTCTAATAAATGCGTTAAAAATAGTTAATAAAGATATTTCAAAGATTAAAGTAGTGGTCAATGGTGCAGGGGCTTCAGCGACTGCAGTTTCCAAGCTTATTATGGCAAGCGGAGTAAAAAATTTAATAATGTGTGATAGTAAGGGAATTATTTACCGGGGCCGTCAAGAAGGAATGAATAAATACAAAGAAGAATTAGCCCAAATCACTAACCCTGAAAATATTAAAGGAACCCTTAAGGATGCTTTAAAGGGAGCAGATGTTTTTATTGGACTTTCCAAAGCAAAACAAGTAACGGAAGAAATGGTTAAGTCAATGAATAAAGATGCAATTGTCTTTGCTATGGCCAATCCAGAACCGGAAATCTACCCCGATGAAGCGAAAAGAGCGGGGGCCAGGATTGTAGCTACCGGTCGCTCCGATTTCCCCAATCAAGTAAATAATGTTTTGGCATTCCCGGGAGTTTTCCGGGGTGCATTGGATGTAAGGGCGACAGATATCTCCGAAAAGATGAAAATAGCAGCAAGTTATGCTATAAGTTCTTTGGTTGCCGAAAATGAGCTTAATGAAGATTATATTTTACCCAAAGCTTTCGATGCAAGAGTTGCATCAACAGTTGCTCGCGAAGTGGCAAAAGCGGCTTTAGAGGAAGGAATAGCAAGAATTAAGATAAGCCCGGATGATGTCTTTAAACATACCCTTGAACTTTTGGAAAAAAGCGGCTCCTAAAGGGGTCGCTTTTTTATGCGTTAATCTAAGTGAATCTTATAGTCACAAGGAATTTTAAATTTTCTAACGAATTTTAAACTCTAAATTAAAAAATATTGAGGGAAGAATAATGAGGAGATTTAAACTTGCAACAAAAATAACCTTATTAGCTTTTACGGTTGCAGCTTTTTCGGTTTTTTTTTTCAGGATTCTTTCTTACCTATAAAGCAGCGGTGGAATTAAAAAAGGAACTCGGCAAGCGGGCCCTGGCAATTGGTAGGACGGTAGCGGAAAACCCTACAGTTAAAAAATACCTGGGCAGGCCGGAAGGTTTTAAGGAGATTGAACCGGTAGCTGAAAGAATACGCCGGGCGACCAATGTTGATTATATAGTTGTACTGGATATGAATCGTATACGCTATTCCAGTCCTCTTCCGGAAAGGGTAGGCTCAAAATTTTCCGGAGGAGATGAAGGGCCGGCTTTTGCCGATAACGAATATATTTCTGAGGCAAAAGGAATAAGGGGGATAGCGGTTAGGGCTTTTGTTCCTGTCAAAAATGAATCTTTTACAGAGCAAATTGGGGTTGTGGTGGTGGGAATACTGCTTCCTACCTGGTGGGAGCTTTTAAAAAGTGTCCGGGAAGGAATATACTTAGCAACTCTTTTGGGTTTATTTATTGGAGCAATAGGGGCAGGTTTTTTAGCGGTAAAAATAAAAAAGGAAATTCTGGGGTTAGAACCGGAAGAAATTGCCAGTCTTGTGGAACAGCGGGATGCTCTCTTAAATACCATTAACGAAGGAATAGTGGCTATCGATCGGATGGGGAATATTACCCTGGTAAATCCGGCGGCTCAAGTTATTTTAAATCTCCGGCAAGAAGAGGTATTGGGTAAAAATATCGGAGAAGTTGCCCCTGAAAGCAGGCTTCCTGAAGTGATGGCAACGGGGCAACCGGTGTATAATCGTGAAATTTTTGTAGGCGGCAAGCAGTTAATTTCCAGCCGGTTGCCCTTAAAGGTTAAGGGTAAGGTTATAGGTGCGGTTGCAGTCTTTCGGGAAAAAAGTGAGGTCCAAAAATTAGCGGAAGAATTGACCGGAGTAAAAAAGTTTGTCGAAGCATTAAGGGTTCAGAACCATGAAAACTTAAACCGTCTTCATTCTATTGCCGGTCTTATTCAACTGGGTAGGGTGGACGAAGCGTTGGACCTAATTTTTCGTTTGACGGACACGCAACAGGCGCTTACAACATTTTTAACAAAAAAAATTAAGGACCCGGCTCTGGCCGGGCTTATTTTGGGGAAAGCCGCCAGGGCATCGGAATTAAAGGTAGAATTTTTGGTTAATCGGCGAAGTTTTGTTGAAGGATATCCTGCCAAACTTGACAGTACCAAAGTCATTGAGATTACCGGCAACATTCTGGAAAATGCCCTGGAAGCGGCGGTATCAGGAAAAATAAAAAAGGTTTATCTTAAAATCCAGGCGAATAAAAGAAGATTTTTTCTTCTTGTACTTGATACAGGGCCGGGAATAAAAGTTGAAAAAAATAAAATCTTTGAGCCAGGGTATTCTACAAAAGGGGAAAATCGTGGTTATGGACTTTACATTGTAAAAAGGCATTTAGAGGATGTTTATGGCAAAATTAGAATTAGATCAACTTCCAAAGGAACCGTTTTTTTAATCAAAGTAGGAGGTGAGAAAAATGATTAAAACGGTTATCGTTGAAGATGACCCCATGGTCCTGGAGATAAATAAGAATTTTATAAAGGAAGTAGAAGGTTTTGAAATAATTGCAGCTCTTAAAAGCGGTAGTGAACTTTTAAACTTTTTAAAAAACCACTCTCCAGAACTTCTCATCCTGGATATTTACCTTCCCGATATTGACGGTTTAACATTGTTAAAGGAAATTCGCCGGCAAAATATTTCGGTGGATGTGCTGGCCATAACTGCAGCTCAGCAAGGAGAAATAGTAGCTGAATTATTGCGGTACGGTGTGGTAGATTATATTATCAAGCCTTTCAAAAAAGAGCGGCTTGTAAAAGCACTTTTAACCTATAAAAATAAATATTTAAAAATAGGCCGGAAGAGAAGTGTTCAACAGGAAGATATTGACCGTCTTTTTGCCAGATCAAGTGCTGGGGGTGAGCTTCCGAAGGGGCTTAATGATATTACTTTAAAAAAGATTTTGTCTCTTTTGGAAGAAACAAGGGAACCGCTGGCAGCAGCGGAAGTGGCCAAAAGAGCAGGAATATCGCGGGTCACGGCCCGAAGATACCTGGAATACTTAGAAAGGGAAGGTCTTGCCGGAAAGGAAATACGATATGGTAGTATTGGCAGACCGGTAAATTATTATTATCTTCGCTGAACAAAAAGAACAAAATTAACTTTACGAGTAAAATATTTTAAATATTTAGAAAAATTCTTATATTAAAAATATAAAATCATTTTAAGGGGGTGGCTTTGTTGTTAAAGTTTAGCAGAAATATTTTTATTGCCGTATTAGTCCTGTTTTTGGTATTTGCGTTAGTTGCGTGCGGAAGCAAACAGGAAGGGGAAAAGAAAACCGAACCTATTGTTATCAAGTTTTCCCACGTAGTGGCGGAAACTACTCCCAAGGGGCAGGCGGCATTAAAATTTAAAGAGCTTGCGGAGCAAAAAACCGGTGGAAAAGTAAAGGTGGAAGTATATCCATCGAGCCAGCTTTTCGGGGATAAGGAGGAGTTAGAAGCGTTAATCGCAAATAACGTTCAATTTATTGCACCTTCGGTAACCAAACTGGTAGGTTTAAATCCGCAGTTTCAAATTGTTGATATTCCCTTTTTGTTTAAGAGCGAAGAAGCAGCACTTAAGTTTTATCAGGGCCCCGCAGGTCAAAAGCTTTTAAAAAGCCTGGAGGATAAAGGTATCATTGGTCTAGCCTGGTGGCCAAACGGGGCAAAGCATTTTACCAATTCTAAACGTCCCTTGAGAAGACCAGAAGATTTTAAAGGGCTTAAATTTAGAACTCAATCCGGAGGTGTTTTGGAAGAGCAATTTAAACTTTTAGGCGCCGGCTCCCAGACTATACCTTTTGGAGAAGTTTATACTGCCCTGCAAAACAAAACGGTAGACGGACAGGAAAATACTTTTAATAACATCGATACCCAAAAGTATGCTGAAGTGCAAAAATATCTCACGGTTTCGGGTCATGGACGGCTGGATTATGTGGTTTTAACCAATAAGACCTTCTGGGATAGCCTGCCTGAAGATATTAAAAAAGCTTTGGAAGAAGCTCTGGCCGAAGCTACTGAATATGAAATTAAGCTTTCAACGGAGTTAAACCAGAAAAGCATGGAAAACCTTAAAAAGAGCGGCAAGCTTGAGTTTTATTATTTAACTCCACAGGACCGGGAGGCTTTCATTAAAGTTTTTGAACCGCTTTATAAAAAATATGAATCAATTATTGGTAAAGAGATCATGGATGCTGCGAGAAATGCCGAGTAGGGCACATCAACGGATGTGCCCTTTTTACTAACAAAGGAGGGAATTGTTTTGCGGGAAAAATCGTTATGGATAAAAATCTACGAGGGCTTAGAGGATTACTTAAGTGGCGGACTTTTATACTCAGGCCTTACGCTTATTTTTGTAAATGTGCTTTTGCGTTACGTTTTTGGTAAACCAATAGCCCTTTTAGACGAATATTCGGTGTATTTAATAGTGTGGGGCGCCATGATTGGCTTTGCTACTGCATTGCGTGATGATCACCATATTAAAGTAAATATACTGTATGACCGGCTTTCACCAAAAGGAAAGCGAATTGTAAGTATTTTTGCCAATTCAGTTGGGGCATTTTTTGCAATTCTAATGTTAATTTACGGTATAAAATTAGTAGTTACCTACAAAGTTTTAGGCCAGGGTTCGGCAGACAGTCAAACCCCGCTTTGGATTGTATCCCTGGTTTTGCCAATATCAGGCTTTATGATGGTGGTAAGATTTGTTGAAAAAGTATTTCTACTGCTAAAAAAAGACACCTGGCAGAAGTTGATCCAATCAAAGGAGGTGGGGCTGTAAAATGGATGTAGGAACTCTAACGTTATTGTTATTTGCGATTTTTATCTTGCTTTTTCTTTTAAACGTACCGATTGCGATAAGCCTGGGTACGGCTGCAGTCATTATTTTATATTTAAGCGGAAAGTTTACCTTATATTTTATCGTGCAGCGTATGTTTGCTTCCCTTCTTTCCCCGCCCCTAATCGCAATACCGGCATTTGTGGCTGCCGGGGTTATTATGTCCCGGGGCGGGATTGCCAGGTATTTAATTGAAGCTTTAAAAGCCTGGATTGGTCATTTGCCCGGCGGGATGTCGGTGGTTACAATCTTGGCCTGTGCTTTTTTTGCGGCAATTTCGGGATCAAGTCCGGCTACAGCAGCAGCAATTGGCTCAATAATGCTGCCGGCACTTTTGGAAAGTGGCTATCCCAAACGATACAGTATGGGACTTATTGCGGCAGCGGGTACTTTGGGAATTTTAATTCCGCCCAGCGTAACCCTCGTAATTTATGGAATTACCGCGGAAGAGAGTATCGGTAAGCTTTTTATGGGCGGCCTTTTGCCGGGGCTTTTCCTGGCGGGGGTTCTGGTATTAAGTGCAATAATTTATGCTAAAAGGGGAAACTTTAAAGGAGCTGAAAAAGCGGACTGGGCGACAAGGATAAAAGCAACGGTTAAGGCTTTGCCCGGAATGTTTTTACCGGTATTTATCCTGGGAAGTATTTACTCTGGTATTGTTACCCCGACCGAAGCAGCAGTGCTTTCGCTTTTTTATGCTTTATTTGTTTCGGTTTTTATCTACCGCGAGTTAAAACTCCAAGATATTAGAGGAATCTTGGTAGATACTATTAATACCGTATCTATGATCTACTTGGTTATAGCTGCTGCGATGGTTTTTGGCTTGTTTATCGTTACCAACCAAATTCCCAATATTGTTGGAGAATGGATTAAAAACGCTAATTTAACCAAGTTTACTTTCTTTCTGGCAACAAACTTAATGTTTTTTATCATGGGAACCTTTTTAGAAGCAGTTTCCATTACTTTAATTACGCTACCGATTTTGTTGCCGATGATAAAACATCTCGGGATTGACCTAATCCAGTTTGCTATAGTAATGACGGTAAACATGGAGCTGGCAATGATTACACCACCGGTGGGCTTAAACCTTTTTGTGGTGAGCAATATGGCCAAGGAAAAATTGGAAGAGGTAGTAAAAGGGGTAATACCGTTTATTGTAATCATGATTTTAGTTATGATTCTTCTAATGGTTTGGCCGGATATATCCCTGTACATTCCCAGGGTCTTAATGAAAGATTAGATGCCGGGATTTCCCGGCATTTAAATCTTTAAAAGGGTAGATTTAAAAGAGTATAATTTTAAAAAAAGACTTTGGAGGAGAGATGGTGCGAGGTTTATTATTAATTTTAAGTTTGCTTTTCTTGGGATTGCAGGGATGTGCGCCAAAAGCAATTGATTTTGAACAGACGAGTCCCAAAGAAAAAATAGTTTTAACCTTTTCTCACGTGGTAAGCGATGCTTCGCCCAAAGGGCGGGCTGCCCGCCTGTGGGCCGATCTGATTTATCAACGAAGTGGTGGACGGATAGAAATGAAAATTTATCCCAATGGCACTCTTTATAAAGATGGCGAAGAGTTGGAAGCATTGAAAAAGGGGTATGTCCAGATTATTGCCCCTGCGACCTCCAAGTTAACTGGATTAGATGAACGCTGGGGGGTTTTTGATCTTCCGTTTTTCTTTAACGATTTAGAGCAGGTGCATCAATTGGCAGATGGGCCGGTAGGAGAACTATTAAGAAAAAGCATGCGAGAAAAAGGGATAGAAGTGTTGGCCTACTGGGATAATGGGTTTAAAATTCTTACCGCTGACCGGCCTTTAGAAAATTTGAAAGACTTTCAAGGTTTAAAAATACGTATTATGGACAGCCCTATTTTAAAAAAGCAGTTTTTAAAATTAGGAGCAATTCCGGTGCCCCTCTCCTTTAATGAAGTATTTGCAGCTTTAGAAAATAAAAAAGTAAATGGTAGTGAAAATACCCCATCAAATCTCTACTCCAAAAAGTTTTACCAGCTACAAAGCCATGTAACTGTTTCCAATCACGGTTACTTAGGATATGCGGTTTTAATGAACAGGGATTATTTTAACAGCTTGGACAAAGAAACAAGAAAAATCCTTTTAGACACCTTAAAGGAAGTTACTGCTTGGCAAAGAAAAATAGCATTAGAACAAAATGCTGAAGATTTAGCCCGTATTCGAAATGATCAAAATATTAAGATTCATGATTTAACTCCGGAAGAAAAGGAAGCGTGGCAAGCGGTATTAAAGCCTATTGTGTATGAAATAATCCCTTTATTTCCAAAAAATTTACAAAACGAAATTTTAAAAACAGGAAATCTTAACTGAATAGTTTTCAAAATGGGGTAATATTATAGCAATTCCTAAAAAAAGTGGGGGAAAATAAAAGGAATGAAAACGGGATTTCCCCAATTAGAAAATTTAGTAATTCGGCGAGGCTTATGTACGGGTTGTGGCAGCTGTGTTGGAGTATGCCCTAATGGGGCGCTTGAAATGACCCGGGTGTACGGCGAACCTATGCCGGTTTGCAGAGACAAATGTTCAGAGTGCGGGATTTGCTTTCGCATTTGCCCGGGAAGCGATGTGCCGCTTTTGGAATTTGAAAAACATTTTTTTGGTAGCAATCGTAACCCTACTTTGACAGACCTGGGATTCTATCGCGGAAGCTATGTTGGGTATGCTGGGGAAGAAATTATCCGAATAAAGGGTGCAAGTGGAGGAGTGGTAACGGCGCTCTTGGTGTATGCATTAGAAAAAGGAATAATTGACTGTGCCATTGTGGCTGGTTTTAATAAAGAAAAACCTTGGCTTACCGAGGCCAAGTTAGCAAAAAGCAAAAAAGAAATTATAGATGCAGCCCAATCAAAATACGCCGTAGTGCCTGTTAATATGCTCTTCCGGGAAGCTGTAAAGGCGGGATGCCAGCGCGTAGGAATTGTTGGGCTTCCCTGCCATATTCATGCGGTGCGTAAGATGCAGTATTATGATATACCGAGGGATATAGCGGGGAAAATTAAATTAGCAATAGGTTTGTTTTGTGCTTCTCAGTTTTATTTCGAGGGTACGCGGCATATTTTGGTGGAGTGGTGCGGTGTAGATGACATGGAAGAAATAGCTAATTTGGAGTACCGGGGAGGAGAATGGCCGGGACATTTTGTGGTAAAGCTTCATAGTGATAAAACCATTACTATTGACCGTCACCGGTATGTTTATCATATGTTAATGCCCAATTACAAAAGGGACCGGTGTGAAATGTGTATCGACTGGAGTAGTGAACTTGCCGACATTGCTGTAGGAGATTACTGGGCTTCTCCGACAATTGGAGATAACTTCAGCGGCACTTCAGCCCTGTTAGTAAGGTCTTTACCGGGTGAGGAGTTAATAAAGAGTGCTGTAGAAGAAAAGGTGTTATATCTGGAAGCTCTTGAGCCGGAAAAACTTTGCAGTAGTGTAGGGTTTGAAATGAAAAAACACGGAGCGGCTTTTCGTTTGGCTCAGCGCCAGCAATTTGGCTGGCCAACTCCTAATTATCACATGAAGGTGGATTATACGCCTTTTTTTCGAGAGTTTCATATGGCACCAGAAAAAAAATGAGGCAACGGTGGTTGTTGCTTTTCTTTTTTGTCAAACATACTACAAAATGTGGTATAATCATTTAAGGAGGTGAAAAAATGTTTTTAAGAAAAAATTTTTTCATCATGATACTTATGTTAAGCTTGATGATTATGTTAAATACTACAGCCTTTGCGTATGATGTAAACCTTTTTAAAGAAATTACCAGTAAAATGGTCTGTTTATGTGGTTGTGGTAAACAAAAAATCTATGAATGCGAGTGTCAACAGGCTGAAACTATTAGGAACGAAGTTAAGAAAATGCTAAATGAAGGAAAGACGGAGGCGGAAATCTTAAGTTACTACGTTAAAAGAGATGGCCAGGAACGGCTGGCGGCGCCAACTGCTAAAGGATTTAACTTTTTAGCCTGGATAATGCCCGGTATCGGGTTAATAGCCGGTGGTTTATTTGTAAATTACTTTATTCGTAAAAAACAAAGAAGCGGTAATGTTCTTATGCAAAAAATAAATGATAGTGATAAGGACAGTCTAAATAACCTGGATTTTAAAGAGATTGAGGAGGAGCTTAAAAAATATCTTTAATGGTGGACTAACTTTGTAGTCCACTTTTTTGTTTAAAAAATAACTTCCCATAATAAGTATTATGTAAACTAAAAAGCTTTAAAAAAGATAACCAGACTTTCTGGTTATCTTAAGACCTTTACCCGGTTAAGCGGCCAGTAGGTTAAAACTGCCCGACCTTTTATGTTTTTTATCGGTACCGCACCAAAATACCTGCTATCAGCACTGTGTTGGCGATTATCACCCATAACAAAAATTGCATCTTTGGGAATTTTAAAAGGTCCAAAGGGTTCCATTTCCATTTTTGCAGGTAAATAATTTTCCTTTAACGGTTTACCGTTGATGTAAACGGTATTATTTTTAATTTCCAATGTTTCCCCCGGAAGCCCAATTACTCTTTTTATAAAGGGCGGTGAATTTGCTGAATTCGGAGGATCAAAAACCACTATTTGTCCCCGCTCTATAGGCTTAATTTTATACCAGAATTTCAAAACTACGACCCGGTCGTTTGGTAAAATTGTGGGTATCATTGAACCGGTTGGAACGTAAGTCAGTTGAAAGATAAAAGTTTTAATGATAAACGCTAAAATTACTGCCCAGATTGCTGCTGAAATGAATTCTTTTATTTCATTTTTCCAGGAAAAACTTTTTGTTGTTTCTTTTTCAGTTTCGCTGAACATTGTCTTTTACGTCCTTTCCAAAAATTTTTTAAGGTAAAAGGTTAAAATATTTTAGTCTTTTGTGAAGCCATTGGCGGGATATTCCCAAAAGATTGGCCGCTTTACTTTTATTGCCTTTAGCTTTTAAAAGAGCTGCCTTAATTAATTCTTTTTCATATGCCTCAAGTAAATTTGTAAGACTTTGTCCTAATGGAAATTCTTTATTTTTTAGTTCTTCTCCCAGAATATACGGTGGTAGATACTTTTTTTCGATGACTTTGCCCTCAACTAAATTAAAACACCTTTCCAGGACATTTTCAAGTTCTCGGATATTTCCCGGCCAGGAATAATTCATAAATATATCCATAACTTCCGGAGAAATACCCGTAACATTGGTTCCGTATTCTTTATTAAATTTTTCTATGAAATATTTTATTAATAAAGGTAAATCTTCAATCCTTTCCCTTAGAGCTGGTACGTATAACGAAATTACATTAAGCCGGTAGTAAAGATCTTCCCGAAATTTCTTCTTTTTAATAAGTTCTTCTAAGTTTTGATTGGTTGCGGCAATTACCCTAACGTTAATTTTTCTTGTCTTTCGGTCTCCCAGCCGTTCAACTTCTTTTTCCTGCAGTACCCTTAAAAGTTTAGCCTGCATAGTTAAGGGCATATCCCCTATTTCATCCAAAAATATTGTACCATTATTTGCTAATTCAAACTTACCGATTTGTCCTCCTTTTTTAGCTCCGGTGAACGCTCCTTCGACATAACCAAAAAGCTCTGCTTCGAAGAGATTTTCCGGAATTGCGGCGCAGTTAACCTTTATAAAGCTACCCGGTCTTCCGCTCTCCACGTGTAAGGCATGGGCAACTAATTCTTTTCCGGTTCCACTTTCCCCCCGGATTAAAACGGTGGTGTTATAAGGAGCTATCTTTTTAATTATTTCTTTTAAGCGTACAATAGAGGGATGATTGCCGATTATTTTATTTTCGGTAAATTGTTTTGACGTATATTTAGTTAATTCGTTTTTATAATACGATAATTCGGAATTTAATTGATTAACCTTTTCAGCCAAGGCTAATAAGTCACTGACTTCTTGAAAAATAACTTTGATTACTCCTCCATAAAGTTTGTAATCTTTTACTATCGGGTATTTAAAAGCTACCACTTGCCTGCCGTTAATTTCTACAACTTCTGTTTTTATATCGTCGGCGGATTCTGGTAATTCACAAAAGAAAGGATTTGCGGTTAAGGAGTTAATAGGTTTATTGACGATATCGCTTAACTTTAGGCCAAAGAGGTCAGCAATTGCTTTATTGGCGTGGGTGACCGTTTTATCTAAATCCAGAACCATGTATCCTTCCTGGCCCGCTTCGAGGATGGTTTCTAAAGTTTGTTTTAAAGCCAAAACATTTTCCAATTCATCGGCAATGTTTTTTAGTTCATTAATTTCCTGAGCTACCCCAATAGCACCAATAATCTTACCCTTGTAATAAAGTGGGGTTCGGTTAACTACATACAAGTTATCCCCAATTTTAAATTTGCGACCAATATGGGATTCGCCAGTTTTCAGCACCTTATTAAGCCCGCTAAACGGCAAGACTTCATTTATATTTTTTCCCAAAGCTTTTTTTGCAGGATAGTTAAAAACTCTTTCACTGGCTTTATTAAAAATAATAACCTTTCCTTCTTCGTCGATGGCTACAATAGCATTATGAATTGAATCAAGAATGTTTAAAAGACTTAAATGATTTATGGGATTTATCGCCACAGTTTACTCCACCCCGGTTATTTTTAACAAGTCGTCAAAAGAATTTAAAATGTAATTCGGTTTTGTTTTTACCAAATCCTCCCAAGGTAAAACGCTCCATTTTACCGCAGCAGTTTTAACTCCAGCTCTTTGGGCACTTACCATATCATGAGGACTATCGCCAACCATTAAACATTGTTCTGGCTTTAATTGAAAAAATTTTAGAGCGTATAACACCGGAGCAGGGTCGGGTTTATGTTTTTCAGTATCCTCCAAAGCAACTACGAGATCGAAATATCGGTCCAGGTTAAATAACTTAAGGCCTCTTATAGCAGTACTTTTTACTTTTGATGTAATGACGGCAAGTATTTTACCCCTTTGTTTTAATTTTTTCAAAGTTTCTTTTGCCCCCGGAAAAGGTTTTACCATTTGATCGTGATGCTGTAAATTAAATTCACGGTAAGCAGCTATCACTTGGTCGATTGTTTCCGGATCTAAATTTTCAAAGGAATAAATGAGTGGTTTGCCGAAATAGGGATAAATCTCTTCCCTGGTGATATCTTTATTTAGAAAATTTTTATAAACATGTTTAAACGATTCATATATCAGATCAAAAGTGTCCAACAAAGTACCATCTAAGTCAAAAAATACTGCTTTTATCATTACAACTCTCCTTTTTATAGCCTTCTAAGATATTCGGGGCGCAATGGCCAAATTCCTTTTTCTTCGAGAGCTTCATCAATAATTTTAATAAGTTTAGCGCGGTCTTGATTAAGTACTCCTCTTAATGGTAAGTAGTTTGAAGCATGATTACTGCGAAATACCGTATTGGATAAGTTTAAATTTTGTAAAAACAATTTTAATTCCTGTAAAATTTCTTTGCTCGAAAGGAGCTGAAAGCGGTTTTCTTCTGCATCCTTGTATAGTTTTGTACCGGGTACTAACATTAATGTGAGGGTAGCTAAAAAATGGGGACTTATTTTGGAAACGACCTCAGCCGAAGATAGGGCATGTTCTTGCCAGAGCTCTTTGCCACCCAATCCGGATATTACGGTTATGGAAAGTTCAAAATTTGCCTCTTTTGCTTTTTGACACCCGTTGATTATCTCTTCGGCAGAAAATCCTTTTTGGACCTTTTTTAAAACCGTATCTGAACCACTTTCAAGACCGAGGTACAAAAGTGATATCCCGTGTTCTCGAAGCAAATGCAGTTCTTCGGCACTTTTAGTTAAAAGCGATTTAGGTCCTGCGTAACTGCTTATTTTTTTTAACCGGGGAAAGCTGTTTTTTAACATCTTTAATACTTCGATTAGGTATTCGGTAGGAGCACTTAAAGCATCGCCATCGGCTAAAAAAACTTTTTCGGCAAAGGGATAATTTAGCTTAAAAAAGTTGATAATTTCTTTAACTTCCTTTAAAGGCCTTATCTGAAAAACCTTGTCTTTATACATTCCGCAAAAGGTACACTTATTATGGCTGCATCCCACCGTTACTTGTAAAATAACGCTATTTGCTTCACTCGGGGGGCGAAAAATATTGCCACGATAGATTTCCATCCGCCTCCCTCCCTATACTTTTTTCGGTAAAAAGTTTAAAACCATGCTCAAAAAGAAGCCGAGCGGTAACACCCATTCCTGGAATTAACCGTTTTTGAAAACTTCCATCGTAAATGTAATTTACGCCGCAGGAAGGGCTTTTTTCTTTAAGGATGATACCGGATAATTTATTTTCATAAAATTGAGCAATTTTTAAGGTTTCCTGAGCTCCCCGGAAAAAGTTACTTGTTACATCTTCACCCTTGATATTGATTACTTTAAGTTCGGGATACGAAATAATTTCTGCCGGTAAGCGGGGTGTTGGCAAACCACCTAATTGTTCGGGACAAATGGGAATAAATAATTTATCTTTTAAAAACTCCAGTACCCGGGGATTTAAATTGTTAGTACCATCATATTTTGTATTTAAACCAACTAAACAAGCGCTAACTAAAAAAATAGTTATAACCTCCTTTTTCTTTACCCAAAATTTTACCACTTTAAACCAAAGAAAAAAAGCCGGAATTTCCGGCTTTTAAACTTTTTCAACTACTAAAGCAAATCCTTGGCCGCCACCGATACACAAGGTTGCTAAACCGTATTTTGTATTACGTTTTTGCATCTCATGTAATAAGGTTACCAATATTCGAGCTCCCGAGGCTCCTATGGGGTGACCTAACGCTATGGCACCACCGTTGACATTAGTTATTTCCGGATTTAATTCGAGCTCTTTAATTACCGCTAAAGCCTGGGCGGCAAAAGCTTCGTTTGCTTCAATAAGCCCCAAGTCCGAAACGGTTAAATTGGCTTTTTTAAGGGCTTTGCGGGTGGCAGGTATTGGGCCTAAACCCATATAGGCAGGATCTACTCCCGCAGCTGCATAACCGCGGATAACAGCCAAGGGTTTAATATTTAACTCTTGAGCTTTTTTTGCTGACATAACTACAACCGCAGCAGCTCCATCGTTAATTCCCGAGGCATTTCCGGCAGTTACGGTACCATCTTTTTTGAAGGCCGGTTTTAGAGCGGCAAGTTTTTCCAGGGATGTACCGCGTTTGGGAAATTCATCGGTGGAAAATACCAGGGGTTCTCCTTTTTTCTGGGGGATGATTACGGGAACGATTTCTTCTTTAAACTTTCCTTCATCAATTGCTTTTATAGCTCTTTCCTGACTTTGCAGGGCAAATTTATCCTGTTCTTCGCGGGTTATATTGTATTTTTCGGCTATATTTTCCGCGGTAATACCCATATGCACATCGGTAAAAGCACACCATAAGCCATCTTTAATCATGGAATCTATCAGGGTATCATGCCCCATGCGGTAACCTGTCCTGGCTTTGGGCAAGACGTAAGGTGCTAAAGACATGTTTTCCATTCCCCCGGCGACAACGATATCGGCATCACCTGTTGCTATTGCCTGATAAGCCAGTCCGACGGATTTTAATCCTGAACCGCAAACTTTGTTTACTGTAAAAGCAGGTACTTCCTGGGGTATTCCTGCTTTTATAGCTGCCTGCCGGGCTGGGTTCTGGCCTAATCCTGCCTGCAAAACGTTTCCCATGATAACCTCATCGACAAACCGGGGCGCAAGGTTAATGCGGTTTAGACTTTCTTTAATAACAAGCGCTCCCAAATCCACTGCCGGAGTTTGGGCAAGGCTACCCAAAAAACTGCCAATGGGAGTTCTAACGGCACTAACTATTACAACTTCTTCCATTTACCATTCTCCCCCTCTAAAACATTTTTCATAGTTGAAAAATGGGGGTGTAGTTGTTGGTCTACACCCCAAGAAGTATAATTAAAGCCAATCTCCTCTTCCATTTCTCTACATTTCACTTACATTTAAGTTACGATTTTAAAAGCTTTTTAAACTCTTCGGTTAAAAGCGGAACTATTTCAAACAAATCGCCAACAATACCGTAATCGGCAACTTTAAAGATGTTAGCTTCCGGGTCTTTGTTGATGGCTACTATTACCTTGGAGCTGCCCATCCCGGCTAAGTGCTGAATTGCCCCGGAAATACCTACGGCGATATACAAACTGGGGGATACGGTCTTACCAGTCTGGCCTACCTGGTACCGGTGCTCCCGCCAGCCGGCATCTACCGCTGCCCGGGAGGCCCCTACCGCTGCCCCTAAAACGTCCGCCAAATCTTCCAACAGCTTGAAGTTCTCCGGACCTTTCATCCCCCGACCACCCGATACTATGATATCCGCTTCGGTTAATTCGGGACGTCCCGATACCTGCTTGACTACTTCCTTTACTATGGCTTTTAAATCTTCCGGCATAAAGCTGACCGCCACTTCTTCAATTGCAGCTTGCCCGCCTGTCTTTTCCGCTGCCGAAAATACGTTGGGCCGTACCGTTACTATTAACGGATGGCTGGTGGCCCCCACTTTGGTATAAGCTTTCCCGGCGTAAATGGGCCGGACAAAGACTCCTTCTTCGTAACCGGTGATGTCGCTTACCTGTCCCGCTCCTACCCGCTGGGCTGTCCGCGGTGCAAAGTCCCTCCCCTGAGCGGAGTTGGCAATTAACACTACTTCCGGCTTTTCTTTATTGATTAATTCCGCCAGTACCCGGGTGTATTTGGCGGTGGTGTACTGCTCTAAATCCGGATGGTCGGCTACATATACTTTCCCTACTCCGTATTCCCCAAGTTCAGAAGCCAGGCCTTTTACGTCTTTTCCGATTACTACCCCTTCAACCTCTCCCCCTATTTGCCGGGCCAAAGTTACCATCTCAAAGGTTACTTTCTTTAACTTACCTTCCCTTTGCTCTGCTACTACCCATACTTTACCCATTAGCTCCACCCCCTATATTACCTTGGCTTCTTCCCGTAAGGCTTTGACTAACTTGGCTACCGCTACCGCCGGCTCATCGGTGAAGATTTTCCCCGCCTGCTTGCCTTTGGGAAGAAAGATTTCTTTTATCTCTACCTTGGGCGTGGCATTTACCCCCAGGTCTGCGGCGTTTATGACCTTTAACTCTTTTTTCTTGGCCTGCATGATGCCTTTCATGGAAGGATACCGCGGCTCATTTAACCCCCGCTGGGCGGTAACAAGGGCCGGTAGAGGCACTTCTACCACTTCGGTACCACCTTCGATTTCCCGGTGGCCGGTAATCTTGCCTTCCCCTACTTCTAATTTGGTGACAAGGTTAATTTGGGGTAAGCCTAAAATCTCGGCTACCCGTACCCCTACCTGGGCGGAACTGTCGTCAATGGCCCGCCAGCCGGCTAAAATAAGGTCGTATTCCATTTGCTGCAGCACTTTCGCCAGTACTTCGGCTACCACCATTTCATCTAACTGCAGGCCGTCGGTTTTGACCAGTACCGCCCGGTCGGCTCCCATGGCTAAGGCCTGCCGTAATGCTTCCTGAGCCCTATCACTCCCCGCCGATACTACCACTACCTCCCCCTGCCCAAGTTTTTCCTTGATCCTTAGTGCTTCTTCTACCGCAAATTCGTCGTAGGGGTTAATGATTAAGGTTACCCCGCTGTCGTCAATTTTCCCGTCCTTTAATACTATCTTGGCTTCGGTGTCAAAGGTTTGCTTTAAAAGGACTACTAATTTCATAAAGTTAAATCCCCCCCTGAAAGAATTAATTACAATATATTTAACTTTTTTGCTTGAAACTTAAGTTCGTCTCTGAAATCGGGATGGGCTATGTTTATTAGGGCTTTAGCTCTTTCTCTGTAGGTCTTTCCCCGAAGTTTGGCTACACCAAATTCCGTAACAACATAATCAACATCGTTTTTTGAGTTGGTGACTATAGCTCCCGGTTTTAATGTGGGAACAATTTTGGAAATCTGTCCGTCTTTTGCTGTAGAATAAAGGGCAATTATACCTTTACCCCCGGGAGAATACAAAACCCCACGGGCAAAGTCTGCCTGACCGCCGCTACCGCTGTAAATTTTTGTGCCTATACTTTCGGATGCACATTGCCCCCATAAATCAATTTCTATTGTTGTATTGATGGAAACCATTTTTTTGTTTTGACCAATCACCCACGGATTATTGGTATACGAAACAGGGTGCATTTCAACCATTGGGTTATTGTTTAAAAACTTATAAAGTTTTTTGGAACCAAAGGCAAAGGTACCAATTATTTTATAGGGATGAAGTGTTTTAGCCCGTCCTGTAACCACACCCGCTTCTACTAAATCGACCATGCTGTCAGTAATCATCTCGGTATGAATGCCCAAGTCGCGTTTGTTTAATAAGAGTTTCGCAACTGCGTTGGGTATAGCACCAATTCCCAACTGCAGAGTTGACTCATCTTCCACCAGTTCAGCAATAAACTCACCTATCCGGTAATCTTCCGGTTTGAGATCTTCCGAAGGAAGTTCAGGAAGCTCGCGCTTGCTTTCAATTAAAAAATCTATTTCGGAAATATGCACTATTCCTTGTCCCAGAGTCCTTGGCATATTCGGATTTACTTCAACTATTACTTTTTTGGCTTTTTTAAGAGCGGCCAGCGAATAATCCACCGATGTTCCCAGGCTAAAAAAACCATGTTCATCCATGGGCGAAACCGTTGTCATAAAAACATCGACATCTAAATAATCCTGAATAATTCGGGGAACATCATGAAAGTTACAGGGAATTGCCTCGGCATACCCCTGATGGATTAACTCCCGGACCGGTTTGCCAGCGAAAAATGATATGTGCCTTATGTTATCGCTCAATTCTGGTTTTAAGTAAGATGGAGAATGGACGGGCAGTATTTGGTAAACTTTAACTCCTTTTAATTCCAAAGCTTTTTTACCTAAACCTTCCAAAAGAAGTAATGGTTCTGCTGCACCAAGGGAAACCACAATATTATCGTTATCTTTTATCAAAGAAAGGGCGTGGTCTACATCTACCAGTTTTTTTTGGTATTCTGCTGAAGGTGTTGCTGGCATTAGGCTCCTCCTCTGCTTTAGTCTTATACAGGATTATTATACCAATTAAAACTCCTTTAAGATATACGAAGAAATAACTATTCTTTGTACTTCACTGGTACCTTCATAAATTTCGGTGATTTTAGCATCTCTCATCATTCGTTCTACAGGATATTCACGGGTATAACCATAGCCTCCGAAAATTTGCACGGCTTTTGTAGTTACTTCCATTGCCGTTTCCGAAGCAAAAAGTTTAGCCATTGCCGCTGCCTTACCATAGGGCAGATTGTTTGATTCAAGCCAGGCAGCATGATAAACTAACAACCTTGCCGCCTGGATTTTAGTTGCCATATCCGCTAAAACAAAACTTACTCCTTGAAATTCAGCTATGGGCTTTCCGAACTGGGTTCTTTCCTTGGCATATTTTACAGCAGCTTCATAAGCTCCCTGGGCAATACCTACAGCCTGAGCAGCAATACCGATGCGTCCGCCATCTAAAGTAGATAAGGCAATTTTAAACCCCTGACCTTCCTCTCCTAAAAGATTTTCTTTGGGAATTCTGCAGTTTTCAAATACTAACTCCACCGTTGGAGAGGAACGAATGCCTAACTTCTTTTCTTTCTTACCGAAAGAAAAGCCCGGGGTCCCTTTTTCAACAATAAAAGCGGAAATTCCTCTGTGTCCTTTAGATTTATCGACGGTAGCAAAAACTACATAGATTTCCGCTTCCCCACCATTCGTTATGAAAATTTTTGACCCGTTTAAAATGTAATAATCGCCATCCCGGACAGCAGTAGTTTTTAGGGAACCGGCATCGCTACCGGCAGAAGGCTCGGTGAGACCAAAAGCACCAAGTTTTTCTCCCAAAGCCAGTGGTTTTAAATATTTTTGCTTTTGTTCTTCCGTACCGTATTTATAAATGGGGAAACTACCTAAAGAGACATGGGCGGATAACGTTACTCCCGTGGAGGCGCAAACCCGGGAAAGTTCTTCCACTGCTATGGCATAAGCAATGTAATCCATGCCGGCCCCACCGTATTCTTCCGGCCAGGGAATGCCTGTTAATCCCAATTCGGCCATTTTCTTAAAGATTTCCCGATCAAATCTTTCTTGTTCGTCCCTTTCGGCTGCTGAAGGTGCTACTTCTTTTTCGGCAAAATCTCTTACCGTTTGTCGTAATAATTCGTGTTCTTCGGATAAACGAAAATCCATATAAATCCCCTCCCTATAATTTTTAAAAAAATTTCTTACAATTAAAACTTTTAGCAAAATTAATGCCATTTTAAAATTAGGGCTAAAAGAGCAAAAATAGAACTTAAAACTGTAAATAAATGTGTGCGCATAGTAAACATTTATTTACATATCAATCATTCATCTCCAAAACTTATACCTATTGCTTTAGCGGTTACAATTAATTCTGAATCAACGGGGACTAATTTTAATTTTTTTATTCCTTCGCTTAAAGGCACCGTAGTTACCCTTCCCCCTAAAAAGGCAACCATGACATTATAATTACCCTGAAGCCATGTATTTACTGCAGCAACCCCAAAGCGAGTCGCCAGGATGCGGTCAAAGGGTGTAGGACCTCCACCCCTTTGCAGGTGACCTAAAACCGTTACCCTGCTTTCCAAGCCCGTACAGCGGCTTAAATGGTCAGCTACTACCTGGCCAATTCCCCCCAAACGGGCCGGATCGGTACTTTCCTTAACATATCTTGCAATTACCCTTTCCCCACCTTCGGGATAGGCTCCTTCAGCAACTACAACTATGGAAAAATGCTTTCCTTCGGCTTTTCTTTGCTGAATTTTTCGGCAAACGGCATCCCAGTTAAAGGGAATTTCGGGAATTAAAATAACATCTGCACCTCCGGCCAGTCCCGAATATAGGGCAATCCAGCCGGCATACCGTCCCATAACCTCCAATACCATGATCCGGTGGTGGGATTCAGCAGTGGTGTGAAGCATATCAAGAGCTTTGGTTGCGGTCCTTACCGCACTGTCAAAGCCAAAGGTAAAATCGGTAGCATCCAGGTCATTATCTATAGTTTTTGGGATTCCTATAACCTTTACACCCTTTTGGGAGAGTTCGTGGGCAATAGAAAGAGAACCATCACCCCCAATGACGAATAACACCTCAATATTGTTTTTATGTAAATTTTCGATTACAGTATCGCTAACATCGTGAAATTCTAAGGTGCCGTTAACAGATACGGGAAATTTAAAAGGATTATCCCGGTTGGAAGTGCCCAAAATCGTTCCGCCTTTAGGGAGTAAACCTACCACGTCTTTCGTTGTTAGAGGCACACTTCGGTTTTCAATTGCCCCGCGAAAACCATCTAAAAAGCCGATTATTTTCTCTTCGGGAAGCTTTTGTTGAAGAGTTTTCACTAAAGCCCGAATTACTGCATTTAAGCCCGGGCAATCACCACCACCGGTTAAAATACCCACAGCCATTTCGTATCCCTCCTTCTTTGTAATTATCCTATGGGTTTTACCGGTTTACTGCTATCTTCCGCTTCTTTTTTTAACTTTTTTTTGCAAAGTTCGCAGATCTGCAAATTTGAAGGCTTAACCACCAGGTCATCGTCTTCATCGACAATTAAATCTATGGTAATTTTTTTCCCGCAAATTATACACGTGAACTCCATCTCTTTCACTCTCCTTAATATGTAATAAAAATATCGGGGATTCTATTTATAATAAAAGCCATTTCTTGCCATCTCGGCAGGGCCAGATTTGGCTCTACCCCAAGTATTTTAAAACCCTGGGAGTTAATTTCCTGCCAAAAGTTATAAACTATATCTCTCAATTCTCCGGTTATTTTCTTTTCGCTTAAATACATAATAAATTTTGCTAAAAAGTTAGCTTGTCCGTAATCACAAAGCTGTTCAAGATAGCGAAGGTTTATGTATAAATCTTTATTTAAATAAAGAGTAAACTGGTCTTTAGCCTTAATTTTAGAAAAAGATTTATTCCATTTTTTGATTTTCCGCGACCTAACGGAGAGAGTTATATCTGTCGTATTTGAGTCAAAACCGGTAATGGAGTGAACCCTGGCAGTTACGTCGTGTGGTATATATTCTTCCATTAAAATTACGCGATCGGCAATTTTAAGATAATCCGAAAGACTGCCAACTACCAGAATTGAAGAAACATCTAAATCCTTATAAAGATTTCTACACATTTTTAAAAACGGCGTGATGGGTTCTTTAACAACTAACTTTTCCATGAGCTTGTCTCTTAAAAGAAAATTGGTTGCGCTAACATCCTCGTCAAATAATAATACTTTAGCTCCCGCTTCAATGGCTTCCATTACATTGGCAGCTTGGGATGTACTTCCGCTGGCATTTAAGGTTGAAAAACATTTAGTATCTATCCCCTGGGGAAGGTTGTTGATAAAGGGGGAAATATCTACGTTATTAATTATCCTGCCGTCTTCTGCCCTAACTTTTACCGCAGTATTATCGGTAATGACAAATTCCCTGCCATCGCCAAGGCGGTGGTTATATATACCTTTTTCCAGTGCCTTTAAAAGGGTTGATTTGCCATGAAAACCACCACCGATTATCACCGTAACACCTTTGGGAATAGCCAGGCCAGAAATTGGTCCGGAATTAGGTAAATCTACGGTAATGCGTAAGCTTTCCGGAGATTTAAAGGGAACAGCGTTTTTTAATGGTTTTTCCGATTGTCCCGAAGCCCGGGGCAATATAGACCCGTCAGCAATAAAGGCAATGTAATTGTTTTTCTGGAGAAAAGAACGGAGGAATTCCTGATCCTGATACAAATTTATTTGTTTTTTAAGACTTTCTGCATAAGCTGGTTTAAATACTAGAAAGTTCTGGACAACATCTTTAAGCCCTTCAAGCATTTGGATTAATGCCTGTCCGTTGATTTTTCTGCCGTTAGCAGGTAAACCGAAATAAAAATTTAATTCGATAGCAGTTCCATCAAGGTTGAAACTTGCTCGTTTTAAAAGCTGCTGGCCGTTGGTATTAACGAAAATTACTCCGCTATTTCCAGAACCGTGGATTTTGGGTAGTTGGGATAATCCTTTAGAGAAGCGTTCTAAAATAAAATCGCCCAACGGAACTTCGAGTTCCTTTTTTAAATACTGTTTCGGGTATTTGTGCTGTTCTTCTTTTAAAGTTATTCTTACAATACTTGGAGGTGCAAAGGGGTCTCCTTGAATTTTAAGAAAACTTAACGAAAATTGCGGAAAAGTGTAACTACCTTTAAGGCGAGAGTAAGCTTTATATCCGAGCCTGTCAATTTCCGAGATTATTTTAAATAATTTATTCATGCTATTTTTATTTTTGCCTCCCCTCTAAACCGAGCATAAGTATTTTTTCCACCAGGTCCTCAAAGCTTATTCCCTGAGCTTTTGCTGCGTCGGGAAATAAACTGGTGGCGGTCATTCCCGGAATAGTATTTACTTCCAAGACATAGGCTTCATTTTTTCTTACATCAATCATAAAATCCACTCGCGCAAATCCGCGGCAACCTAAAGCTTTATACGTTTTCCGGGCGTATTCAATAGCTTTTTGACTTAATTCCGGAGCTATTCTTGGAGGTATGATATGTTCACTTAATCCTGGGGTATATTTAGCTTCGTAATCGTAAAAACGAGTCTTGCTGACGATCTCAATTAAGGGTAAAACAACGGGATTAGAATTGCCCAATACTGAAGCGGTAACTTCTACCCCTTCAATAAATTCTTCAACCAAAAGCTGTTTATCTATTTCTAAAACTTTTTTAATAGCTTTCGGTAGCTCTTGTTTGCTAAAAACAAACTCAATGCCAATAGTTGAACCTTCGCGGGGAGCTTTTATTACCACGGGAAGTTTCAATGTTTGCAGTATTTCAGAACTGATAGCTTCAAAATTGGGGTTTTCATCAAAGCTAAAAGCAATATAGTTTGGTGTCGGAATTCCCTCGGCTTTTAAAATTTTCTTTGTCATTATTTTATCAATTGCTAAACTACTGGCAAGTATTCCGGAGCCAGTATAGGGGATATCCATAATTTCAAGTAGCCCCTGGATGGCTCCGTCTTCCCCGTACTTCCCGTGAAGGGCAATAAAGGCAAAATCGATATTTTCCTTTTTTAATGTTTCGGCAATATTTCTGTCCATATCGATTTTTACAACGTTGTATCCCTTTTTTAATAAAGCTCTAAAAATCGCGTCGCCGGTACGTAGAGAAACTTCTCTTTCGGAAGAAAGCCCGCCGCAAATAACGCCAATTTTCATTTTTTTACCTCCAAAAAAATGTTTTATAATATATTTTATTTATTACACTATAATCGTATAACAAATAGGAATAAATTTCTACCTGAAAACTTCTTCTTGACGATGTTATTTTTTTTTCTTATAATAATCTTGCAATTGATAAAGGGGAGTAGCTCAATTGGTAGAGCATCGGTCTCCAAAACCGAGGGCTGCGGGTTCGAGTCCTGTCTCCCCTGCCATTAAAAAAAAACCTCGCAGGAGCGAGGTTTTTCTGTTTTTTAAAGATTGAAGTGTTTTGCTTTTTCTTTTATATCTTTAATTTTGGTTAAAAAACGATCCCTTGAAGGTATGATCCAATCGTTAATATGATTTATGCGATGATTTCTGGTCCAAAAGGGTTCATAATTTTCAGCAAAAACTAACTTACCGTCATGAAGTTCTGCCGGAGCCAGACAAAGGGCACAGTAAATTTTCGAATCTTCAAATTTAATCAACCGACTTTTACAGTAAGGACACTGATTTTCCTTGGCTTTCGGGGGCTCTATTTCTTTTCTTAAGGCTAAAACCAGCTCTTTACCGAGCCGGTAGGCGTTTTCCAATAATTCATCATTTAATAAGACTTCACCCGGTCCGGGAGCATAACCGGCAAGAAAATCATAAAGACCAAAACCGTAACTTAAAAGAAATTGATTTAAGATTTCACTGCCCATAGGATTCCATAAAGGATTGCCGGCAACGCTGATGGTTATTCCCAGCCTTTTTTCAGGGTCCATTTCTTCTAAAAAAGGAGAAATGGTCAGGGAGCGGTCAATCATTGTTTTTACTTTTCCGGTAGGACCAAAAAGATAGGTTGGAGCTCCAGCTACTATGCCATTAGCGCTTTTGACGGTTTCAATAAACTTATAAAGGTCATCGTCTATCGGACATTTTCCTTTGTAAATGCAACTTAAACATCCCCGGCAGTACTCGATGTTTAAATCTTTGGCTTTAAGAAATTCGGTAGATGCACCTGCCGACGCTGCCCCCCGAAGCGCCGTAATGACCAGGATGTCGGTATTACCCTTATCCCTGGCGGAAAAACTAATTCCCAGTATTTTCATCTCCCCACCTCACATGAAAAATATATGGTTCTTCTCCAGCCATAGTCAGGCCGAGAAAAAATACTGCCTCTTTAATCTGGTAATCCATTTTTTCCAGCACGATAATTCCCCTGACAATTTCTTTAGGTCCTAATTGGTCTTTTAGTTTTGGATAATCCCGGTTTTGATACAACGCTTCTACGTAAAAGCGATCTTTTTGACTGGCTCTGGGTTCTAATAAATTAAAATTCACCGGATGGTTGGAAAGATTTCTTAATGTAATAAAGAGTCTGGTTTCGTTTTTACCAAATTCAATTTTTTCAAAGATAATTTCTTTATCTTTTCGTTTTAAGGTTTGCTTAACTTCTACCGTTTTAATTGGAGGGTCAAAAAGATGCCAGGGCTCAAGAGGTTTATATCTTTCGACAATAACCACCGGTTTGGCAGCACCGTTTTCGACTAAAGGAGAATAAGCTAAAAAGCCTTCTAATTGGTAATATTTAGTACCATTAAAAATGGAAAAGGGATCAAGATTTAAGGCTATTGTTAGTTTATTATCCTTTAACGAAGCCGGTTCTAATAAAAAATAACACAAGGTGCGACCGTTTTGGGCGCCAATTATATCAAGAATCCTTCCTGTTATTTTAACTTTAGCTCCTGCCAGGTAATTATTGGCAAAAACTTGATTGAAATTATCATTGGTAAGGGTAATTTGCTCTTTATTTAAAATTTCGTTTAAGGATATAGGAGCACTACCTTGATTTTGCATGCTTGTACCTAAGGTAAAAAGATACAAAAAAGCAATGCCTAAAACTACCAAAGCTATTTTTAGAAAAGTTTTCTTATTAAAAAATAAACCAAGGTTTTTTTGCTCTTGATATTTAATCAAGTCCTGAAGTAGTTCACTAACCTTTTGATAACGGTTTTCGGGATTTTTTTCTAAGCATTTTAAAATAATTTTTTCAATTTCTAAACTACAATGACTATTGTAAGTCCGAATAGGTTCAGGATCAAAATGGAGTATGTTATAACTTAATTCGGAAAAATTTGTTCCAGAAAACGGATAATGACCGGTTAATAAATAGTAAAAAATACATCCCAAAGCAAAAATATCTGTTCGCTGGTCAATACCCGTTTTTAATATTTGTTCCGGAGCCATAACTACCGGAGTACCCAAGATAAAGCCTTCTTCTTTTTCTTCTTCGTTTAGTTGAGCTATACCAAAATCTGTTATTTTTACAATATCGTCGGTAGAAATTAAGATATTTTCCGGTTTTAAATCCCGGTGAATAATGTTGTGCTGGTGAATATAAGAAAGGGCTTTGGCAATTTGAATCATTATATTTACAGCTTTCTTAACGGAAAGCATTCCGCCCTTTTCTTCAAGATATTCAACTAAGGTTTTCCCCTGCACCAATTCAATTATCAGATATATTTTGTCATCAAAATAAAAGGTATCATAAAGTTTCACGATATTTTCATGATTAATTTTTGCCATTAACTGGGCTTCATTATAGATTTTATCTTTGATATCCCCCGGTAGATCTGTTAAATTAATTTCTTTAACCGCTACTTCCCGATCCAGCTTATTATCGTATGCCCAGTAAACCTTGCTGAAATTTCCCTCGCCGATCAGATCTTCTAACCGATAGCGCCGGGAAAACTGTTCTTGAAGGTTTTGGTAATAAAGACCGGTTTTAAACATACCGGTTTTTTCCCGTTCATCTTCGGGAATTAAGAAATTTATCGCTTTATCAATAAAATCTGAATCGTAAGAAACCTCTTCCCTGCTTAAAATAAATGCCGGAAGTTCATATAAACTAAGGATTTTGGTTTTACCAATTCTGCCAGGACGGGTAAAACGAAGCTTAGAAAAGTCAGCTTCTTCGTGAGCAAAGACAACTACAGGGTAAACCAAGATTCTGGTTTCTTCCTCAGGGAAATAAAGCCGTAAAAACTCTTTGACAAGTTTGGCATAATGGTTTACCTGAGCGGCAGGATTGCCAATCTTAATTTTTTCTTTTTGCCCTCCTGCCCACTTTTCCTGCCACCAGTTGCCCATGGCGCCACCAAAAACCCGGCCCCGCATGTTTTTGGTTTCAATAACAAAAATACCATTGGGGCCAATGACAATATGGTCAATATCCCAGCTGTCACCTTGATAATTTAAACGGTAAGAATTTATAATTTTATAACCATCAGGCAGGTGCTCTTTTAGTACTTCGGCTACTTTTTCTTCTCCTTGTTGGCCAAATACTCCCGATATCCTGGAAACTTCCTTGATGGTTATTCCCATCGTAAACCTCTCCTTAAAAAAATAACAAGCTTTCGAAGCTTGTTTATAAAATTCGACGACGATAAAAAATTACCTGCCTGCAAGGAAATGGAAATTTCATTCAAGTTTTAATAATGTTTCCTTGCGAAAATCCTGGCATTCGCAGGTATTTTGCGGGTTAAAATTTAAAATTGCCTCGGTAACTATTTGCAAATTTGTAAGAGCATCATTATAATAAATATCTTTTAATTCCTCGTGTTCCCACTCTTTAATAATTCCTTCGGCATAATTAACTACCAAATCGATTCGGCCGTAGCAGGCACCAATTTCCCGGGCAAGATAAACTTCCGGGACCATACTCTGACCTATTACATCTGCTCCGGCATTTTTCAAAAAGGCAACTTCCGCAACGCTTTCAAAGTGGCGACCATCGGTACAAGCATAAATTCCGCGCTGAAAAACTCTGCCTTTGGCATGAGTTTTAGCACTTTCAAATAATGCGCGATTTATTTCCGGGCAGGTAGGTTTTCTCATAATTAAAAGGTAATTAGAAGTTAGATGGACATCTTTACGCATGGTAAAATCAAGGTAATCGGTAGGAATAACGTAATCCCTTAATTCTAACAAATGATTTACAGCCCCTACCCCGCCTTCAGAAAATATTTTGTTTACTCCCAACTGTTGAAAAACCCAGAATACCTGGAGAGAGGCATCTCTTCGAGAAACCCCGGGACGCCAGCCGTGCATTTTTACATGAACTACTTTCTTTGTACCGATTTCTAAGAAATATATTTTGGGAGATGGACCATAAGGTGTTGTAAAAGTTTCTTCTTTTATAAATTTAACATCAGGGGGTAGAAACTTTTCCGGAAATCCTATTCCCAAGGTACTTGATCCACCTATATAAGCTATATCAACATTCACTACTACTTCCTCCTTTTACAGCTAAATAAAAACTCCTGGTAGGTGTATGGTTTACCGATAAAACCGAAAAATTTAAGTCCGCAAGCATTTTTAAAACTTCCTCCGGCGAAAAGAGGGAAAGCTCGTGCTGCTCGTAGGAAACTTCACCGGTATTTTGGTTATAAATTCTAAGTTTAATAAAAAATTTATTATTGTTAAATTTGCCGGTCCAATTTAGTACTAAGTTATCTAAATGAAGTTCGCCAGGTAAATTTTCTAAATCCAAAAGCCATTCTAAACGATTTAGGTCAAAGTAAAATAAGCCCTGTTCGTTTAAGTTATTTTTTACTTGAGAAAAGCACTGATATAAATCGTCCGTTGTATTTATATAATTAAGGCAATCATGAAAAGCAAAGATTAGATCAACTTTTTCCGGAAGTTCTAAATTTACGATATCTTGGCAAAATAATTTTGTATTTCCTATTTTCTTGTTGTGGGCAACGGCAAGCATTTCAGGGCTAATATCCACTCCATATAATTTATAACCTTTTTGGGAAAGCTTTTCTAAAATTACACCGGTACCACAGCCTAATTCCGCAATACTTTTCACTTCATAATTCCAGCGTTTTAGTAAATCTTCAATTAATTGGACCCAGTAATCGCCGGGAACTCCGCTTAACAAAAGATCGTAGAAGTTGGCAATTTTACTGTAAGGCATACTTTACCTTCCTTTAAAAAAACTCTCCCCAAAAGGGAGAGTTTACTTTTGGAGAGCATTTTTAATTGAAGCGAATACTTCTTCAATAGATTTTGTACCATCAATATTTTTCAACAAACCGGTTTTGGCATAATAATCTTTTAAAGGTGCGGTCTGCGCTTCATAGACATCCAAACGGTTGCTTACTGTTTCTAAAGAATCATCGCTTCTTTGGTATAATTCTCCGCCACAAGCATCGCAAACTCCTTCAACTTTTGGCGGATTGAATTTCACATGGTAGGTTGCTCCGCACTGGCGACAGACCCTTCTCCCAGTTAACCTTTCAATTAATTCTTCCCGCGGAACTTCAATATTGATCACACCATCTAAGGTTATTCCCATTTCGGCAAGCTTTTTATCCAGAGCTTCCGCCTGTGGTATGGTCCGGGGAAAACCGTCCAAAAGAAAGCCTTTTGCGCAGTCCGGTGCCGATATTCTTTCTTCCACCATAGCAATTACGATTTCATCGGGTACCAGCTCACCTTTATCCATATATTCTTTTGCTTTTAATCCCAGGGGCGTTTGATTTTTTAAAGCAGCCCGGAACATATCGCCGGTGGAAATATGGGTAATACCAAACTCTTTAACAATTTTTTCCGCCTGGGTTCCTTTTCCAGCCCCCGGAGGGCCCATGATTAAAAGTTTCACGCTCCCGCCTCCATTTTAAGAATTTTCTATAAATTGCCATTAACTCTGAACTTAATTTTACTATCTTTTAGGTTTTACTGTCAATAAGCAAAACTTTATACATAAAACGCTGAAAACCAGGCAGGACTTAAGTTGTTAATTTCAATAACTTTTCCACAAAAGGCAAGTCTGCCGGCGCAAAATCATAAAAATTTAAATCCTTAATTTCAACCCAGCGCGCTTCAGCATGATCGTTTAGCTTTATTTTCCCTGAAACTGGCTGGGCTAAAAAAGCCAATAATTTTATTTTAAAAAAAGGGTACTCATAAATCGATTCACCAAAAAATTGGGTAATCTTGATGTTAAGGTCCAACTCTTCTTTTATTTCCCGAACAAGACAATCTTCGGGCGTCTCACCCTGTTCAACTTTTCCCCCGGGAAATTCCCATTTTCCCGGCAGGTATTTATCATTAAGTTTTCGGCGGGTTATTAAGACTTTCCCCTTGTGTATTATTATTGCTGCTGTAACCGTTGTCATAATATTTTTATTGCCTCCAGCGTTGATCTTACCGGCTTCTTTATTTTACTATAACTTTACCAAAATTAACAGCGGATAAGTATGAACTTTAGTTTGCAAATTTTATAGACTTATAAACATAAATAAAAACCCCTTTTAAGTAGACTATTAATCTACTTAAAAGGGGTTAAATTTTTTACTTCTCCCACCACTTATAGGGCTTAACCGGAGGTGTCATATACGTTAACCTGCTGTGCTTTAATCCCATGTACACATAATTTTTTACCATCATCGCCGCTGAAAAGGCTGGATCTACTACTGGAACATCATAGCCAGCCTCTTTTAGCCGCTTCATTAAATTATGAGCCATACCCATCATTCCTGTACAGCCCAATACCACCACCTGGACATGGTCGTTTTTTATTGCTTCTAAGCTCTGATTAAATAGAGCGTCTTCTAACTTCTTTTTATCTCCCAAATCCAGAACCGGAATATTAACATAACGGATTGATTTTACCCGTTTCTCTATTCCCATTTTGGCTATTAAATCTTGAAGCATGGAAACAACATTGGGTAATACTGTAACAATGCCTATGTTTTTCCCAAGGCCTAAGGCAATTTGCATTGCCGGCTCAAAGCCACCGCAAACCGGAATATCTACCAATTCCCTGGCCGCATTAACGCCGGGATCGCCAAAACAATCGATAATAACACCATCAAAGCCATCTTCCTGGGCCTTTTTAACCTTATTTAAAATATCCGGTATGGCCATAGCTTCATCAAATTCACTCTCAATGGATGCCGGGCCATAATCTAAGTTTTCCACATCAAAGCTGTCATGCGGTCCAACATAATGTTTAAACTCTTCCCTGATTTCCTCATTAAAAACATCTGAAGTAATCGGCATTATTACCTTAATTTTCATTAAAAATCCCCCCGTTTATATTAATTTAAAGTAAATTCCCGGCAGCCTTTACCCGGATTCTCACCGCATTTCCGGGCAGATAGGCAAGCGGAATATCTTCTACATGAACAATGTTCACGGAATCCGGATTAGCTCCAGCTTTAATAGCCTCATTTATTGCCAGCTGTTTAGCATTATTTAAAGCCTCATCCCTGCTCATTTCGCTTAATGAATAAATCCGGTCCACTTCACCGCTAACCTGAGCAATAGCTGCCCCCAGGGCATTGGCTACACCAAAATTTTGCGGACGCACAACCTGACTTACGCCGTTAATTTTATCGCTTACAATTATGCTGCCTCCCCCTACAAGAATGAGCGGTTGAGGATCTTTGCTGGTTTTTATTTTATCAATCGCTTCTTCAACCAATTCCTGCATTTTCTGGTAGGCTTTTTGAGCAAATTCTAACGGTAAATCCTTTACTTTTTCTTTATCACCAACCTCTGCCAATCCCAGGCGCACGGCTATATCGGTAGCTGTAACGGTCTTACCGCCGAAAACTACTGCTTCTTCGGTTATCCGGTAGCCAACGCTATCGGGTCCAATTTTCACCTCACCGTTTTCTTCCCGAATAATCGTGCCACCCCCAAGGCCAATGGAAATCAGGTCGGGCATCCTGAAGTTTGTTCTTACTCCTCCAATTTCTACTGCAATTGAAGATTCCCTGGGAAAGCCTTGAGCGATGATACCGATATCACTGGTAGTCCCACCCACATCAAGCACCAAAGCATTTTCTAAGTTACTTAAAAAGGCAGCACCCCGGATACTGTTGGTAGGTCCGCAGGCAATGGTTAAAATGGGATACCGCATCGCATAATCAATTGACATTAAAGTACCATCGTTCTGGCAAAGAAATACTTTGGCATCGGTAACTCCTTCCCGCGCTAATGCTTCTTTAAATCCACTGGCTGTAGTCCGAGCGACTTCAACCAAAGCAGCATTTAAAACAGTAGCATTTTCCCTTTCTAAAAGACCAATTGAACCAATTTCATGAGATAGCGAAATTGGAATATCGCCAAGCACTTCTTGCAGTATTTCCCGGGCCCTTAGTTCATGCTGGTTGTTTACCGGTGAAAAAACCGAAACCACCGCAACGCTTTCCACTTTGCCCTTTATTTCCCGGGCAATTTTTCTTAATTCTTCTTCATCCAGGGGACTGATTTCCCGGCCATCAAATTCATGACCACCGGCAATTAAATAGTAATGATTTCCTACCGCCTCAACTAAATCCTTTGGCCATGCCACTAAGGGGACAATCGCTTCCGTTGCCGGACGGCCAATACGAATAATTGCAGTTTTGCAAAGGCGTTTGCGTTCCACAATCGCATTAGTAGCATGGGTAGTACCGAGCATAGCATATTTAATATTTTTCCGGTCAACTTTACTTTTTTCTAAAACCCGATGCAACGCTTCATATATGCCGGTGGAAACATCTTTTGTAGTTGGTACTTTGATGCTTTCAACTAAATTCATATTTTCATCAACCAGTACCGCGTCCGTATTGGTACCCCCAACATCAATGCCTATCCGATATTCCATTTTTTCCGACCTCCTTTAACCTTTAATGAGCTCTTCAACAGGTACATAATCAACATCGTAGCCAAAGTAGCGAGGTCCAACGGTTGCAATACCCTTTTCACTCCGCCACTTGGGATCGCAGGGAATACCGATGACCACTACCCTTTGCCCATAACGTAAACCTTCGGTAGTAATAGGCGCTGCTGTATGGGCATCCACTATGCAGATTAAATCAGGAACTGTAGCTACAACCTTCCCGTTCCGCCGGGCAATTAAATTCTCGTTTTGGAAGTCAATTATCATACTTTCCCCTTTATACTGGTCAATTCCGTCAATATGGGCTTCACCCCGAACAAAACCACCGGTAGTCCGTCTTTGCACATCGGAAATTTTTCCTTTAAAGAGGGCAAAACCGCCGGTTGCTTTTAAGAGCGCTTCAATGGGATCTTCGCCATTTTTGCGGGCTTCCCGGATTGCCCGGCCGATTTTTGCCGAGTAAGTAACGATTTTCCGAATTCCCGCCTGTTTCAAATCTCTGCCATACATAGGATAAATTGCAATCATTACCGAGCCACCCATAACTACAGTGGCATTTCGGGCAAGACTTTCGGTCCAGAAGTTATTGATAGTATTTAAAAGTAACGAATTCCCCTTTTCATCGGCTAAGACCATGGGAGTGGCTGAGACACCATATAAATGGAAAGTAACCATTTGTAATTCGGGAAAAGCTCGTCCCATACCGTCTACATCCACCAGTGGCAGTTTCTTTTCCGCTGCCACAGTAATCGGAATCATTGAGTTAAGCCCACCGGCTTCAATGGGAATAACCGCAAAGATTTCTTTACCTAAGTAATTTTGCAGGCTGTCAAAAGCCTTGAAGATCTCTTTACCCGACGGTATTTTTTCCACCAAAACTGTTGGTGCTCCCATCATGGCCGCAGGGACAACCAGGGCATCATCTGGCACATCATCAACACTAATAAGTTCTACTGGTCCATTTTTTTGTAATGCCTGAATAGCCATAAGCTTGCCAACATAAGGGTCTCCCCCTCCTCCGGTTCCAAGAAGAGCTGCACCTACTGCAATGTCCTCAACCATTTGTACATCGATTTTGGTCATAAATTATACCTCCCCAACCTCTGATTTTTTAATAAATTTTGCATTTTTGGCGGGTGAGAAAGCTATATATAATTTCATTAAAACAAAGTAGAAAATCATTCCGGCAATTAATGAATTTAATGCTTGATTTAAGCCTCCTTTGTAAAAATAACCCACTAGAAAAGCTAAAACTAAACTAACAATAGCAATGGGATTCCAATCTTCAACTTCTCTGGGCAAACGCCCATACGCACGGCTTTCTTCCAGCTCTTTTCTATATCTTTTTAAAATAAAGTAATCAACCACCATAATCCCACCTACCGGCGGAACTGCAATACCAAGGATAACTAAAAAGTTAACAAATTTATCCAGTATTCCCAAGACAGAACCCAAAGTTCCTAATAAGCCTATAATAATCGTTAAAACTGCTCTACTTATTTTCACTCTAAAAACAGCATCAAGGAAATTAGCAATTCCTAACGATGCAGCATATAAGTTCAAATCATTAATCTTAATCGTGGAAAATATTACTAAAGCAGCTGAAATCCAGCCACCTAAATTTAACATAATAGTTATCACATCAGCACTTTTTACCGCATGGGACATTAACACAGCTATAAAAGTTATTAAAAGTTCTCCGGCAAAAATACTAAGAAGCGTCATCCAAAAAACATCTTTGGCGTTGCGGTTGTATCTTGATAGGTCAGGAGTAACCACTGCGCCCACCATAAAGCCCCCGGCAACCATAGTAACTGCAACACCGAAATTCAAAGCTGGACCAGGGGGTGGCGAAGTTAGCAGCGTGTTAAGGTCATATTTGCTTAATAAATGATAGGTAGCAATACCCACTGCCACTAAAAAACCTGGAACCGCAATGTTAGCTGTATAGCTTAACATTTTATAACCGTATACAACTAACAGGGTAATTAATATTCCGGTAATTACCGACATAATCTTGGTACTTACTGCCCCACCAAACGCTTGACTTAATCCCTGAGCAAAGATCGTATTTTGAATTCCAAACCAACCAATACATGAAATCCCCACAATTAATCCAATTAAACTTGATCCTAACCTCCCAAAACCGGCCCACCGGGTTAAAAGAGAGGTTGAAAGACCTTCCCACGCTCCAGCAACCCCATTTAAAAAGCTAATAATTTCAAGTAGCACCGACCCAAGGATCGTAGCAAATAACGCATCTTTTAGGGTCAAACCATATCCAAGCGCTGCTCCCAGCATAAACTGCGATAAAGTAACAACAGCACCAAACCGAATCATGAAAACTTCCCACATCGGCCGCCGTTCTTCCATGGGAATTCTTGCTAAGGCATAATCTTCACCTTTTACCATCTTGCCATCCTCCCTTGTAGATTTATTTTTTAAATATTACTGGTTTAATTTTTTAGCAAGTTTTATGCCAACAATTTTACCGGTCTTTCAGGTTATAAATTCGTTATTTTCCCCGAAAAACTATCCTTGTCATAGACCTTTTTTGATTGTAAAATAAAAATATACCTGATATTTCTTACAATTTCTTAAGTATTCTTATTTTTTATTAATTTTTCTCATTTTATATAGCGGTGATAAAAAATGATGAGAAAAGACTTTACTGAAGCACTTAAAGAAATTTTCGGACTTGTTACCGATCTTCCAAAAAAATGCCTTTCTTTAATACCACGTCCACAGGTTGGTTATCGTGTTTTGTCAACACCCTGTACACCAACTTGCCCGGAAGCAGCTACTTGCCCATACGATTTAATCCTAACCTTTAATCTTAAAGATGAAGGTTTTTGGGTAGCATTCCCCAAAAAACGTGAAAACAACGCGAATATAACGCCTGCTTTGCTTCTTAAATTTCTTTTGATTGTTTTAGAAAATTTGCAAGCCTTAGAGCAAGAAGTTGACAATTCATTGGTCAAAAATGCTTTGCAATTCCTGGCAAGCCAGTTGGACACAAATATTTTTCTTTTTGACAGGAAAGGTCAAGTAATCGTAAGCCAAAGTAATTCTCCTATTTCAATTTCTACTTTTGACCTTTGGAAAAAATTAAACCAGGCTGGAGAACCAGAGGGTTTGATCGAAACGACGGAAGGAAACTTTTACTACCGTGCATTTACAAAAAACGGCAAGATGGCGGGAATATTGGCTTGGAAAACAGAACCAATCCAACCGGAAGAAACCGACTCGTACTTTTCCAAGGACTCTATTTTTATTATTCCCGGCAAAAACCCCCGTTTTTTAGAAATCAAAAAACTTGTCAGGCAAATTGCAATAACTAACAACACGGTCCTGCTCCAGGGAGAAAGCGGTACGGGTAAAGAACTTTTTGCTCGTTATATCCATTACTTAAGTCCACGGAAAGATCGGCCTTTTATTGCCATAAACTGCGCAGCAATTCCCGAAAACCTTCTGGAAAGCGAACTATTCGGTTATGAAGATGGTTCTTTTACTGGTGCCCGTCGGGGCGGCAAGCCCGGCAAATTTGAGCTTGCCAATGGTGGAACAATCTTCCTTGATGAAATTGGCGATATGCCGATTCAATTACAGGCAAAACTTCTCCGGGTTTTGGAAGAAAGGCGGGTAGAAAGAATTGGAGCTACTGTTTCCTATCCAGTCGATATCCGCATTATTGCGGCAACGAATAAAAATTTACAAGAATTAATTGATGCAAAACTTTTCAGGGAAGATCTCTTCTTCCGTCTAAATGTATTCCCGGTTCATATACCACCGCTACGCGAACGGCGAGATGACATACCTTTGCTTTTGGACTTTTATTTAAAAAATATTTGTCTGGAGCAAAATAAACCTTTTAAAATTTTTAGTCCTGAAGCCGTACAGATTCTTAAAAATTATCATTGGCCAGGAAATGTCCGGGAGTTGAAAAACGTAGTTGCCTACGCCGTGTCCCTTTGTGAAGGCGACATCATTACGCCGCCTTTTCTACCAAAGTATTTACTAAACGGTTCATTGGTCAGTACACCGCAACCTAAAGTTATTAATCCTGGATTCCCAAATCTTGAAAGTAGAAAATTAAAGGAGCGTTTAGAAATTCTTTTAGCCGAATACGGCCATTCTACCCAGGCCAAAAGGTTAATTGCTCAAGAACTGGGTGTTAGTTTAGCAACTCTCTATCGCTGGCTTAACAAATACCGTCTAAAGTAGGTGAAAATATGCAGGAAATTACCCGTGACTGGCTCGAACCGCTCTGGTACGGTAGTATTTTCCTTGGTTCCGGCGGTGGCGGAAAAAGTCACCTTTTAGCAATCGAGCTGCAAAAAGCACTGCAAAACCGCAGTATTCCTTTGTTATCCCTTGAAGAATTGCCGGAAAATGATTTTTTTTGCGGGACCGGTCTTTTTGGTTCGCCGGAATTGTGTGAAGAAAACCTACCTTCAGGAGTAGAAGCGGGTATCATAATTGAAGAGCTTGAAAAACACACCGGGGTTAAGTTTAAAGGAATCACCATTGTTGAAGGTGCAGGTGTTAATATCTTTTATCCCCTTTTAGCGGCACTGCAAACCGGCTTACCGGTTGTTGACGGCGACAGCATGGGTCGAGCCTTTCCTGAGCTACAAATGACCACCTATCACCTTGAAAACTTAACGGCAGCACCTTTAGTGCTAATTGATGGCAATTATCACTTACACTATTTTCTTGATAAACAAGATACTTTTCTTTTAGAGCTAAATACTCGCCAGATAATTGGCCAGCAGGGAGGCGTTGGTTACTTTGCAGGCTTTCCTCACCCCGGTTCCGTTTTAAAGCGAGTTCTGCTTCCTGGCACATTGACCTTTGCGCGCGAAATTGGAGAATGTTTCCTGCAGGCTGATAATTACCGGGAGTTAATTACTATGCTCTTGGAAGTTACTTCTAACTCCTTTTACGGTCCCGTAATTGAGCTTTTCCAGGGAATTGTAAAAAAAATATCAACCTATGAATTGGCAAAATGGAAATCTGCTACATTAACTTCACCGAAAGGCGAAGAACTGCAACTTCTTTTTCAATACGAAAATTTGCTCGCCTTTAAAAACGGTAATGTTGCTGCAAGCGTACCTGATTTAATATCAGCAATTGATTTGAACGAACTTAAGCCGGTAAATAACAACGAAATTTATGAAGGACAGCGTTTAGCACTCCTGGGCCTTCCGGCCCCGCTAAGGCTTAGAATCAAAAAAGCTTTAGATGTAGTGGGACCACAATGCTTCGGCTACCGCACTACCTACCTGCCCTTGGAAAGGCTATATCCAAACCACTACCGCAACAAGGAGGTATTTTCGTGAAAATTGTATTGGGAGTACTTTTCAATGGTCAATCCGGGACTCTTATTGCTGGAGCGGGCAGGCACCATTTATATGAAGGAAAGTTCTCCGCGCAAAGCTTTTTAGTTGAATTACAAAACTGCCTTACCCACTTGGGATTATCAAAGCAGGATGTCCACAAAATTTACCTTACTCCTCCCTTTTCTTTAGAAAATCAGAGTAACCTGAAACCAATTTTTCATTTACGTCTTGTTCCAGAACATTTCAATACTTCTTTTTCGGCTCCCAGAGGCATTCAAAAAAAAGTAGAAATTTTGCAAGTAACCCCCGAAAAGCTTATTAGGACCTTAAAAGCCAGGGAAGAGCAAATTAAAAAAGCTCAAGTGGTTTCCCTTATTTCACCTTTTGCTATGGTTTATCCAGAAAAAGAAAATAAAGCTTTACGCGTTATTACAAAATTCACTCCTGCAGTAATTTTAAAATCGCAAAATTATCCGCATTTGGGCTTTCGGGAAAGAGAAAAAGCCTTACTGATGGCTGCTGCTTTTATCGCTACCATTAACCCTTATCTTCAACAAATAAGGGAATTCTTTATTCCGTATTCTCCCGGGATATTTTGGGTAGAAAATGAAGCGGTTTGTGTAACCGATAATTTTTTACCGCAAACTTGCGGTAAAGTTTCCGAGCTTGCTCCTTTGTACCAAATAGCCCGGGGTGCTGCCGTGCTGTTTGGCTACCATTACGCTTTAGCTCTTTTTAAAGTTGGCCAAGCCTTTAAACTTTTTCAGGTGCAAAACTCCGTAGAAGTCAGTGAATTATCTCCAACTTTTAGTTTTACTACTACCTCTTCGGTACAACACTTGTTGGCCAGTATTAAATCCATTTTACCCGAAAATGCCAATGGGCCAGTTCCTATTTTTAACTTTTCGGGTTACTATCTTGCTGACTCATACCCATACCGGATTTATAAGCTTGCACCATCCCGACAACTTCGTTTTCTTGGCTTACTAACGGCTCCGGCAGAATTAACAATTCTTTCCCTCTGCAAACAAGAAGAAATAGATAAAAACAAAAAAAAATTATTAAAAAGATTGCAACTTTTTAATAAAAAACACAATTTCTTGGAAAAACCTGTAGCTTTTAGTCAAGAAACTTCTCTCCGTTATTTACCATTTAATCAAACAATTTTAAAGGTAGGTTTAAAAGAAACATGGCTCTGAGGTTGGAAATCCTTGGTCATCCCATCCCCGCAAACGGTAGTACTCATTTACCATATAAGATAGTTCTTCCTCGGAAATACTATTTTTGCCTTCATTGATCGGTTCCGAAAAGAAACGTTTTGGCAACGTATCCTGAGCTTTTGTTGCCCCTTCCCGGCTGTTAAACACCCTGGTTAAAGTGACAATCCTATTGGCCATTTCTTCTAATTCCTGCTGGGTGTATTCCCAGCCGGTAGTTGCCTTAATTAGTTGAATAAGCTCCGGCCACTGGATTAAATCCCGGAAAAATACGCACAAAATTTGGGTATTAAATATCGTTAGGCGATTTTCAAACTCTATAAACAATCTGGCTTTGCCCTCTATTGTTGCCGGGTCAATCATCCCGCTTAGTTCAGCTTTATAAAATGTAGCTCTCAAATGACAGGCACCTCTTGTTGAAGTTGCATAGGCTAAACCCATCCCTTTAAGGACTCGAGGATCATATCCTGCCGGCTCTAAGCCCTTTACATGGATTGCCACATCTTCCATTTCCCACTCCTCTGAAGCTTTTTTAATACCCCGAGCCAGGATCGCCCCAATGCCCCTGCCATAAGCAATATCTTCCAATAGTCGGGCAATGCCATCAGCATTTCCATATTGTAAATCTGCCTTTATCTTCCCTCTATTAACCGCTTCAATAGCAAAGGCAGCTAAATTACCAGCGGTGATGGTATCCATGCCCAACCGATCGCATATGTCATTTAATTTTAAAATTTCATCCAATCGGTTAATGCAGCATAAACCGCCAAAGGCATAAATGGTTTCATACTCCGGCCCCTCTACCGTTAAACCCGCGTACTTCCCTTCTTTCACGGTAGTCAGTTTGCCACAAGCCAGAAAACAATTGGGACAGCTCCTGGGCTTGACCTCAAAATTGGTGATTAAACTATCTCCACTGATATCTTCCCAGTGCTCATAGGTACCATTAGACCAGTATTTCGTTGGAAAGGCTTTAGCTCCGTTCATTATTCTAACCATCTGGGTAGTACCATACATTTGATAAGCCTTAACTCCCGGATTATCTTTAGCTTTCTGGCTAATGGATTTAATCAAGCTTTTCAATAACTCAGGATCGGCAATTTCACCTTGGGCCTGACCATGAAAAACTACAGCCTTGACTTTTTTGGAACCCATCACCGCACCCAGGCCGGTACGTCCTGCCGAGCGCCAGTAGTTGTTTTCAATACAGGCAAAAAGTACTAAATTTTCACCTGCCGGTCCAATGACCACCGCTTGAGCCCCAGGAACGCCTACTTCTTCAAGAACTTTATTTTCAGTATAATAGGTGTCTTTGCCCCAAAGATGGGTGGCATCGTGGAACTTTACAGTACTATCACTTATTTCTAAATACACTGGCTCAGAAGAAGCTCCTTCCAGAATAATCGCATCATAGCCCGTTTTTCGCATGGCAGGAGCTACTTTTCCTCCGGAATATGATTCAGCATATAAACCTGTTAAGGGCGATTTGCTAAATACGCCATAACGGCTGGAACCTAACATTCCTGTTCCAGTAGCCGGACCTGCAGTAAAAATAAGCTTATTATCCGGAGAAAGGGGATCGATCCTTGGAGCGACATTGTTAAGGAGAAGATATGACCCCAACCCTTTCCCGCCTAAATATTTTTTCAATATCTCTTCACTGAGTTCTTCCACACGGTAAGACTTATCGGTAAGGTTAATCCTTAGTATTTTCCCATAAAAACCCTGCATTTATTTTCTCCCTCCTTTCTGAATTCTAAGTAACCCTTCATAATTTTACCCGCCAGAAATATAAGGGTAAAAGGCCACCACATCATTTTCTTGCAGCCTGTAAGCTAAATCCTTGCGTTCCCCGTTAACAGTAACAAAACTTATAAGATCTTTATTCAATCCTATAATTTCAAGAAGAGTGCTGATAGTAGATTGTTCTGGAACTTCCACTATTTCGTGGCAAGCCTTCAATCTCGATGAATTTTTTAATAAAAAGTTGTCGACTTTTACTTGCACTGAAATGTTGGACATAATACCTCACCTGCTTTTTTGTCCTTGGCTGTTTTTTGACTTATTAATTGTTGAATATTGTTAACGTTAGTACTATATTTCCTTTGACTTCTACTGTTATTATAGTTTCCTTTATAACAGAAATGCTAAAAACTTTCCACTCACAAACTTTAATTTATATTACGCCAATTAGCGAAACATTTGAAAAATAAGAATTTTATACTCTAAATAATTTTCTGGGAAAAGCGGTTAATATCTCATTTTCATGTTCTCCAACATATATTAAGTCTGTAATTCTTGGGCCACCTCTATCCTTTACATAAATTTTAGGTGAAAATAATTCTATTACCATTCCAGCTTCAATAAGATCATGATATTTTCTACCAATAATCGGGAAATACTCAATTGGACGTAATCCAACTCCATATCCAATTATATCCATAAATTGATTTTCAAGTCCTAACTTTTTAAAAATCCTTCGTGCTGTAAAATCAACTTCCCAAGCCTTAGCACCTGGTCTTAATGCTGCAATTGCTTTTTCTTGAGCTTCCAATAAATTTTCAAATAACAATTCCTGTTCCAAGGGTATTTTCCCAACAGCTATGGTTCGACATATTTTTGCATAATATCCTTCATAGATTGCCTCAAGAAAAACTAATACAATATTTCCATCCTTAATATATTTACAACTTGAGGCAGCATAGTTTAATAGTCCACGCTCACCAGAAACTATTTGAATTCGAAATGGTATTCTATTTGAATTCATTTTAAGCAGGGCATATTCAACTTCTTTACTAAGTTCTAACATACTTACTCCGGGACGTATAAGATTCAAAGCTGTTTCCATTCCCTTGCATACCATAACTGCTGCCTGCTTGATTTTTTCAACCTCACTTGGTTCTTTAATCGCTCTTACCTTATAAAACAAATCAGATGCATCAATAAATTTTGCTTCTGGTAGAGCTTTTTTGATAGTTTCAAAAACCGTATTAGAAATGAAATATTTTTCTAAGCCGATTATTACATTCCTAAATCCATAGGCATTTATACGCTTGGCAATCTTATCTCCTAAATTTTCTCTCGGTTTAAAATAGCTAAAAGTTTTTAATCCAGACTCTTCCTCAATATAGTCAGCATCCAACCAGTTGGCAATTATACACGGTTCACCTTCTATCGGAATTAATACTGCCATATTTTCTATTTGAGTTAGTCCGGTTAAATATATTATGTTTTCTCGCTTTACGACCACTAAAATATCTATTTTTCTCTCAGTCATTAATCGTTGTACCTTTTTTATCCTATAAATAAACTTTGCTGCCATATAAATCACTTCCCTATTAAAATTTTTTATTCTATAGAAGTTAATTTCCCATTATAAGTAGAGTTTAGAATATTTTAAGATAAAATTCTCTTGTTTTACGAGGAATGTACAAGCAATTTTTATACCAGCATTTATTTGTTATTAAAAAAATACATTAAAAAAGGTCTGAAATCCCGCTTATGGTATTTCAGCGGAACAGACCCAAAGTATTGGTGGATTATAAAATTTAATTATTTATGCAAAACGGCATAATTTTAATTCGAATATAAAAATTAATTAAGCTTCTCAGCCACTAACTCTGCAATATCGTAAACTTTAACTTCCTCGGTCTTATCAAATGCCTTTATTCCATCTTCAAGCATGGTAAGGCAGTACGGGCAGTTTACCGCAATTCCCTCCGGGTTGGTAGCTAAAGCTTGCCGCGTACGCTCAACGTTAATCCGTTCCCCTAAAGTTTCTTCCATCCACATCCGTCCACCACCAGCGCCGCAGCAAAAACTGGTTTCTCTGTTCCTGCTCATTTCGGTTAATTTTACTCCTACCTTCTTTAATACTTCCCTTGGCTCATTAAATACCCGGTTATACCGTCCCAGGTAACAGGAATCGTGATAGGTAAAGCGACGGTTATCGGTGCTGTTTAACTTTATCTTATTTTCTGAAAGAAGCTTGGCAATTAGCTCGCTGTGGTGGATCACCTCGTAATTACCGCCAAACTGCGGGTAATCATTTTTCAAAGTATTATAGCAGTGTGGACAGGCGGTAATAATTTTCTTAACTTTATAATTATTCATGGTTTCAATATTTTCCTGGGCAAGCATCTGGTATAAATATTCATTACCAATTCTCCGGGCAGAGTCGCCACAGCATTTTTCTTCGGTACCTAAAATGGCAAACTTAATCCCTGCTGCTTTAAGGATTTTAACTAAGGCCCGAGAGACTTTTTTGTTTCTTTCATCAAAGGAACCGGCACAGCCAACCCAGTAGAGATATTCTATTTCTTCGGGGTTTTCCATCTCTCCCAGGATTGGCACATCCAAACCTTCCGCCCAGTCCGCTCTACTGGCCCAGCCCACACCCCAGGGGTTACCGTTATTTTCCATATTCCTAAAAGTAAGCTGTACTTCCTGCGGAAAGGAGCTTTCCATTAGGACTAAATTTCTTCTTAACTCTATTGTTTTCGGAATGTGCTCTACGTATACCGGACAGACTTCCTGACATGCCCGGCAGGTAGTACACGACCAAATCGTATCTTCTTCAATTACCTCCCCGATTAATGCCCTTGTAACCGCACCTTCCACTTCACTGGTTGCCGCTTCTTCCCCCAATCCTTTTTTGACCAGTTCGGCTTTGGCTCTGGCAATTATCACCGGTGCTCTTTCGTTTAGAGCCTCTTTCAGGTCCTGGGTCATTTTCTTGGGCGATAACGGCTTTTTCGTAAGATAAGCGGGGCAGTTATCCTGACACCGTCCGCAGCGGGTACAGCTATCCAAATCTAAAAGCTGTTTCTGGGTAAACTCTTCAACCGTCGATACCCCAAAGGATTCTGCATCTTCAGCTTCCAAATCAATTAAGGGGAAGGTCTTGGCACTCTGGGGATCCGCCAAAGCCTGGTTGATGGGAGCAGTGAAGAGGTGAATTAATTTGGAATACGGAATATAAGCAATAAAGCCAAAGGCTAAAAGCATATGCCCCCACCAGAGAATAACATGCCACAGCCTGAGGATTCCTTCATCGGCTCCGGCAAATAGCTGGGCCACTAAATTGCCAAAAGGCGAATAGGCCGCCCAGTTATCCCCGGCCACTGCCATGCGGATTCCTTCGACGATATAACCGGTAACCAAAATTGTTAAAATTAAAAGCAATGAAATTAAATCATCAGGCTTGTTATCGAGACGATCTGGCTTTATAATATAGCGGCAAATAATAGCCATTAAAATACCAATGATTGCTGCAACCCCACCTACATCGGCTAAAAAGCTAAAAAGTAAATAAACGTTGCCGGTAAATACTTTAATCCCGAAGTCTGCCTGAATTGCCACTATTAAAGTGGTTAAAAACAAGACAGTAAAACCCCAGAAGATACCAAAATGCATTAAGCCGGGATACAGTTCGTTTAAGATTCTTCTTTGGAAAAACGTTTCTTTTAAGAATCTTCCGAAATCCCACTTAACACTGGCTTTTTGCCCTATTTTCCAGTATTGATACCGCTGGTACATCCCATAGGCGAAAATTGCCAGGGCGATTAAAAACAACGGGTACATTAAAAACTTGGCTGTGTGGTTTATATTCCAGTAAAGTTCCCGCTGGGGAATTCCATTCACCCTAATCCCTCCCCTTTTGTTTGCAATTTTTTCTAAACAAAATTTATTAGAGAAGGAAGGCAAAAATGCCTTCCTTTACGATTTTAAAAGCTTTTTAAACTCTTCGGTTAAAAGCGGAACTATTTCAAACAAATCGCCAACTATGCCGTAATCGGCAACTTTAAAGATGTTAGCTTCCGGGTCTTTGTTAATGGCTACTATTACCTTGGAGCTGCCCATCCCGGCTAAGTGCTGAATTGCTCCGGAAATACCTACGGCAATATACAAACTGGGGGATACGGTCTTACCGGTCTGGCCTACCTGGTACCGGTGCTCCCGCCAGCCGGCATCTACCGCTGCCCGGGAAGCCCCTACCGCTGCCCCTAAAACGTCCGCCAAATCTTCCAACAGCTTGAAGTTCTCCGGTCCTTTCATCCCCCGACCGCCCGATACTATGATATCCGCTTCGGTTAATTCGGGACGTCCCGATACCTGCTTGACTACTTCCTTTACTATGGCTTTTAAATCTTCCGGCATAAAGCTGACCGCCACTTCTTCAATTGCTGCTTGCCCGCCTGTCTTTTCCGCTGCCGGAAATACGTTGGGCCGTACCGTTACTATTAACGGATGGCTGGTGGCCCCCACTTTGGTATAAGCTTTCCCGGCGTAAATGGGTCGTACAAAGACTCCTTCTTCGTAACCGGTGATGTCGCTTATCTGCCCCGCTCCTACCCGCTGGGCTGTCCGCGGTGCAAAGTCCCGCCCCTGGGCGGAGTTGGCAATTAACACTACTTCCGGCTTTTCTTTATTGATTAATTCCGCCAGTACCCGGGTGTATTTGGCGGTGGTGTACTGCTCTAAATCCGGATGGTCGGCTACATATACTTTCCCTACTCCGTATTCCCCAAGTTCAGAAGCCAGGCCTTTTACGTCTTTTCCGATTACTACCCCTTCAACCTCTCCCCCTATTTGCCGGGCCAAAGTTACCATCTCAAAGGTTACTTTCTTTAACTTACCTTCCCTTTGCTCTGCTACTACCCATACTTTACCCATTAGCTCCACCCCCTATATTACCTTGGCTTCTTCCCGTAAGGCTTTGACTAACTTGGCTACCGCTACCGCCGGCTCATCGGTGAAGATTTTCCCCGCCTGCTTGCCTTTGGGAAGAAAGATTTCTTTTATCTCTACCTTGGGCGTGGCATTTACCCCCAGGTCTGCGGCGTTTATGACCTTTAACTCTTTTTTCTTGGCCTGCATGATGCCTTTCATGGAAGGATACCGCGGCTCATTTAACCCCCGCTGGGCGGTAACAAGGGCCGGTAGAGGCACTTCTACCACTTCGGTACCACCTTCGATTTCCCGGTGGCCGGTAATCTTGCCTTCCCCTACTTCTAATTTGGTGACAAGGTTAATTTGGGGTAAGCCTAAAATCTCGGCTACCCGTACCCCTACCTGGGCGGAACTGTCGTCAATGGCCCGCCAGCCGGCTAAAATAAGGTCGTATTCCATTTGCTGCAGCACTTTCGCCAGTACTTCGGCTACCACCATTTCATCTAACTGCAGGCCGTCGGTTTTGACCAGTACCGCCCGGTCGGCTCCCATGGCTAAGGCCTGCCGTAATGCTTCCTGAGCCCTATCACTCCCCGCCGATACTACCACTACCTCCCCCTGCCCAAGTTTTTCCTTGATCCTTAGTGCTTCTTCTACCGCAAATTCGTCGTAGGGGTTAATGATTAAGGTTACCCCGCTGTCGTCAATTTTCCCGTCCTTTAATACTATCTTGGCTTCGGTGTCAAAGGTTTGCTTTAAAAGGACTACCAGTTTCACCTAATCTCCCTCCTCATGTTTTTATAAAATATTTAACTTTTTGGCTTGAAACTTTAACTCATCTCTAAAATCAGGGTGGGCAATATTTATTAAAGCTTTTGCTCTTTCCCGATAAGTTTTTCCTCGAAGTTTAGCTACACCGTATTCGGTAACAATGTAATCAACATCATTTTTAGAAGTTGTTACAATTGCCCCAGGTTTTAATGTTGGAACAATTTTTGAAATCTGTCCATTTTTTGCCGTAGAGTATAAAGCAATTATCCCTTTACCGCCCGGGGAATGTAAAACACCCTGGGCAAAATCGGCTTGTCCACCAGTACCGCTGTAAATTTTTGTACCAATACTTTCGGATGCACATTGCCCCCATAAATCGATTTCCAAAGTGGTATTGATGGAAATCATCTTTTTATTCTGAGCTATTACACACGGATTGTTGGTATAAGAAACTGGATGCATTTCAACCATTGGATTGTTATTCAAAAAGCTATAAAGTTTTTTCGTGCCTAAGGCAAATGTACCAACAATTTTATAAGGATGCAAGGATTTCGCGCTGCCGGTAATTACTCCAGCTTCTACTAAATCCACCATACTATCGGTAATCATTTCGGTATGGATTCCTAAGTTTTTCTTTTCCTTTAAAAATTTAGCTACAGCGTTAGGTATTCCTCCAATTCCCAATTGTAACGTTGACTCATTCTCGACCAATTCAGCAATATATTCACCAATGCGTAAGTCTTCGGCTTTTAGTTCTTCTGGAAAAAGCTCAGGCAGCGGCCTTTCACTTTCAATCAAAAAATCTACCTCCGATATATGAACAATTCCCTGGCCAAAGGTTCTTGGCATATTGGGGTTAATTTCTAATATTACCTTTTTGGCCTTCTTTAAGGCTGCAAGCGAATAATCCACCGATGTTCCCAGGCTAAAAAAGCCATGTTCATCCATGGGCGAAACCGTTGTCATAAAAACATCGACATCTAAATAATCCTGAATAATTTGGGGAACATCGTGGAAATGACAAGGAATCATCTCAGCAAAACCCTGATTTATTAATTCGCGCACCGGCCTTCCGGCAAACATCGATATATGCATTATGCGCTCACTTAACTCTGGTTTTAAGTACAAAGAATCTTGTACTGGAAGGAGTTGAAAGACTTTAATACCTCTTAAATCTTGCTCTAAAACTCTTTTTCCCAAACCGTCCAAGAGCATTAATGGTTCTGCTGCACCAAGGGATACAAATACATTACAATTATTCGTAATTACTTCCAGTGCTTGCTCAACAGTTGTTAATTTTTTTCTATATTCGGCATGATAGTTTAATAACATTTACCTCACCCTTTAAAGCACTAAAATTCCTTGAGGATATACGATGAAATCACCATTCTTTGCACTTCACTGGTACCTTCATAAATTTCGGTGATTTTAGCATCTCTCATCATCCGTTCTACCGGATATTCACGGGTATAGCCATAGCCTCCAAAAATTTGAACCGCCTTCGTGGTAACTTCCATAGCCGTTTCTGCAGCAAAAAGTTTAGCCATTGATGCAGCTTTGCCATAGGGCAGATTGTTTGATTCAAGCCAGGCAGCATGATAAACCAGCAACCTTGCCGCCTGGATTTTAGTCGCCATATCCGCTAAAACAAAACTTACTCCTTGAAATTCAGCTATGGGTTTGCCAAACTGGGTTCTTTCCTTGGCATATTTCACTGCAGCTTCGTAAGCTCCTTGGGCTATACCTACCGCCTGAGCAGCAATACCAATGCGTCCGCCATCTAAGGTAGATAAAGCAATTTTAAATCCCTGACCTTCTTCACCAAGTAAATTTTCCTTTGGAATCCGGCAATTTTCAAAAATTAACTCAACTGTCGGGGAAGAACGAATGCCCATTTTCTTCTCTTTTTTACCAAAATTAAACCCAGGTGTTCCCTTCTCGACAATAAAAGCAGAAATTCCTTTGTGTCTTTTATTTTTATCAACAGTTGCAAAAACTACATATATTTCTGCTTCTCCCCCATTGGTTATGAAAATTTTGGATCCGTTTAATACATAATAATCTCCATCTTTTACCGCTGTTGTCTTTAATGAACCGGCATCTGTGCCCGCTGAAGGCTCGGTCAACCCGAAAGCACCCATTTTTTCGCCCAAAGCCAGCGGTTTTAGGTATTTTTGCTTTTGTTCTTCCGTCCCATATTTATAAATTGGGAAACTTCCCAACGAAACGTGAGCGGATAATGTAACACCGGTAGAAGCACAAACCCGGGAAAGTTCTTCCACAGCGATAACATAGGCAAGATAATCCATTCCTGCCCCGCCATATTCTTCGGGCCAGGGAATGCCCGTTAACCCTAATTCGGCCATTTTCTTAAAGATTTCCCGGTCAAATCTTTCCTCTTCGTCTCTTGCGGCTGCAGATGGGGCAACTTCTTTTTCAGCAAACTCTCTTACCGTTTGCCTTAATAATTCGTGCTCTTCAGATAACCTAAAATCCATATGAACTCCTCCTTTTTTTATTTTTTTTATAGATAAAACTAAAGAAAATTTTATTCATATATGCATAATTTTCCTGAAAGCATAATTGAAAACCTGTGTCCTTAATTTTTTGTAACTTTTTATACCTAAAGTGTATTCATTTTTAAGTTATGTTCTTGTGGTTACTTTCACTTTTTGTGCTAAATAAATGTGTAATATAATTTATTTGCCAATAATACAAAGCAATTTCCATGCCAAATTATTAAAATTTTCTTCTACTTATGGGTGTTAATCGTTAATCAGTAAATTTTACTTTAACCGAACCAAGAGGCCCGAAATTGGCAACAAAATGGTCATTACCGGTAACTTCATACGCTTTAGTCAGCGAACCGGATAAAATAATCTCCCCCGGTTCCAAGGCAATACCAAACTCGGAAAGTTTATTGGCAAGCCAGGCAACAGCTAATGCAGGGTGCCCTAAAACCGCAGCTCCGGCCGCGGTATCAATAATCTCTCCATTTTTTTCTAATACTAACCCAACATATTTAAGATTAACCTGATCTACCGGTATTAATTTACTTCCTAAAACAACCATCGCACTGGAAGCATTATCGGCAATAGTATCCTGAATCTTAATCTTCCAGTCTTTAATCCGGCTATCAATTATTTCAAATACTGGAATTACTCCTGCTGTCGCTTGCAATACTTTCGTTAAAGTAACTCCAGGACCTACAAGCCTGTCCTTTAAAACAAAAGCAATTTCCGCTTCAATTTTGGGTTGCAATAATTTGGAACGAGAAATAGCAACCTCTTCATCGCCAATCATGTCATCAGTTACATGCCCGTAATCCGGCTCATGAACTCCTAACATTTGCTGCATTGCCCGGCTGGTTAAACCTATTTTTTTACCAACAACTTTACGTCCCAGAGCTTTTTTCTTGTCTACATTAATTAACTGAATCTGGTAAGCATCACCAATAGTAATATCAGGATAAATTTCCGTTAAAGGCTGTTCTAATGCTTTTCTTTCTTGACAGGCTTTCCAGAGCGCTTCTGCCGCTGTTTGTAAATCTACTTTATCCATAATTTTCCTCCTTAACCATTTAATAAAAATCCTACTCAAATAACCTTTTTCATAAGGCGTTCAAAGCTAATTTTTTCAATTGAAAAATTTATATGTTTTTCCTTTAAAAGTAAAACAGGAGAAGATAAACCATGGAAATTACTACCGAAACTAACATTAAAGGAAAGGCTAATTTCATAAAGCTAATAAACGAAATCGGATAGCCGTTTTTCTCAGCTAACCCTGCCACAATTACGTTAGCTGAAGCACCGATTATCGTACCGTTGCCGCCCAGGCAGGCCCCTAAAGATAAGGCCCACCACAGCGGCTCTAAAGCCTGTGGTGTCATGCCGGCTAAAGCACCCATCTTCTGAATTAACGGAATCATCGTGGCCACAAAGGGGATGTTATCAACAAATGCCGATGTTATAGCCGAAAGCCAGAGAATTAACATCCCAGTTAAAGTGAAATTACCTTTGGTGGCTTCCAGGCTCCAGCGGGCTACCCGGTCGATAACTCCCGTTTCCACAAGGCCTCCTACCACAATAAACAAGCCGAGGAAAAAGAAGATGGAAGGCCATTCCACGGTTAAAAGCACTTCCTCCGGCTCGTCCCGGGTGATGGTTAATAAAAGTGCTGCACCAAATAAGGCGATGGTGGCCGATTCTAAACCAAGTGCACCGTGCAAAATAAAGCCAAGAATGACGAGGCCTAAGACAAAAAGGCTTTTCTTTAAAAGGGCAAAATCTTTAATTTCATCTAATTCATTTAATTCCAGTAATTTCTTTTTTAATTCCCCAGGTACTTTAAATTCCTTATAATAAATCAAGTAAAAAAGAAACATGGTTACGATATGGATAACTATAATAACCGGTGTTAAATTTTTAAGAAAATCTAGGAAATCCAGATGAGTTTGGCTGCCAATCATAATATTGGGCGGGTCACCGATTAAAGTGGCGGTACCGCCGATGTTACTGGCTAACACCTGTGAAATAAGAAAGGGAATAGGATTTATCCCCAGCCGGTCAGTTATAGTGAAGGTTACCGGAACAATTAGTAAAACTGTTGTAACGTTATCTAAAAATGCCGATAAAAAGGCGGTAACGGTAGCCAGAGCTATTAAAATATAAACTGGCTCCCCTTTGGCCCATTTAACCGCTTTTACTGCCAAATACTGAAAGACTCCTGTTTTTTTGGTAATGCCGACAATAATCATCATTCCGATTAATAGGCCCAAGGTATTCCAGTCAATATGGTGAATTGCTTTTTCCTGACTTAAAACGCCCAAAACAATTAATAAAGTACCGCCTAAAAGCGCTGCTATAGCCCGGTGTAGTTTTTCAGAAATAATTAAGGTATAAGTTGCAAAAAATACGGTTAACGCAATTAATGACTGACTCATTGATTTTCCTCCTTATTCACAAAAAATCTTTAAAAAATCCCAGGAGATGTCAAAGACTACTATAAGATATCCAAAAACAGCCTTTTGACACCTTTTAAACAGAAAAGATGCTAAAAGGAGGTTGTGTAACTACTTTATTAAACCCGCTTCCCTAAGCAAAGTTTTTAGGTTTTCTACTGCTGCTTCATCAGCACGCCCCGCTGGTTGCCGTATATAACTTTCAACGGGTAAACCACAAAGCTTGCAAGCTTCTTTTAATAAGCTAATTGCTGGCTTATCAAGACTATAAATGCGCGGCAGTCTTAAAAGTTTCCGGTGCCAATTCATGCTCTCTTCTATATTGCCCTTAACAAAATTATTATAAATATTTACAGGTATATGAGGCGCAAAATTAGCTGTCCCAGGTATTACACCATCTCCACCCATAGCCAATGTATTGAATAGGTGGTCGTCGTATCCTGCCAATACGCTGAAATCCGGTCTAACTGTTTTTACCTGTAAAATTAATTCTCTTATGTGAGCTATACTATCAATTGTATCCTTAATACCAACAATATTTGGAAAATCACTTGCTAACTTTGCAACAAGAGAAGGAGAAAGATTTTGACCGGTCAAATCAGGGAAATTGTAAAGAACTATAGGTATATCTACTACTTTCGCCACAGTTGCAAAATGCTGGTATAAATTTTTTTCAGAAAGTCCCCAATAATAAGGAGAAACAACTACCACACCATCGGCTCCAATTTCTTTGGCATGTTTCGTTAATTCCACAACTTCCTTGGTATTACTGCTTCCGGTACCTACTAAAACAGGTACCCGGCCTGCTACATAATCTACCACAAATTTGGCAAATTCCTTTCTTTCTTCAGCATTTAGATGAGAAAATTCTCCAGAGCTCCCTAAAACAAATATTCCATGAACTCCACCATTGATTAAAAAATCTATTAGAGCTTTATTGCCTTCCCAATCAAAGGTACCATCCTCTTTGAAAATGGTTAACATCGGTGGAATTACTCCACGAAATTTATTTAAAATTTCTGTCATGTTTAAACCTCCTGAGTTGGAATAATTACATTCAATTTATTTTTTCTAGGTTATTTTTATATTAAGATGAAACCCCACAACATAATTTCCCATCTTACTGCTCCTTCCGGATAATTGTTCCCGGGACTTCGGTCACCCGCGCAACTCCGGTTAAAAGCATCGCTTCCCTTAGTTCCTTTTTAATTTTCTCTAGGTAAATTTTAACTCCTTCGGCACCACCGCCAAAAGCTGCCACAATTATCGGCCGCCCTATTAATACTCCATCCGCTCCCAGCGCCAAAAGTTTTAAAACATCGACACCGGATCTTACTCCTCCATCGGCCAGGATGGTGATTTTCCCTTTTACTCTGGCAGCAATTTCCGGCAGGACATCGGCAGCCCCGGGAGTTTCATCCAACGTCCTTCCACCATGGTTGGAAACCACAATGGCTTTCGCCCCGGCCTGAACCGCTAATTCGGCCTCATCAGGGGTCATAATACCTTTTAAAATAAACGGAAGCCTGGTGGAATTAACAATTTCCATTACTTCTTCCAGGGTTTTCGGACTGACCGGCTGCCCCTTTAAAGCCATCGTTAGTAATCCGGCTCCATCAATATCCACCCCTACAGCAATAGCTCCCGTTTCTTCCGCTTCTCTAATCCTTTTAATTATCTCCTCTTGCGCTCTTGGTTTAATAATGGGAATACCTTTACCCTCCACTTTTTTAATCGCTTTTAACCCCGAACCGTACATGGTGGGATCGGCTCCATCTCCGGTAAAAGCTAAGGTTCCAGCTAAAAGGCTACCTTCAACAACCGCTAAACTATATTCCTCATCAGTTAACGCTCCGCCCATGTTGTAAGTGGTTCCGGTAATCGGAGCAGCAAAAACCGGCATGCTTACCTTAACCCCAAAAAGTTCAAAGCTTAAATCCGGTTCTTTTACTCCGTGAATCGTTCTTAAATTTAACTTATACCGGGAAAGAGCCCGTAAATTTTCCTGAAAAGCTTTTCCGGTACCTACTCCTCCCATTCCCGGTACTTCTCCGGCACATGCCCGACCGTCACATACCGGGCAAACCCGGCAAAATCCCTTGAGCTTTTCTCTGGCGGTTGCCCTAATTTCTTTTAAGTCCATAATTTCTTTCCCTCTCATTATTTTTTTTAGAGAATTTTTGTTTGCCTTTTTATTTTTGTAACTTTAAAACTTTTCCCATTTCGAGATATCTTTCGACGTTCTAAATTTTTTAGCAAATTTTATGCCATCTTTTTAAGGTATAAGGTATTATATTTAAAAAAAGATGGCTTGACATAAAAAAACCATATTTAAATCTATGTATTTTTAATTTTTGTATTTTTAATGAAAAAGCAAAATCTTACAAAAACGTTAATGTTTTTAGGCATGAATGCATTTTATTTATTTTTGCATAAATAAATGCACAATTACTAACTTAATTCTTTTTCGTTATTTTTTTCAATTATTTTTTTAACATCAATATTGTACTTTTTAATCTTCCGCGATATAGTCGATTGATTTACACCTAAAACACTTGCTGCTCGAGTTTCTGTACCATATTTTAACAAAGCATCTTCTATTAACTTCTTTTCAACTAAACTAATTGCTTCATCTAAAGTGATATTTTCCCTATTTTGTAATGTCTTTCTAATTAAAGCAATGTTACCAGGTTCCCCGTAAAGTGAATCCAAATGTATAGGCAAATCTTCAACGTTAATTTCATCCTGACTTACCACATATGCATGTTCAATTACATTTTCCAATTCCCGAATATTACCAGGCCATTTATATTCTTTTAATATTTCTAATACTTCTCTTGTAAATTTTTTTTCACTACCATACTTTTCATTAATTCGAGTAAGAAATTCCATTGCCATTGGAATAATTTCTTCTTTTCGCTTTCGTAAAGGAGGTATTTCAATAGATATAACATTTAGCCTGTAATATAAATCTTCTCGAAACTTACCTTCTTCCACCAATTTAGCTAAATTGCGATTAGTTGCAGCAATAATGCGTACATCTACTTTTATAGGTTTTGTACTTCCCAAACGCATTATTTCTTTCGTTTGTAATGCCCTAAGTAATTTTACTTGTAAATGCAAAGGAAGTTCTCCTACTTCATCTAAAAATAGCGTTCCTCCCTGAGCTAACTCAAAAAACCCCATTTTACCTGTTTTAAGGGCACCAGTAAAAGCACCAGGTTCATAACCAAAAAATTCAGATTCCATTAAATTTTCAGGAATTGCACCACAATTAACAGGTAAAAACGCTTTATCTTTACGTAAACTATTAAAATGAATAAACCGGGCAATAACTTCCTTGCCAGTTCCAGACTCTCCAATTATTAAGACTGTAGTATCAGTCCTTGCTACTCTCAATGCCTTATATATTACATCCTTCATTAGAGGACTTTTGATAATAAAACCTTTAAAGTCTTGCTGAGCTTGACAAAATAGAGTTAATTTTTCTTGAAGTTCTACAATTTTTCGTTGATAATGCTTTGACTTTTCTTTAACTTCAGCAAGTTCTCTCCGTAACATGTTTAACTCAGAAATATCACGAACATTGGTCACAACACGTTTAACTTCACCACTATTGTCTAATACAGGATTTCCCGTTACCACAACTTCTTTTTCATTTTTTATTTTTTGCAAAATTGTTACAGGCCGTTTTTCTTTCACTACCTGCTTGTAAACAATTTCGGAAAAATAACCTTCAGCCTTTAATTCATCAAGTCGTCTCCCAATAACTTCATCTTTTTTTATACCAGTAATTCTCTCATAAGCTTTGTTTATCCTTAATGTTTTTCCAGTACAGTCTGAAACGTAAATACCATCATACGAGCTTTCGATAATAGCTTCCAGTTCTTCTTGCAAGAATGAAAGTTCTTTAATTTTTTTTAATAAGCTACTTATTTTTACTGTCTTAACTTTAATTACTAAATCATCCAACCTGTCCACTTCTTCAATAATTGACTCTACTATAATTTTTAACTCATCATTAAAACACATATTTAGTAATTCATGCTCTAAAGGAAAGGGGCTTTCTTTGAATTTGCAATTTTCACAAACTTTACAGTAAAAAGCTAATAACTCTCCTTTTAAATTAAATACACTAACAAATACCGGTACTACATTTTTTTTATTGCTTAACTCCTTTAAATATTTTTTAACCCCTTCCTCATTAACATTGCCACACATATAATTCCAATTCATATTCACCACTCACTCTGCCCCAGGGTAAGAAAAAAAATTTTCTAATATTGAATTTCCTAATATAAAAGCCACCACCAGTTTCTACTAAACCACATCCATCAGAAATGAAAAGCGCTGTTTTAACTTTAGTTTTTTCTATTAAATCTAAAATTCGACAAAAATTATACTTTACCTCTTTAAGCTTACCTAATTCCTTTCGAAAGTTTTCAAAGTCACTTTTATCTATTCCAATAAGTGCTACTCCAGGACCTTCAGGAAAAGTTAAAATTCCAATATCACTTTTTAAAAACTCAATTTCACCCCGGGCAGGCTGCAGTTTTTTAAACGGTGAACCTATTACACCTCCACCTGGCTCCTTAATTAATGGATTATTTAAACTTAAAGCCACTACCTCAATACCATCTATTGCTAAAAATTTACTTTGCTTGGCTAACCAATAATCAAGCGCAACAGGATCCCTTATCATTTCCACTGCATTTTTTTCCTTTTCTATCTGTTTTCGCAATTTACTTATTGCACACAAAAAAGGTAAGTGTTTACTTCCAACATTGTAATTTCCATATCCAAGTGTAAGAAATGAAATGGAAGGACTTAACTGAATATTAAGGGAAAAAACAAACAACATAACCACTCTTTCATCTTAAATTTCTCACAACCACTCCTTATTATTTCCATCCTGTTAAAATATTTCCCTCTTCGTCAAAAGCAAAGTCAATTGGCCCATCAACAATTTCTAATGATGAATTTGCTCTTACTTCTGACAAAAGTGCTTGCGAAATGTAAATTTGCTCTACATTTAAAGTATTTTTAATGCGTACTATTCTAGTGTCTTCACCGACATAATCAAAGTTATTAGCAGTTTTGATTGCTGCCTTAATTGCCATTTCGTCATTAGGCATAACCATTGGCAAACGAACGGTACGCGGTATTGCAGCAGTAATACTATTTATATATCCTTTCGTAAAATCAGTACTTTCTAAAACCTTTAATGTAGTAACATCTGCTACACCAATACCATTTGCATTACCTTCTGTCCGTTCGGTTAGACGTAGAACCACTATTCTATCTACGATTAAATCTCCTTTTCCATAATCAGAAGCAAATCTTCCCGTCACATTTGGATCCATTCCATCTCCACTGATATCTTTACCTATTTCATCAACGATTAAAACATCTAAATTGTTTACTAAAATTTTCGGCATTAATGATTTTGCCAGGTTTAAAAGTTTGGGTTCTTCAACAAAAAACTCATCAGTCGTTAACGCCTTAACTTCAGCAGTTTCATCATAGGCATTTTCTATTAAACCTATTCCTAAAACCACTGGAACTTTAGTTAAAATTACCCGAGCCATTTCTTGCAACCGTTCGGAAAAGCGATAAAAACCCATTTTATGGCACACTTCGGCTCCCTTTTGCTTACCAAGCCCTATTACTATCATTTTTATAATACCGCTCTCAATATCGCCGCTAAAAGATGTATGAGGTTTTATTCTATTTATAATGATAACTGCATCAGCGTTTAAAGCATCACAACTTGCATAAACAGGGACATTTTCCCTTGTTTTCCCTACTAATTCTACGTCTAAATGCGAAACAATTGGCGCTTTTACAGTTTCTTCAGTTATGCCAAGCTCTTCTAAAACCTGCTTTTGTCCTTCATTGGTAGCCCCGCCATGGCTTCCCATAGCGGGAATAATAAACGGTTCTCCACCATAATCCTTAACTACTTTTACCGTTTCTGCAACAAAATCCGCAATATTCGCTATACCTCTGCTACCTACCGCAATACATACTCTTTTTCCTTTTAACTTTTTCATGACTTCTTCTTTATTGCGAAGTTCTTGGTTTAATTTTTCAACAGGATTTTTTAGTACCGGTACATCAAACTTTTGCCTGACTTTATACATCTTGGGAATTACCGTATCTTTAACTAGCGCCACAATAGGCTCAAAGTCAACATAAAAGTTATAACTTTTTATTTCTCTTCCTCCAGCTTTTTCCATCGCAACCACCTTTCCGCTGGACAATTATATTCTTCATCAGGTTTTAATATTAAATCATCAAGATTAACCTCCGGAACCTGCTCGGCTTTAACAATTTTTGCCACTTCAACCCCCTCTATACCTTCATTTGCAATAGCCTCAATAATATTACGTTCATTCCTATAAACCTGTTCCGGAGGCAATTCATAAACATCAAATTCCAAACTTTCTCCGCTAACACCAATTACACGCACCGGTCGTTTTAATATTTCTATTAATTTTTTTTCAATTTCCATTAAATTAATTCTATCAATTTTAAATCCTACAATTTTTACTACCGTCTTATCTATATAAGCTATTATGCGTACAGATCCCAATCAATGTTCACTCCAATCGCTCATTTTCTTGCTCACCAATTCCAGCTAACCGCAAGGCAAACTTTTTCTTTTTCTCTATATCAGCAAGCCTGGTAATCATAATTCTTTGAGCTTGAGGTGAACCGGCACCATGCATCGATTCCGGTAAATACCCAACAGCAGATCGTCCTAATGTTAAGTTTTCTATTAATCTCATTAGTTTTACCCGATCTTTTACTTTTACGCCTTTCTTGCCGACCAAATATTTCTGCAACAATTCTCCAACCTTACCATTTTCTAAGTCTTTCCATGACGGCATTGTCACAAAAAGTCCGCCAGCTATATCCTGCAGTAGCCTTGCAATTTCATAGGGCATCCGTGTTACATTTTGTTTGCAAACATTTGCCAATAATCTATCAACCATATAGTTACCTGCACTTGTTTTATACCCCAAACAAGAGCAAGCAACACCACAAGAAAATATCGTTTCATTTAAATGAATCATTTCAACAATCTTATCTTTAATATGCGAAGCTTTATCTACCCCATTAAACTCCGCAATATTAGCAGCAGCTCCAATTAAAACATCACCAACTCCAACTTTGCATCCACCATAGCTTTGCCTATGGTAACTTGCAAAATACTCGACAAGATTTCCAGCAAACTCCACTTCACCGCACATAAATACCCTTTCCCAGGGAACAAAAACATCATTAAAAATTACCACAGCTTCTTGCCCCGCAAATTTAGGATTGCCACAATCCTCAGGAGCATCGTACAAACTTCTTAAATCCGATGGCTGACGTCCATATACATAGACTATTCCTGGAGAATCCGAAGGTACAGCAAAAGATACTGCGTAGGGTTTTTCTTCTTCTCCTTTTAAGGAGATTGTTGGCATGACTAATATTTCATGGGAGTTAATAGCTCCTGTTTGGTGGAACTTAGCACCCCGAACAACTATCCCTTCTTCTGTTTCCTTAACAACCCGCAAATAAAGATCCTTATCTTCCTGTTCAGAAGGCCTTAACCCCCTGTCACCTTTCGGATCTGTCATAGCTCCATCTACAACTAAATCATTTTCTTGCACATATTTTAAATAATTTATAAACCTTTGGTGATATTGGGTCCCATATTTTTCATCTATTTCATACGTTACAGCATAAACGGCATTTAAACCGTCCATGCCAACACAACGTTGGAAACAAACCCCAGTTAATTGCCCAATTGTTCTTAACAACTCAACTTTTTTTAACAAATCATCAGTGCTTTGATGAATATGAGTAAAACGATTTACATACTTATCAACAAAAGGTGAATAAGCAGTAGCAAGATCTTTGTACTTACTATTATGCGCTAAAGCATAGGTCATAGCTACAGCATTAACTGAAGGACGTATTACGGGGTGATCTACTGGATTTTCTATCCGCTCTCCCCTAAAATAAACTTCAAACTTCATCGCTCTTAAGCTATTAAGGTACTCCTTTACTGTTTTTAAAGGCATAATAAACACTTCCCCCTCAAAATTTTTTATTTTATAATTGCAATGCTGCTTCCCTACCTTTTTCTAATGCCAGTTCATTTAATTTTATAATATTTTCACTTTTTCCTTTAAATATAGTTGTCAATTCATTTTTTAAGCTGTCAATATCTACAACTTTTGTAATAGCTGCCATAGCACCTAGCATAACCATGTTTGCCGCCATTACATTGCCGAGTTCTTCAGCTATTTTATTAGCAGGAATTGGATATACATCAATATCTTCCCGCTTAGGCTTTGATTTCACCAACGAGCTATTGTAAAAAAGTTTACCCCCTGCCATTAATCTTGCCTCAAACCTGAGCAATGACGGTTCATTTAAAATAACTAACGATGTAGGATATTTTACTACAGGCGAAACTACCTGGCTTCTTCTTTCGTCTATAATTACAGTACAGTTGGCCGTGCCACCTCGCTGTTCAGAACCATAAGCCGGATACCAGATTACTCCCTTCCCTTCTTTTAAGCCTGCATAAGTTAATAATTGTCCAATCCTCATTACCCCTTGGCCACCAAAACCAGCAAAAATTGTCGCTTCCACAATCATCACCTCATTTAAATTTCTTTAAACTCACCTAACGGAAATACTGGAATCATTTTTTCTTCAATCCATTTTAGTGCTTCTTTAGGCGATACACCCCAGTTGGTTGGGCAAGTCGATAATATTTCAACTATTGAATAACCTTTACCATCTATTTGTGCTTGTAATGCTTTTTTTATAGCTGCTTTTGTTTTTAAAATATTTCCAATGTTATTTACTGCAGTTCGAGCTGCATATGCTACTCCTTCCTGTAAAGCTAACGTCTCAACAAACCGCACTGGATATCCTGCTTCTTCTGCCTTTTTACCATAGGGAGATGTAGATGTTTTTTGTCCAATCAACGTAGTTGGTGACATTTGACCTCCAGTCATTCCATAAATAGCATTATTTATCATAATTGAAGTAATTTTTTCCCCGCGAATTGCGGCATGCAAAGCCTCAGCCGAACCGATCGCCGTCATGTCTCCATCGCCTTGATACGTTATCGTTACTAAATTCGGATTAGCCCTTTTAACTCCAGTAGCCACTGCCGGTGCCCGCCCATGAGCTACATCAATGCAATCAAAATTAAAATACCTTTCAGCAAAACATGAACAACCAACCCCAATTACTGCTACAGCCTTTTCTCTCAAATTCATTTCATCTAAGACTTCAGCTAAAATCCGATGGATAATCCCATGAGTACACCCTGGACAGTAGTGGGTTTGGGTAGGCTTTAAACTTTTTGGACGAATGTACTCTTTAGTTTTCATCATCTTCCCCCCATTTTTTAACATTTTCATTGTTTAAAATAGCTTCAGCTACTTCGAGAACTTCTTCAACATAGGGCACAATGCCACCTGTTCTTCCATAGAAATAAATTTCGCCTTGACCTTTAACTGCAATTTCAACGTCTTCGACCATTTGTCCTTTGCTCATCTCAACTACTAATATTTTCTTGCCCGCCATTCTATTCTTAAACGCTTTTTTCGGGAAAGGCCATAAGGTTATTGGTCTAATCAAACCAACTTTCTTTCCTTTATTTCTTAAAGTTTCAACAGCATCTTTTGCTATCCGGGCACTAGTTCCATATGCAACAAAAACCAACTCTGCATCATCTACCCCATCTTCTTCCCAGCGTTGTTCTTCTTTTATAATCTGCTTATACTTTGCATTGAGCCTTTCATTTACAGCTTCTAAATCCTCAGGTACCGGGTATGATGAGGTAATTATATTTTGCTCCCGATTACTGCAACCAGTAATTGCCCATGGTTTTTCAGGCAATTCCTTTTTCTCTTCAGGTAATTCAATCGGCTCCATTATTTGTGCAAGAACCGCATCTCCTAAAATCATTACTGGATTTCTATATTTATCTGCTAAATCAAAGGCAAGAGACACTAAATCAACCGCTTCTTGAACAGTTGACGGTGCTAAAACAATGTTTTTATAGTCTCCATGTCCGCCACCTTTTACCGCTTGAAAATAATCTGATTGGGCTGCCTGAATACAACCTAAACCAGGTCCACCACGCATGATATTTACAACAACACAAGGTAATTCAGCTCCTGCAATATAAGAAATCCCCTCTTGCTTTAAGCTCACACCAGGACTGGATGAAGATGTCATAACCCGTGCTCCTGTAGCAGCTGCCCCAAATACCATATTAATAGCTGAAACTTCACTTTCCGCTTGAAGGTAAACTCCCCCAACTTGCGGTAACCTTTTTGCCATATATTCAGCTACTTCAGTCTGAGGCGTAATTGGATAGCCAAAGAAAAATTTACATCCACTTCGAATGGCAGCTTCCGCAATGGCTTCAGCACCTTTAAATAATACTTTACCCATTAATCTTCGCCTCCTCTTTCACTTCAAATACCAGGTCAGGGCAAATCTGATAGCATCTTCCACAGCCAATACATTCTTCAATATTTGAAATGGTTGCATAATAATAACCTTTACTGTTAAAATCTTGATTTAAATAAATAATTTTTTTAGGACAAACATCAATACATAATCCACAACCTTTACACCGTTCATAATCAACAGTTACTTTCAATTCTTATCACCTCTTTTAATATTGATTTAAAATTTTTTCTTTCTGGGGATATTGACTAAAAATCGCATCAGCAACCTCAAAGGCTATCACCTTGCAATCTAAAAGGCCTTTATCTAAAACTTTTAATGCGGCTTTTGCTCCGCTAACTGCCTCAACCGTAGGTCCTGGCAAAGTTATAATTACCTTTTCTTCATATTTACCTACTACAATTTTGGCTAATAAATGACCATTACTACCATGTATTTCTACTGATTCAGCATTTTGAATTAGTTCTAAAACAGCAACATGCGTACAATCAACTGTTAAACCACTGTTAAATTTCTTTCCCCCACCTGCACCACCTGTAATAAATATAATTCCCTTGCATTTACCCCATTTTTTTACTTCTTTTTGTATGGCGCTTATATCATCTTCTGGTGGAGGTGTTCTAATCACCTTACAATCAGGCCATTTTTTTAATATTAACTCCATTAATTTTGGTGAGTTTGTATCCAATACAATTCCTTGTTTTATTTCACCACCTGTTGGAATAATGACGACTTCTTCAATTGTTATGTCATCCACAGTCTTACTTCCTCCTCCCCCCACTACAAAACAATCTCAACTTTTTCTATAATTGCCGTGCTTGGAATCAGCTCAGCATTTTCAACTCCAGGAATTATCTCATCCGCACGAGCTATTATTTCTTCCCGACTTAATTTAGGAGTTATTTCAGGCAATTTATCAAGGTCAATTCCAAGTGCTTCTAACTCCAACCTTGCTGCTGGAGTAATATTCTCAATATTTAGATCTACCCCGTAGTAAGCCGCAACATATAATACCGCCGGTGAGCATCCCAATTCTTTCGCCGGTCTTAATCCAAAATCCAACGCATCAAGAATATGTTTTGCTAACACATCTTTTGGAGCAACAATACAAGGTAGTTTTGCTTTCAATGTTTGAGCATAAGGTCCTGAATTATGAGCAGTATTACCCGGTTTACATTTCATAAAAGGCTGGGAACGACTATAATCTTCAACAATTGTACAACCAATTCCCACAGATATATGTCCACCTGTAATGCCCCAAAGTATATCCTCATCTCGCATTATTTGAAGTTGTCCCAATATTGGCAGAAGCATTTCTTCCATTGTTACGCAATCCATTACTTCTGTACCTGAATTATTATTTACCGTCCTGCCACTAATCACAACATTGTGTAAAGGCACAAGCTTCTGAGCTGGATCCGGTCCTATATAAAGCTTTTTGGTGGGAAAATTTTCATAACCCATCCTCAAATGAGGCTCCCGTTCAAACATTTCTGGCTTTAATTCCCGCTCTTTACAAAATAGCCGTCCAAACTCGGGATGAATTTTCCCCCTATCAGCAGCAGCAAATGCGATAATTGCTCCTTCTACACAAAGTCCATCACTGGTGGTCGTAAAAGCATTTTCCATATCAAACACATTTATAGCTACAGGAGAATTAAAGTACTTTGCAATAATTTTTAAACCTTCATCTATTTCCAAATTTGCTTCTTGAAATTCTTTAACATCAACATACGCGATAGTTACCGGCGCTCCATGTTTGGGACCACGGCCTTTCGGTAAAAATCGTACTTTAATTTTTTTACTCATACATTCACCTCAAACAATTTATTTTTGGGGAAAGACTATTACTCCCTTCATAATTCTGTCTTTATAAGTTGAAACTTCTTCTAAAGCTTTAGGTATATCTACAAAGTCGTAGATATTGGTGACAAGGGGAGAAAAGTCTAGGTTATGTTTTTTTACCAAGGCAACTGCTCCAGCAAAGTGATATTGATAGCGAAAACTCCCCAAAAGTTTAAGACCTGTTCTTGTCACTTGATCAATATTAATAGGGACTTTTCCTGCACCAATCCCCAGAAATACCACCGTACCTCCCCGTTTTACAATCTGAAGCGCTTGTTCGACAGCTTTAGGATTTCCAGTAGTTTCAAAAACAACATCCACACCTGATTTTTTAGTGACTTCCATTATTGTTTTCAATGGGTCCTCTTGAGCTACGTTGATTACCTTTTCTATTCCCAATTTTCGGGCAATTTCTATTCTTCTTTCGTATAATTCAGTTAGCCATAAGTCACCACACCCTCTAATTTTTGCAGCAATTGCTGTTAACACTCCTACAGGTCCTCCACCTAAAACTGCAATTTTAGCTCCAGCTCGAAAATCAGCCACATCTACAGCTTGTAAACCAACACTAAATGGTTCTAATAACGTAGCTGTTGGTGAATCAAGGTTTTCAGGTAGCGGTATAACATGCGTAGCCAATGCTGTTATATACTCCGCCATTCCACCATCTACTGGTGGAATACCTTTAAATTTGGAAAATGAACACAGGTTATAAGCCCCCGTCCGACAGTGCTCACATTGTCCACAATTTTCACCAGGATCAACAATTACTCTTTGGCCTAATAATTCTCTATTAACTCCTTCACCCACTTCAATAACCGTGCCTACGATTTCATGTCCTAACACTAATGGTTTATCCAGAACTGTTGCCCCTATGTGCCCGTCAAGATAAAGATGCATATCGCTCCCACAAATGCCAACCGCCTCTACTTTAATAAGCACCTTACCTTTTTCCAGTTCTGGTACTGGGACTTCTTTAAAAATTATTTTTTTCGGCTCCATTAATACCGCAGCTTTCATTAGGCTGTCCAGCCTCCATCCACCAGCAAATTAATTCCAGTTATATACGAAGCTTTAGGGGAAACTAAAAACAAAATCGCTTCGGCAACCTCTTCAGGGGTTCCTGGCCTTCGCATCGGGGTTTTGTTAATAATTAAATTACCCCAGTAGGGATCTTGCAGGACTTTCTCAACCATTTCTGTTTTGATAAAAGCCGGCGATACTGCATTTACCCGAATATTATATTTCGCCCATTCTACTGCTAAGGCTTTTGTAAGTTGCTTTACCCCACCTTTAGTAGTTGCGTAAATTCCTCGTTCTGGTAAAACTTCTTCCGCTTGAATAGAAGCTAAATTTACAATTACCCCCTCTTTTTGAGCAATCATATGTTTGCCTGCCTCAATGCAGGCAAAAAATGTTCCTTTCAAATTAATATCAACCATGTAATTCCAATCTTCTTCTGTGTACTCCTCAATAGGTTTCCGAACATTAACTCCTGCACAATTAACTAAAATATCAATGCGTCCATAACGCCCATACACTTCAGAAACTAATTTTTTTATATCAGCAACTTTCCCAACGTCACATGGGATGCTATAAACCTCCAGGCCTTTTTCACGTAATTGTAAAGCTGCTTTCTCTCCCTCTTCTTTATTACGATTGGCAATTACTACTTTAGCCCCTTCCTCAGCTATCCGCTTTGCTGTAGCAAATCCAATCCCTTTACTTCCACCTGTCACTATACCTACCTTACCGGTTAATTCTCCCAAGTTAATCTCCCCCTCCCTTTTAGTGCTCTCCCAGCTTTGGCCGTCGGTCTTCAATTTCGGTAAACCCTTCCAATTCCACATCCTCAGTTGGATGCAAAATATTAGTATTTTCTAATATGGCTTTTACCGGTTTACCCTCTTCATCATAACCTTTGATAATGATGGTATGCATAGTTTCGGGAATTCTTGGCACGATTACAAGTTCGATATTTTTTATTCGATGATCAGCGGCAAGTTCAGACACAGCAAATTCCACTCGTCCGGTGCGTAGTGATTGAAACTTTGCGTGTTTTAAATTTTCAATCCCTCTAATTTTTATTTCTTTAAACGGTGAATAGTTATAAACCGCGGCTTTCATTTTTAAAATCCATTCAGGTAAACTGGTATGCATTGCTCTCATTTTGCTCTTCACCTCCTTAGGAAATTTTTCTTTTAAAACTATATGAACAAAAGCGTTTTATAAGCCAATACGGTTTAAATATCTCCTTTTCTTTTTCAGACAAATTAGCAAATGTTTCTTCACTTAATACATTAATAACTGGTACACCAATTTGTTTTGCAATATCCAAAACTTTTGGAAGGGCATTTATAACATCGCTTTTTTTTGTAGTTTCCAATAAGTGAGAATTATTTAATATATTGCTTAATTTTATACCAAGTAAGGTTTCCATTTTTTTAGCAAATTTTTTTAATGGACTTATTTCAAAAACAGGTCGATAGTAATTAATAACCAAGTACAACCCAACTTCTTCCGGGTTTAAAAGAGGTTTAAATTGTCCAATCACCCTAAACCAATCGTTGCCCCCAAGGTCAATAACCACATAAACATTAGGCTCGATAATTGCCTGTAACATTTCCTTTGAAATAAGCGGTATATCAAGGCCGTAAAAGTTTTCACCAATTGCAAGGATTTTAATTTTTTCTTTTTTTAAAAAGTCCCTTGCCCTAAAATGAGGCTTTGCTGGATCAAGGTCCAAAAAATATACAAGTTTTCCCTTTGACTCAAAATTTTTTGCCAGATTAATTGCTAATTCTGTTTTACCAGTTCCATATTCGCCAAATAATATGTTTATTTTTTTTTCAAACATCTTTGCACCTTCCAAATTCATAATAATTCTTTTCTGCAAAATTAATGCCAACTTAAAACGAGTAATATTTTTAGTTGAAAAAGCGCGAACTTTCCGGTTGTAATTCTTCAACCGTACTCATTCGCTTTTTGTATTTTTTAATTGAATTGAGGAATTTTATGCCTTAGCGCATATTTTCAAAATTTTATTTTAGTAAATGCGTTAGGTATAGTGATAGATTAGGGACATATGTCAGGATCATTAAATCAATAATTGCGAAAATCATAAATGGAAGAGATGCTTTTACAACTTGCGATAATGTAAGATCCTTTTGCAAACCATTGGCAACAAACAAGTTAACACCTAATGGAGGGGTTAAAAGACCAATTGTTAAGTTGACCACCATGATTACACCAAAATGGATAATATCTATGTTGTACTGCATAATAAGTGGCAGGAAAATTGGCCCCAAAATAATGATTGCCGCATTGAGTTCCATCAAACATCCTGTAATAAGTAAGATTAAGTTAATTAACAGTAGCAGCATAAATTTACTGTGAGCAATACTGGAGATAGCTGTAGCTACATTGGTTGGTACCTGCTCCGTAGTTAAAACCCAACCCATTGCGGTAGCAGCAGCAATAATTAAACCAACCATTGCGGAAGAAACACCGGCATTGGCAAAACTTTTAAACATGTTTTGTAAAGTAAGTTCCCGGTAGATAAAAAAGCCAACAATTAAAGAATAAACACAGGCAACTGCCGCTGCTTCAGTTGGAGTAAATACCCCACCGTAAATTCCACCTAAAATAATTGCAGGCATTCCTAAAGCCCAAATTGCTTCTTTAAATGAAGTTAGAAAACTTTTCCAAGTAGGCTTAGCTGTCCCTTTATAACCTCGCTTTTTGGCATAAAAGTAGGAAATAATCATAAAAGATAGACCAAATAAAACACCGGGCACTATTCCAGCTAAAAATAGCTTACCAATTGAAGCATTCATAGTAATACCATAGGTAACAAAGGGAATACTCGGAGGAATTAAGACACCTATCATTCCTGATGCTGCTATTAATCCCACAGCAAAATCTTTGTCATAACCAGCTTCAATCATAGCCGGTACCATAATTGATCCAATGGCAACTACAGTAGCTGGCGCAGATCCAGAAATTGCTGCAAAAAACATACAGGCAAGTACGGTGACCATAGCCAAACCGCCAGGTATAGGTCCTACAATATTTGAAGCAAAATTAATCAAACGTTTGGAAATACCACCCGATTCCATTAGACTTCCAGCAATCATAAACAGGGGAATTGCCAAAAGTGGGAAAGAATCAAGACCTGTAAATAATCTTTGCGCAACTAAAAATAATGGTACTTTTTGGGATGCTAATATTGCTCCAAATGTTGACAATCCAATTGCAATACCTATTGGAACATTCAAAACCACAAATATTATAAATAATGTAAACAAGATATTTGCCATTAGGTATCTACCTCCTACATAACTTAGCTTAATATACTTTTTCCGGTAATATTTTCAATTAAAATCATAAGATAACGAATGCCCATTAAGGTAAGCCCAAATGGAACTGCAAAATATGCCCATGCCATTGGTATCCGCATGGCCGGGGAAAGTTGACCTGTTTTTACGATGTCCATTGTATAACTATAGCCCACATAAGCAATTGCGAAGCTGAAAATTAAATTAATAGCTGCTGCTAGTATGGCAGCAAAACGTTGAGCTTGCTTGGGTAAAAAATGCACAAAAGCATCAACCCCAATATGAGCCCCTCTTTTTGCAGCAAGGCTCGCTCCCACATAAATCGCCCAAATATTTAAATATCTTGAGGCTTCATCTGCCCACGATGATGCATCTTTTAAAACAAAACGGGTTATTACCCCCCAAAATACTACCGCCGTCATTATCATTAGTAAAATAGCAACAAGATTTTGTTCAATAAATTCCAAAATTCGATCAAGTTTTTTTAAGAAACTCATGTACTTTGTCATCCTCCTTGTCCAAATTTAACATACTTTGTTTTATTATTTTTTACCTATTTACATCATTACTTATCATTTTGAAGAGAGCATTTGGCCCTTCTATAAATTGGGGCCACTGCTCTCTTCTACTTAATTTTTTCTTATTGTATTTCTTTTTGTGCTTCTTCGACTGCCTTGATTACTTTATTTAAGAGTTCTTCACCAATTTGCGATTTAAACTGATCGTAAACTGTTTTTGTTGCCTGCTTAAATGCTTCAAGTTCTTCGGGAGTAAGTTCAGTTATAACCATTCCCGCATTCTTTAATACTTTCATCCCAGCTTCGATTTGTTTTTGGTTTTCTTCTCTTTCAACTTTTTGCCAGACTTTTGCTCCTTCATCAATTACTTTTCTAATATCTTCGGGTAAACTATTATAGAACTTATCGTTAATAATAAGCAGGTAAGGATTGTATATATGACCATCTAAGGTTAAGTATTTCTGTACTTCATAAAATTTCATTGAAACAATTAGAGAAATTGGGTTTTCCTGGCCATCAACAGTTTTCGTTTGTAATGCCGAATAAACTTCATTAAACGCCATGGGAGTTGGACTGCCACCTAATGCTTTCACAATAGCCATATGAGCAGGGTTTTCCATTGTTCTAATCTTTAATCCCTTCATATCGCCCGGTTTCTTGATAGGTCTAACGCTATTTGTGTAATGTCTAAATCCATTTTCCCCAAATGCAAGATTACGTACTCCGGTTTTTTTCAATAATAAATCACTTATTTCTTGCCCAACTGGACCATCTAATACTTTGTAAACTACTCTGGTATCTTGAGGGAAGAGATAAGGCATATCAAATACCATTATTTCTGGAAAGATTCCTGGAAATGGTCCAGTACTTAAAGCTGCCATTTGAATTGTACCCATTTGAACTCCTTCCAACTGCTCCCGTTCACCACCTAAAACGCTAGCAGGATAAGTGGTGACTTTAACTCTTCCATTGGTATGTTCTTCTACATACTTCTTAAAAGCCTGACAGGCAGTTTCTAAACGGTCATTGGTTGCCGGTGAACTGTGGGATAATTTTATTTCAATTACTCCCTGGTTATTTTCACTACTTTTCTTTTCTTCAGTTTTCGTTCCACCTTTGCCGCAACCAGTTATTATTCCAAATGTAAATAATAGAGCAAGCAGTAAAATCCCGAATTTTCTTAAATTCATTTTCCCACTCCTCCTTTAGTATTAATTTTTTTAGCCAAATTGTCTTCTAAAAATTTTTTTAAAAAATTTACCATCAAACTTTTTTACTTTCACCCCCTATCGCTCTTAAGTATTCTTTTAGAACTTTACTCAATTTTTCTTAAAAAGGCCACCTCCTCCAAATAATTAACTAATTTATTTTTTTATATGTTGAACTAAATATTCAATTGGATGAAATACTTTTATATTACTATTAGGAGCAAAAGTTTCTACACCCCGCGTTAATTGCATAATACAAGAAGGACAGGCAGCTAAAACTATATTAGCCTTTGTTTCTAATATATTTTTAATTTTTACTTTCAAAATTTCATCAGACATCCTTGGCTGTGTTATGCTAAAGACCCCAGCTCCTCCACAGCACATATTCGAGTCTTTCATTTCAATTAGTTTTACCCCAGGCACCATATTCGCAATTTTTCTAGGCTCAAATTTTACCTTTTGCTCCCGCACTAAATGACATGGATCATGAACTGTTATAACATCACTCCTCTCTTCATATTCAAAATAATCAAGCAACTCATTTTTTACTAAAAACTCATTAATATCTATTACCTTTTGGGCAAATTCGTGCGCTTCTTTCGTTTCCAATAATTCTCCATATCTTTTTAATATTGCCCCACAGGTAGCGCAATCTGTCACAATAAAATCATATTTTTGGTATTCACTATTTTTTAAATTGTAATTTGCTAAATTCCTAAATGTTTCTATATCCCCACTAAACCAATGAGGAGCTCCACAACATTTATTTGTTAAATTCTCCACATGAATTCCTACTGCTTTCAGCACATTAAAAGTTGATTGATCTAAAAAATTAAAGGCAAGAAGATTAGCACAATTTTTAAAATAGCCAACTCTTATCTCTTTATTAAAACTTCCCTTTCCCTTTGTTTTTAACTCACCTACTTCCCCTCGATAATTAGGCAAAGACCTCTCTAACCTTTTAAGGTCATTAATAGGATTTAATCTTTTAACATATTTAACAACTTTTTTATCTTTTACTTTTGAATATACCTTGACAAATTTACCTACAATTTTTATCATTTGAGGAGTAGGCAACAAAATTTTGTAGGCAAATTTTAATAAGATATTTTGTTTCTTTATTTTTACTATTTCTCTTTTCGCCAAATTCATAACTAAGTCAGTTTTTACCGAAGATGGACAGGTCTCAACACACGCTCCACACTGTAAACAAGTTTCTATTGCATATATTATTTGTTTTTGCCAGTCATATTTTTTTTCTAGTACTAAGTCCATTAATCGATTCCGCCCACGAGCTAAGTAAAACTCATTTTTTGTAACTTTATATGTTGGACACGATTGCTGACAAAGACCGCATTTATTACATCTTAGTAACAATTCTTTTATTTGTGTCATTTTACCACCTCAATTCACAATTTTCACCAAATATGGTGCAAATATCATCTTAGGATCAATTTTCTTTTTAATTTGGAGGAAAACGTCATTAAACAAATAATGTTTCAACACTTTCGCAGCATTCCCACTGACTTCTATTTCTGCTTTAGAAGTATCATTAAAAATTCGCAAATATTTTGCCTTAATATCAAATATGAATTTTTCGTTTTTAAATCCACAATTTTTAAACAGTTCAATTTCATCCAAAACTCTGTATTCAGCAAATTGTGACTCATTAGCCGGAAGTTTATTAATGGTATTTTGAATTTCTTTCCTGTCTGTAATTGTCTTTGTAATTGTTTTTAAAAACTTGTTTCCTATCATCTTATCCAAAATAAATTTATGTAAGAATTCTACGGCTTCAACGCTACCTTCATAAAATAACAAAATATTTACATATTCACCTTTCTCTTCATTTTCAAGGCTAACATTTTCTATTAACAAATGGGTTATATAATAACGATAGGGAAGAATATTCATCAAAACGGTAGAAACATCATCGGGATGAACCTTTATAGCTATTAATTCAGCTGCAGGTTTAACAGGCTGGAGTTTAAGAGTTACTTCCACCAAAAAACCTAAAGTCCCACGACTTCCAAAAAATAAGCTTCTTAAATCATAACCACTAACGTTCTTAATGGTTTTTCCCCCAGTTTTAATAAGATCACCATTAGGTAAAATAACTTTTAAACCAAGAATGCTTTGACTGAAATCTCTATTAAAAAATGCTCCTTCGGCAACAATACCTCCAATTGTCCGTTCCCCTGCCATTAAAGGACTGCGCATTAATGTTAAACTGTTTTTATTAATCAACTCATCAATTTTTTTTAGGGTAGCCCCAGCTTGAACAGTAATTGTTAAATTATCTTTAGCAAATTCGATTACTTTATTTAAATTTTTGGAAGAAACATACACATAATCATCACTCTTTGTTAATGAGACTGTTTTAAGGGTACTTCCTTGTCCTATAGGAATAATATGTTTATTTGTTTTTTCATAATTTTTTATACACCACATTAGTTCTTCTAAAGTACCTGGTTCAATTTTCTCTAAAATATCGCTCATCATCTTTAAATTCACCACCCGCAATTTAAGGTATAACCTTTCCAGCATTTAAAATACCTTTTGGATCTAAACATTCCTTAATTTGTTTCATAAAATTTAGATCTTCAGGTGAAAACTCCCAACTCATATACTTTAATTTTTCAATCCCGATACCATGTTCACCTGAGATCGTTCCTCCCAAATCAATTGCTAATTTGATAACCTCGTCACAAGCTTTTTCTACCCGTTCTAATTCATCATGGTCCCAAGGATAGTATAAAAATATTGGATGAACGTTGCCGTCTCCAGCATGTGCTACTTGGCCAATAAGAACATTAAATTTTTTTGCAATTTCTTGGGTGGTACTAATCATTTCCGGTAACTTATCACGGGGAACCACAATATCCTGAGTTATATTTAAAGGCCTAATCCTACCCATTGCTCCAGCATTTGAACGGCGTGCCCGCCAAAGTAATTCTCTTTCCTCTGGCGTTTGCGCTTTCGAAACACTTATACAGTTGTTTTTATGTAAGATTCTTTCTATACGAGCTAATGTTCCAGGAATTTCAGCTTCTAAGCCATCTACTTCAATAAGAAGCAAGGCTTCAGTTTCTGGTCTCAATCCTAAATTTATATACTCATTTACCGCTTTAGCTGTAATTTTATCCATTATTTCTAATGTAGTTGGAATAATCCCCTCAGCAATAATATCAGAAACTGCTTGTCCAGCATCATGCAATGAAGTAAAAAAGGTTAAAAGAGTACCTATACTTTGTGGCAAAGGTGTTAATTTCACAGCAATTTTAGTTATAATCCCAAATGTTCCTTCCGAACCACAAAATAGGCCTGTGATGTCATGCTCAACCCCATAGTTAGGTGATAAAATTCCTGTCTTAATAAGTTCTCCATCAGGCATAACTACCTCCAGGCCTAAAAGGTGATTGCTTGTTACCCCATATTTAACCCCTTTAATACCACCGGCATTTGCCCCAACGTTACCTCCTATAGTTGAGACACTAAAACTTGATGGATCAGGTGCAAACATAAAACCATAAGGCTTTAATATTTCTTGTAACTCGCCATTGGTAAGTCCAGGTTCAACAACAGCATATCCATCCTTTTTATTTATTTCGATAACTTCTTTCATTTTAGTTAGGACAAGAATAATATCACTTTTTACAGGAACCACACCACCACAAAGCGATGTTCCGGCTCCCCTAGGTATTATAGGCAGGTCTTCGCGACTGGCAAGCTTTACTAATTTAATAATTTGTTCAGTATTCTCCGGAAAAATCACTGCTTTGGGTATTGAACTATACGGTGAAGCATCAATTCCGTAAACTTCTAAAACTATAGGATCAGTAATAACATTTTCTTTTCCTACTATTTCCCACAATTCTTCAACGATTTTTTTGGAAAGCACTTTTACCACTCCCAAACCAAATATAAATTTCCGCTCCGGCCGGCTTTTACACACAATAACACTTAAGCAAAAACAATACCAGGTTTACGAATTTTTAAAAAATAATTTATAAATCTTTTACAGTTCTGTTTATTCGTTATTATTTTTTAATAATAGTTTTAACCTTGTAGCTCTACATTATTCAATTTTGAATATTTATGCATTTTTGCATATTAATAAAGTTTTAACAATTTGCACACTATTCATTGTTCAATAATTTTTAGGTATGATCTAATCCAAATTTTTGTATTAAATTCGTACATTTAGAAACTAGTGACTAATCAACGCTGGTTAAGCAGAATACCACCTCTGTGTCGCCGGGCCTTGCCCGTCCTTGACTTCAGATGATTCGTATGTTTTTGAGCAATTGCTTGTAGTGATAAAGGCTACCTTATTTGAGAAATCTTTACTCTTGATTTTTTAAAGCTTCCATTTTTTAATCAAAATATTCAGCTATATCTAAGTACTTTTTGGAAGCCCATTTAAAAAAGCCAGGAGAGCTTTTTTTAAATCATTACACTCGAAATCTGGCAGCAATTTTTTCAAGTTCAGCCGCTAAAGAAGCTAATTCTTCGGAAGAAGCGGAAATTTCTTCGATAGCTGCAGTTTGTTCTTCAGTAGACGCAACTACATTCTGTACCCCGGCTGATATCTCCTCGGCAGCAGAAGCAACATCTTGAATCTGCCGGGTAACTTCCTCAATCGATGAAACAATTTCTTTAAATTTCTTACCAACTTCAAAAACAGTGACACTTCCTTTTTTAACCTCAGTAACTCCTGTGGCCATTGCTTCCACCGCCCGCTTGGTCTCTTTTTGAATGTTGGTAATTAGTTCATATATATCTTTAGCCGCATTTGCCGATTGCTCTGCAAGTTTTCTTACTTCTTCTGCTACCACAGCAAAGCCGCGACCATGCTCCCCCGCCCGGGCTGCTTCAATGGCGGCGTTTAATGCTAAAAGATTAGTCTGATCAGCAATTTGGGTAATCAAATCAACAATCCTGGTGATTTCACCGGTAGTCTTATAAAGTTCTTCAATTACTTTTGAAGCATTATTGGAAGATTCTTCAATCATTTTCATTTGTTCCATTACGTGTTCTACATCTTTCGCACCCTCTGTGGCTTGGGCTGTAACCTGCTCCGCTCTAATCGAAACTGCCTGAGTATTCTGAGTAATTTGTTCTACCGTAGTTGCCATCTCACTCATTGCGGCTGTAGTTTCACTAATTCCCGCTGCCGTCTGTTGGGCCTGGTTAGCAAATTGCTGGGAATTGTCACTTACCTGCTTGGCAGTCTGGATTAACGTGCTAATGATATTCCGTAGATTGGCACGCATCGTATTAAAAGCTTCAACTAGTAGCGAAAGTTCATCTTTGGTCTTCACTAATAGCTCCCCTCCAGTTAAATCCCCTTCGGCAATCCGTTGAGCTTCCTTTACGGTAAGTAAAAGGGGTTTGGTAATCATCCGCGTAAGCCAGAATGCGATAATAATTCCAAGAATCAGGGAGACAATATTTAAAATTATGATTAGCCATCGTCCTTCCTGCGATTCACTTTGAATTAAGGAAAGCGAAGTAGTTGTATTTTCTTTATTTGATAAAATAAGTTCTTCTAAAATTTTTTCCGCAGCATCAGCATAGCTGGAAACGCTTTGTGCTTTACTTATAGCATCCTGGAGCTTACCCTTTGCCGCTAATGGAAAAGCCTGGTTAATAAGAACATCGTAATATTGATTAAAATTAGCTATAACTTCATCAAACTTAGGCCGGTCTTCTGCTAAACAGTTATTAATCCGTTTGTTTATAAGGCTAATAAAATTTTCCACATCCTGTAAATAATCATTTTTATACTTTTCATTACCATATAGTAAATAAGCTTCGGCATCTCGGTTAGCTTCCTTAAACGCATTGATAAGTTTATGATCCAAATCCACCATCTGAATCCTTGTACTGATATCCCCAACCTCGGTTACAATACTATCAAAAATTTGCAGTGACCAGACCGCTACTGCTACAAATAAAAGAAGTATCAGTATGACTCCACCACCTATTTTTATCCCAATAGGCATTTTCATAAATATCCCTCCTTTTTTTAGAGAAAACTCCCTGGAATAAATTCCAGGAAGTTTTCTCACTTGTCTTAAAAACTATTCACTCTTCAACCCAAAACTCCCAGGCACAGTAAAAGTCATCCGGATGCTCGTCCGGCGGGCAGGCCAGACACCGGGTTTTAATCCGAGGATCTATGGTTTTAGCAAACCCGGAATATTCGGTTATTCCCACCAGTTTACAGGGGAAATCCGGAAGATTTTTACGCTTCCGCGCCTCTTGAACCCTACAGGTTTTCATCTTATAAATCAGCTTATTGCCTTCCATACTTAATTCCTGCTGGTTTAAAAAACCATACAAACGAAAGCGTAGAGCTGTTTTTAAAGCTTCAAGTCCCCCATTTTCTGGAAGGTTCAAAAATTTTTTAATTCTTTTAGCTTCGAGGACTGTAAATTGGGCCCAGGCAGCTTCATCGAGCTCAATGGCCTTTTCTAAGCCAAAATTTTTTTCCACTTCTAAAAACCAAAGACCATCGTGAGCAAGCCAGCGCTTAGCAAAATCCTCCAATAGCTTTAAGATCTGCTCTTTAGTTAAGTCTTGCGGATTCATCGAGTCCCCTCCTTAAAGCTAATGTCGCAATTTCATCTGTTGCTATTGATATTCTCGATTAACCTTACCTCATTGATTACGATTTGCAAAAATATCCATTACAAAATCGCTCATAAACTCTCTTATTCCATCATAATCCGAAAAATCACCATCATAAAACTTATCCAAGCCTACTTTTTCAGATAACTTATTCAATAGCTTAACAGCCCCAACAGCTCTTTCATAGTCACTCTCATTCCTATAAGCAACATACTGGGCAATTATAGAAATTGCCGCTTCAACTTTTTCTAAATCTTCATAATATCCATCAACTTTCAAAGCCTGCGCTATTACTTTAACCCTTTCAGCTAAGCTCATTCCTCCACTTCCTTCAACTAATTATTTATTTATAACTTAATAAAGACACATTTTTACGATTAAGTGCAAATTTTTTGTAAAAAGTCCATATCAAGATTTACATGGAACTTTTTTAAAAAAATTTTTATTCTTGGCCGAGTTTTTGTAAACAGAACTTTCTGGTAGGAAGCAGAGCAAAATAAAACGGCTTACCAAAAACGCAGGTTTTCCCAATATAAAACCCTTAGAAAAATACAGCTCTAGCAATATTAACTTTTCCCAAACCATAAGCTTCGAAAAGCTCATATAGCTTTTATTTATTAAAATGCAGCAAAACATAATCATGTTTGAGTAAATAAGAACAGGTTAAAAAAAACATTTGCAAATTAAGACTTATTCTCTTACCTAATTTTTAAATTTTGCAGGACGCTTCTCTAAAAAAGCCATCATCCCTTCTTTTCTATCCTCTGAAGCAAAACAGACTCCAAAAAGCCCTGCTTCACAAGCATTTGCAGTTTCAATATCAGTGTACAAACTCTTATTTACTGCCAGTTTAGCTGCCCGAACAGCAATTTGACTTTTAGATGCAATTTTTTGAGCCAGCGTCTTTGCTGTCTCCAATAACTTATCTGCTTTTACTACCTGGTTAACTAATCCTAAACGCTCAGCTTGGGCAGCATCAATCATCTCTCCGGTTAATATTAACTCCATTGCTTTAGCTTTACCTACCAGTTCTGTTAGCCTTTTCGTGCCTCCAAACCCTGGAATAATACCCAAATTAATTTCTGGCAGACCAAACTTTGCTTTCTCCGAAGCAATCCTCATGTCACAGGCCATAGCTAATTCGCAGCCACCGCCCAGAGCATAACCATTTACTGCTGCTATTACCGGTTGGGGAAGATTCTCGATAAGTGCAAGTACCTCCTGCCCTAAACGGGAATATCTATACCCTTCATCTACGCTTTGCTTTACCATTTCACTTATATCAGCACCTGCAACAAAGGCTTTCTCTCCGGCCCCGGTAATTATAACAACCTTAATACTTGTATCTTCTTTGATTTGAGATAAAACCTTTTTTAATTCTAAAAGCACTTCGGTATTTAAAGCATTTAAAACATTTGCCCTATTGATGGTAAGTATAGCAATTCCTTCTTCCCTTACCATTTCAATTACGCTCATCATTAACCCTCCTCAAAATTTTATATCTCATGAATAAACACGTATTGGCAGTACCTGCCCCCAACTTACGGAAGAGGTACTGCCAAAAGAAAAAATTTTTATTTTAATTTTCATTCGTATACTGATAAAATCCCCGTTGGGTTTTTCGACCTAAATGGCCAGCACGAACCATCTTTCTTAATAATGGACAAGGACGGTACTTGTCGTCACCAAACTCTTTATGAAGAGTTTCCATTATTGCCAAGCAAACATCAAGACCAATTAGATCTGCCAAGGCCAGTGGGCCCATAGGATGGTTAGCTCCCAACCGCATTGCAGTATCAATATCTTCTGCCGTAGCCACACCTTCCATTAGTAAATAGGCAGCCTCATTAATCATGGGGATAAGCAACCGGTTTACTACAAAACCCGGGGCTTCGTTTACCGTTACCGGGGTCTTACCTAGCTGCCTTACTAAATCACAAATTGTCTGGTAAGTTTCTTCAGATGTAGCTACACCTTTAATAACCTCAACTAACTGCATTACCGGTACCGGATTGAAGAAATGCATTCCTATAACCTTTTCCGGCCTTTTTGTAACAGCAGCAAGGTCGGTTATGCTCAGACTTGAGGTATTTGTCGCAAAAATAGTATTTGCGGGAAATATCTCATCTAATTCTGCAAATACTTTCTTTTTTACCTCAATATTCTCAACAATACCCTCAACTACCAAGTCAACATTTTGCGCTTCCTCAATATTTACAATTCCTTTAATTCGCCCTATTATTTCCTGTTTATCTTCTAAAGTTAATTTACCTTTATTTACTAACCGCTCTAAATTTTTATTAATAGTAGTTAAGCCTTTTTCCACTAAATTTATTTCTATATCCCTTAAAAATACCTTAAAACCCGCTTGAGCAAATACTTGAGCAATACCCGAACCCATAGTTCCTGCCCCTAAAACCAAAACAGACTTCAATATTTTTCCCTCCTCGTATAATTTAAATTACCATAGAACCCGAGCCGAAAAATTAGGTTAAGGGTTCTTGATAACTTGGCGTGCCTTTGCGAAGATTAAAATAGGTTGGTCCGGGGTCACTCTTAAATACCTCCTGTAGCCCGAGTAAACCCGGTGACTACTCATGTAAGAGTGAGACCCTTGCGGTGCGGCGCATGTTTCTTACGCGTGAGCTGAGCCAACAGACCAGCCGGCTTCTGGATTCAGCAGGCCAGAGGTGCACCCCCGGCTGTCCTGCCACGCTCTCATCGCCCCGCGAGGTTGTTACGCGACGTACCCGCAGGGCACGCCCCTAATTTGGGCCAGCCCAAGGAGGGATACCCTTTGGCCCGGGTCGTTTTTGCAGGCATTGATGTCAGCGCTCTTAAATGCGACTTGGTGTGTCTCGATGAGCAAGGGCAACAGCTCGCCCCAGTTAAGTCTTTTCCTAACAGCCTCGAAGGCGCTTCTGCTATGGTTGAGGTGCTGGATGGTCTCGCCCATAAGTTTAACATCCAGCAACTTCATATAGGGTTGGAGGCCACCTCTATCTATAGCGTCCATCTCCGTCAGTTCCTCCTGGACTCCCCAAAGCTTAAGCCATACTCCACCAAGGTCTATGAAATAAACCCCGTCATGGTGGCCAGTTTTAAGAAGGCCTTCGGTACCAAGCGCCCTAAAACAGATGCCCTCGATGCTTACGTTATCGCAGAACGGGTGCGCTTCGGCCATCTTACCCCTTGTAGCCGGGAAACTATAGTGACTGAACCTTTGTGCCAGCTCACCCGCCTGCGCCTACACCTCGTGGAAATGGTGACGGCCGAGCAGAACCGAGCCTTAAATCTCCTCTTCCTTAAGTTTTCTAATTATCACCAGGACAAGCCTTTTAGTCAAACTTTCGGTAAGGCCTCCCTGGCGGTATTACAGGAATTTACACCAGATGAACTTATAGAAATGCCATTGGAAGAGCTGGCAGAGTTCATCCAGTCCCATGGTAACAACAAATTAGCCTCACCTGAGAATATGGCTAAGGCCCTCAAACAGGCTGCCCGCCGCGCCTACCGCCTTAATCCTAAAATGCTCGCAGCTTGTGAGGTGGCTCTTTCTCTTACTCTGCAGAATATTGACCACCTCAAAAGGCAGCTTAAACAACTGGATAAAGTCATTTGCCGGGAGTTAGAAGCCATACCTCAAACTCTGACCAGCGTAAAAGGCCTCGGTCCCATCTCGGCTGCTGGTATTATAGCCGAAATTGGCGATATCAAACGTTTCAAAGATCAAGCCGCTCTGGCTCAATACGCCGGCCTTACCTGGACCCGCTACCAATCAGGTGATTTTGACGCCGAAGAACGCCGCCTGACAAAGAGTGGCAACCGGTACCTCCGCTACTACCTGGTCCAGGCCGCCAACTCGTTGCGGGTGCACAACGAGGAGTATAAGGCCTACTACCAGAGCAAGTATCACGAAGTTACCAAGCATCAACATAAGCGAGCGCTGGTTCTAACTGCCCGCAAATTAGTAAGGCTGGTCTTTGCCCTGCTGAGCAAAGGCCAAATCTACAAAGGGACGGTGATGAAATAGTTCTTGAATAAAACCTTTTCTCTCCTCTGCTATTTTCCAACTATTACCATATAGTTGGAGAGGGTTATTATTGCCTTTTTTAGCCCCTACTTTTCTAATTTCCATTTCTTGGTCCTTGATTTTTTACCGTGAGTCTTTTTGTCATAAAAATGCAACTATACATAATTGCAAAGTCTGCTTATTGCTATCTCACTAAAACCAAAAGATTCTGCTTTAGTCTTTTTCCCATTTGCAACTTTTAATACTTCATAAAAAAGTTCTTCCCCTAACTGTTCTAAACTTTTTTCACCTCTAAGTAACGAACTAGCATCAAAATCAATATTTTCTTTCATCTTTTCATATGTTGCTCTATTTCCCGTTATCTTAATTACTGGCGCAATCGGGTTACCCGTGGGAGTACCCCTCCCAGTTGTAAAAACAACTATCTGGGCTCCTCCAGCTACCATGCCAGTTACGGAAGCTATATCATATCCTGGTGTATCCATGATAACTAAACCTTTTTTAGTTACTTCTTCAGCATAATCTACTACTTCAACTATGGGTCTGTGTCCCCCTTTATGGATGCATCCCAATGATTTTTCTTCTAAGGTTGTTATACCTCCAGCTTTATTTCCTGGAGACGGGTTGCCTTCTCTTAAGCTTTCACCTACACTTTTTAAATGTTCTTCATATTTATTAATAATCGCGTAAATTCTTTTAGCTACTTCCGGTGTTTCCGCCTGTGCTGCTAAAATATGCTCCGCCCCAATAAACTCCGTTGTCTCACTAAGGATAACCGTAGCCCCCATATCAACTAATCTATCACTTAGGTTACCCACAACAGGATTGGCAACCAAGCCTGATGTTGGATCCGATCCTCCACATTCTGTCCCTACAATCAAATTTGAGATATCAAACTCTTCTTTCTGAAGCATTGATGCTTCTTCCACCATTTCTCTAGCATATTCCACAATTTGTTTAATAGCAGCTAAAGTACCTCCAACTTCTTGAATAATAACTTTTTTTAGCGGTTTATTAGTTTTAGCTTTTATAAGTTGTTCCATCTTATCGGGCTGGGCATTTTCACACCCTAGACCAACTAAAACAGTTCCAAAAACATTTGGATTAGCCGCCAAGCCTGCTAAAACTTTTTCTGTAATTTCAAGGTCACCTTTTACCTGAGCACATCCATTTTGATTTATTATTGATACTGCCCCTGTCACCTGTAAAGCAGCAAACCTACATGTTTCACTTGAACATGCACAGGTCGGTAAAAGCAAAATATGATTTCTTATCCCTATCCTTCCATCAGGCCTTTGATATCCCCAAAATTTCATGTAATATTTCACCTTCTGAACGATTACTTTATTAAATCTTCCCGTAAGCTGGAAAGATTATGGCTATGCACATGCTCCCCAATTTGAATATCTCTTGTAGCTACTCCAATTTTCTGCCCATATTTATATACATACTCGCCTACTCTTACTTCTTTAATAGCTATCTTATGGTAAATTGGTATATTTTCTCTCGCAATAATTTCTTGAGTTTTTCCTAAAATTTCAAATACTACTACATCTCCTAAATTTATATCCTCAATAACCGTAGCCACATTATCATTTTCATTAATAACAATTGCATTTATTGATTTTTTCATCATAATTCACCCTAAGAATCAATGTTCATCTAAGCTTTTTCTACTATAGCTGCTACTCCCATACCGCCACCAATGCACAACGTAGCCAGGCCATAGCGGCTATTTGATTTTTTCATCTCATGAAGCAAAGTTACAAGAATTCTTGCCCCGCTTGCACCAATCGGGTGACCTAAAGCAATAGCACCACCATTTACATTAGTTTTACTTAAGTCAAGTTCTAACTCCTTAGCTACTGCAAGGGCTTGAGCTGCAAAAGCTTCATTAGCTTCTACTAAATCTATATCAGCAATTGTTAAGCCTGCTCTCTTTAACGCTTTACGAGTAGCTCCAACAGGACCGATCCCCATAATACTTGGATCTACCCCGGTAGCTCCCCAACTCCGAATAACAGCCATTGGTTTAATTCCCAAACTCTCAGCTTTTTTGCTGGAAGCTATTACCAATGCCGCAGCACCGTCATTTATGCTTGATGCATTGCCGGCAGTTACTGTTCCACCTTCTTTAAATGCTGGCTTTAACTTTGCTAACGCTTCAAGAGTAGTATCAAAACGCGGGTTCTCATCTTGAACAAATTCAAGAGGTTCTCCTTTCCGCTGAGGTAACTTCACCGGAACAATCTCATCACGGAAACGTCCTTCTTTAATTGCTTTTTCAGCTCGCCGTTGACTTTCTAAAGCAAATCTGTCTTGTTCTTCCCGGCTTATATTATAGCGTTCTGCCAAATTTTCAGCAGTAATCCCCATATGGTAGTCATAAAAAGCATCCCATAGACCATCCTTAATCATCAAATCAACAATCTTTCCATCCCCCATGCGTGTACCCCAACGTGCTCCGGGTATGGCATAGGGAGCAGCAGACATATTTTCCATCCCGCCTGCGACAATAAGATCAGCTTCCCCTGCAGCAATAAGAGTAGCTGCTAAACTGACAGACCGTAAACCGGAGCCACAAACCATATTTACAGTCATTGCCGGAATATCTACCGGAATGCCTGCCTTAATAGCCGCCTGACGCGCTGGATTTTGCCCTTGTCCAGCTTGTAAGACATTCCCAAAAATAACTTCATCTACCTCTGCAGGTGGTATTTGAGCTCTCACCAAAGCTTCTTTTATAACGATAGCCCCCAATTCTGCAGCAGGAATGTCTTTTAAGCTACCTCCGAATTTGCCTATAGCAGTCCTCACCGCACTTAAAATTACTACCTCCTGCATAGTAAGCCTCCTCCTCTCAACTTTAAATACAGCTAATAGAAGCAACTTAATTCTAATTTTAAGTTTTCAATTTAATGATCTACCCCCCTTTAAATTACTCCCATTTATTTCGTACCGTTTTAATCTCGTTGCCTCCAAAAAATTTTTTAGCAAATTTTATGCCAATTTTTAAATAAAAAATATTTATGAAAGTAAAGCCATTTTTGAAAAAAATTATACGTATGTATTTCTGCATAAATTAAAACATATGTATTTCTGCATAACTTTTTTATTCGGTACCCATTCTATTCTTTACAAATACCCTTACCATACTTTCCAATCAGTTTTAGCTTGATATTTAACTCACGATCGACAACAAAGACTGCTAGACGTATTTTAAAACCGATGCAGTATTTCCAATGTTTTTTATCTTTTTAAGCCGTTTTTTGTAATTAACGTACAAATTCATAAAAAATTATTACCGGTATTAAAGTCTACTTCTTTAATACCGGTAAACTTCAAAAATGCAATTATGATAATTTTTTAACCAGCATAAAATAACCTTACCTTGCTCGTATTTTATGGCCAATTCAAAAATGTAGAAAAAATTAGAAGAAAGAGAAAAAAGGAAAAGTCGTCGAGTAAGGTTTACGGAGCTGACCCTATTGCAAAATTTGTTGTAATTTGATTGTTAAAAATTATGTTTTTTATCGATTAACACACATATAAAGAGGTGTTGGCAGGTTGCTCTTGGAATTTTTTACGATTAGCACATTTTAAGCTATGATTATCTGAAACTACTAGACACCGCCATGTAAGCTTATGTGTTTAAGCCAGGATAAATTTATACAAAATTTCAGAATCAATGTTTATATTATTTCGAGACATTTTTCATCCTTAATGAATATTTTTGTTTTGTTTTAACTTTAATTCTAACAAAAGGTTGTAAAGATGGCCCAATCTAAAAGGATTATTTGTCACTTAACAAGTATTGTTTTGTTAAAATCAAATTTATCCGGCAAACTTTTTTAATAAATTCTTTTTGTTCGGAAGAAAGTACTGGTAAAGAATACTCAGTAGTCAAAATTACTCCTTCAGGCACAAATTTTTCTCTTTCAATTTCCCTTTCCTGAACTACTGCCCTATGTCCTACAAATACCCATTCATTTAAAACCGCTTTAAACACCAGTGCACCAAAACCAACAAAACAGTTTTCTTTAATTACTACTGGACCATGGATGATTGCTCCATGAGCTAGGGAAACATTATTACCAATTCTTACTTCAGTTCCCGCTAAAGCATGGATGATTACTCCATCCTGCACATTAACATTGTTACCTATTATTATTGGGCTTACTTTCCCTTTTTCCGGCTCATCTGCGCGAATAACAGCATTGGGCCCTATAAAACAATTTTCTCCTATCTCCACCCGACCAATTATTTGAGCAGAGGGGTGAACATAAGTATTTCTACCGATCACCGGATAGTTGCCAAAAGGGTTAGGATACAACAATTTTTTCCCCCTCTCATTTTAATCTGACCTAAAAATTAATTTACGTTAACCTCTGATAAGCACGGAACTTTACCAAATCATAAATTTCTTTAAGCGGCTTTTGCTGCTCATCGGCAATTTTTCGACAAACCTCATATTCGGGGGCTATGTTTTGGACAACTCCCTGATATTTAGCTACCTTTACCGGTACCGGACCAAATTCCGTTTCTACCGAAATAATTTCATAGGGCAACATGTATTTCTTAACCGGATAGGTGCGGACACCAATTGTGGTGGTCTCTGCAAAGATCAGCCGGCAAAACTCTTCCACTTGGTGAGCATGAACCAGCAAATTGAGCAGAATCGCTGGCCTGTTTTTCTTCATCTGCACTCTTTCCAAATAGACATCCATTGCCCCTGCTTTTAAAAATTTGGTAATTAAATAATCGTAAAATTCAGGGTTCATATCATCTATATTTGCTTCGATTTTTACTGCTTCTCCCTGATGAAAGCTATTTTTTTGCTCAGTATGTTTGCAAAAACCTTTTTCTTCCCTTTTAATACCAATACTCAACCGTAAAACATTTGGAATCTCCAAATCCCGTTCACCAGCTCCATAACCTATTTGGGTTACTTCCATAAGCGGCATATCTCCGTATTCCTTACAAAATGATGTAAGAATTGCTGCACCCGTTGGCGTTGTAAGCTCTGCCTCAATACCTTCACTGTAAATGGGACAGCCTTTTAAAAGTTCTAAGGTTGCCGGTGCCGGAACGGGAATTTTCCCATGAGCACTTTGAGTAAAACCCATCCCGGTGTGAATGGGCGAGGAGTATACCTCTTCTATTCCTAAGCGCCATAGCCCTATTACTGCACCAACTATATCAACTATCGCATCTTTTGCCCCCACTTCATGAAAATGTACCTTCTCTAATGTGGTTTGATGGACCTTGGCCTCTGCCTCAGCCAAACGGGTAAAAACTTGGATACTCTTTTCTTTTACTACCTCTGGTAACGAGCTTTCACTTATGATTTTCTTTATGTCCTGAAGATGACGGTGTGCATGTTCCTCCTCTATTATTACATCTACTTTGGTCGCACTTATTCCTTGTTTCTTTACTTTTTTTACTTGTAGCTCATAACCATCCAATGATAGTTTAGCTAAGTCAGCTTTTAATTGTTCAAAATCCAACCCTGCATCAATTAAAGCTCCTAAAATCATGTCACCACTTATTCCGGCAAAACAATGAAAATAGGCAATTTTCATGACTCAACCTCTCCCAATCGATTTATTAAACTTGCTAAATATCCGGCTCCAAAACCATTATCAATATTCACCACACCGACTCCACTGGCACAGCTGTTAAGCATAGTAAGCAAAGCCGAAAGTCCCCCAAAATTTGCTCCATAACCAACACTTGTTGGTACTGCTATTACCGGCTTGTCTACTAATCCGGCAACTACACTGGCTAAGGCTCCTTCCATTCCGGCTACTACAATTAAAACTCTTGCTGCAAATAGTTTCTCTTTTTGACTTAACAAGCGATGAATTCCGGCAACTCCCGTATCATAAAGACGTTCCACCCGGTTTCCCATAACTTCTGCTGTTATTACTGCTTCCTCGGCTACCGGAATATCGGAAGTTCCCGCACTTATAACCAGTATATGCCCTCGTTTTTCTTGTTCTCCCCGCCAGACTACTATAGCCCTTGCTAATTCGTAATACACCGCATCCGGTATTTTTTTAGCTACCGCTTCATAAACTTCCCGTGATGCTCTTGTTGCTAAAATATTATTTTCTGATTTATTTACCAGGTTTTCCATTATTGCTACTATCTGCTCCTTGGTTTTTCCCGCACAATAAACGACTTCAGGAAACCCCTGGCGTAATTGCCGGTGATGATCAACTTTTGCAAAGCCTAAATCATCAAACGGTAAACCTTTTAATCTTGCTATTCCTTCATCTATACTAATTTCTTTATTTTGAATGCTAATAAGTAATTGACGAAGCTTTTTTTCATTCATAAAGTTCGCCCTTTCTTAAAAGAGGTTCATTCATACTTCCGGTTCGATAACCTTCAAGATCCAATGTTACATAGGTAAAACCGCAGTCTTTTAACTTCTCCACTATCTCTTGAGCTTTCTCTATTAATAGGGGAAATTGTTCTCTTTTTATCTCAATCCGGGCAATTTCGCCATGATGTCTTAAACGAATTTGCTGAAACCCGAGCGCTCTCAAAAAGTTTTCTCCTCTATCAACTTGATTTAATTTTTCTTTTGTTATTTTTGTCCCATAAGGAAAACGTGAACTTAAACAGGCAAAGGATGGCTTATTCCATGTAGGTAACCCCATTTCCTTAGATAGGTACCTAATATCGTCTTTTTTTAAGCCCGCTTCTTTTAGAGGACTTCGCACTCCTAACTCTTTAGCCGCTTCCATCCCGGGGCGAAAGTCATTTAAATCGTCAGCGTTGGACCCATCTAAAACAAAAGAAAATCCTTCTTTTTTTGCAACCTGTAGAAGCTTTGAAAACAACTCTTTTTTGCAGAAATAACAACGATTGGGTGGGTTATTGACAAACTCTTTAATATCCAACTCTTCTGATTCAATAATAAGATGGCGAACTCCAAAAGTTTGGGCCAATTTTTTTGCTTCTTCCAGTTCTATGGCCGGATAAGTTGATGAAGTTGCGGTAACAGCAAGCACGTTATCTCCCAGTACATCTTTTGCAACTTTTAAGAGAAAGGTACTGTCAACACCCCCTGAAAAAGCAATCACGACACTCCCCATTTCCTGTAAAATATTTTGTAGTTTCTCAAGCTTGTGTCTTCTGACCTGTTCCATTAACTTCTAACCTCCAGTTAATATTATTTTTTTTAAGGCTAAATATCTTACCTTTATGTTTTTTAACCATAAAAATTATACTATAAAGTTATAACAAATTCGTATCATATCAGCGAAAAAACCGCTAAAGCAGGCCAGAGTTCTTCTGGCCTGCTTTCCAATAATTGTTCAAGCTATTCATCATTGTCGTATTCTGTTTTTATTAATTGAAATAAAAAAACATTTATTGCTTATTTGCTTTACTTAATTCATAGGCAACATCAACTATCATATCTTCTTGCCCGCCAACAGTTTTTAATCTTCCTAACTCGATTAAAATATCACGAACATCAACTTTAAACTTTTCTGCGGCCCGCATAGCATGTAAGAGAAAGCTTCCGTAAACACCCGCATAACCTAAACTTAATGCCGCTTTATCAACAATTTGCGGTCTTCTCATTTTAGGAGCAACAACTTCTTCTGCTACATCCATAATTTTATACAAATCAACACCAGTTTCATAACCTAACTTCGCCAGAACAGCAACCAAAATTTCCGTTTGTGAATTTCCGGCCCCTGCTCCAAGTCCTCGCGCGGTGCCGTCAACATAAGTTGCTCCAGCTTCGATAGCTGCCAGAGTATTACCAATCGCTAACCCTAAATTATTGTGAGCATGAAACCCAACAGGCACGCTAACAGCAGCTTTAACCGCTTCAATGCGCACCTTAACATCATACGGAGTCATTGCTCCAGCAGAATCTGTAATATAAACCGCATCTGCTCCATAACTTTCAAACAATTTCGCTTGCTCCACAAGTTTTTCTGGAGGAACCATATGGCTCATCATTAGAAATCCAATGGCTTCCATTCCTAATTCTTTGGCAATCTTGATATGCTGTTCGCCAATATCGGCTTCCGTACAGTGGGTAGCAACTCGCACAACTTTTGCACCAAATTTTGCAGCCATCTCTAAATCATGAGCAGTACCAATTCCTGGCAGCAAAAGGACACCTAACTTTGAATTTTTTAAAACTTGAGATACCGCTTTTAAATAATCTTCATCTTTTGCAGCCGCAAATCCATAATTGTAGCTCGAACCACCTAATCCATCACCATGGCTCACTTCAATGGTGTCAATCCCTGCCGCATCCAGTCCTGCTGCAATTTCTGCCATTTCCTCGGGTGTGAACTGGTGACTTACCGCATGCATTCCATCTCTTAAGGTACTGTCAATTATCCTAATCTTTTTAGCCATGTGCTCTAACCTCCTTAGCTTGCTCCTCAGCCAGCAACTTTTTAGCTACTTCATCAGCAAAAGCTACTGCTGCTGCGGTGATTATATCAAGATTACCGGCATATTTAGGCAAATAGGCCCCCTCACCTTCAACTTCAATTATTGTGGTAATCTTATCTCCATCAATGATTGGAGGAACTTTCAAGCGATAACCAGGAACGTATTTTTTGATCTTCCCCACCATTTCTTCAATTGCCTCGATAATTCCAGGAGCATCCGGATTTGCTACCCGGGTGTAAATAGTGTTTCGCATCATAATTGGCGGTTCAGCCGGGTTAAGAATAATTATTGCTTTTCCTTTATCGGCCCCGCCAATTTTTTCCAGGGCTTTTGCCGTAGTTTCGGTAAATTCGTCAATATTCTGCCGCGTTCCTGGACCAGCACTCCGGCTACTTATTGTAGCTACTATTTCAGCATATTTTACATCGGCAATTTTGTTAATTGCATAAACAATTGGAGTAGTAGCTTGTCCGGCACAAGTAACCATATTAACATTTTTGCAATTTAATTGTTCCTCCATAGTTACTGCAGGAACACAATAAGGACCAACTGCTGCAGGTGTCAGGTCGATAGCAATTTTACCATCTTGTTCTAATAAAGGAGCGTGTTTTAAATGAGCTTTGGCACTGGTAGCATCAAAAACGATTTTAATATCCTTATTTCCTAAAATTGCTTTTATTCCTTCAGCACTAGTCTTCTTTCCATGCTTTCTAGCCAATGCCAATCCTTCCGATTCCGGAATAATGCCAACAACTGTGTCAACATCAATATATTTACTTCTCATTAATTTAAACATTAAATCCATCCCGATATTGCCAGGACCGATAATGGCAGCTTTAATTTTGTTCGACATTTGCTTCACTCCTTTGCCGTATTAATTTTTAATCGTTAATCAGTAAATTTTACTTTAACCGAACCAAGAGGCCCGAAATTGGCAACAAAATGGTCATTACCGGTAACTTCATACGCTTTAGTCAGCGAACCGGATAAAATAATCTCCCCCGGTTCCAAGGCAATACCAAACTCGGAAAGTTTATTGGCAAGCCAGGCAACAGCTAATGCAGGGTGCCCTAAAACCGCAGCTCCGGCCGCGGTATCAATAATCTCTCCATTTTTTTCTAATACTAACCCAACATATTTAAGATTAACCTGATCTACCGGTATTAATTTACTTCCTAAAACAACCATCGCACTGGAAGCATTATCGGCAATAGTATCCTGAATCTTAATCTTCCAGTCTTTAATCCGGCTATCAATTATTTCAAATACTGGAATTACTCCTGCTGTCGCTTGCAATACTTTCGTTAAAGTAACTCCAGGACCTACAAGCCTGTCCTTTAAAACAAAAGCAATTTCCGCTTCAATTTTGGGTTGCAATAATTTGGAACGAGAAATAGCAACCTCTTCATCGCCAATCATGTCATCAGTTACATGCCCGTAATCCGGCTCATGAACTCCTAACATTTGCTGCATTGCCCGGCTGGTTAAACCTATTTTTTTACCAACAACTTTACGTCCCAGAGCTTTTTTCTTGTCTACATTAATTAACTGAATCTGGTAAGCATCCGTAATAGTAATATCAGGATAAATTTCCGTTAAAGGCTGTTCTAATGCTTTTCTTTCTTGACAGGCTTTCCAGAGCGCTTCCGCTGCTACTTGTAAAGCAGTTTTATCCATATTCTCCCTCCTCTTAATTTATTTTAATGATGTTTAAAACCTGCCGCTTGCAATTTAGCCCGCAAAACACCGGCAATTTCCTGGGCAATTTCTTCCTTGCTTTTCCCCTCATCAAGAGCCCTTATAAGCACATCCAGAGCTAATTTAACTTCATCATGTGGCCCTGGCAGAGAGACAATTAAACTGTTTCCCACCATACCAACAGCAATTCGCACGCCATTTTTTTCATGGCGTCCCGTTCCTTGCTGGTACTTAACAATATAAGGAGTTGCTGCTTGCGGGTCTACAAGTAAAACTCCCTCAACCGTCCTGTCTTTATCTTCAGCTCCAATACCCCCAGTAGTAATTATTAATCCGTAGCCAGAATTTACGGCATCATTTAACTTCGCTGCAATATAATCAGCAGAATCATCCAGAATTTCTCCCTTAGTTACTTTATAACCAGCTTCGGTCATCCGCTGTATAATATACGGGGTATTGGTATCAGCAATCATTCCCCTTTTAACTTCAAAACCTGTCGGGAAAACAATAACTCTTTTCGCAATCTTCATTTTTATTTCATCAACAATCTTTTCGGTTCTCGCTAAAACCTGAGGTACCTCGGATTCATCAAGGGAAATAAAGCCCAATATGCCTTCCGAATGAATGTCAGTTTCCGGTACGATATTAACTCCCGGTATTTCCGACAGCTTTTTTAATAATTGTTGCTTTTTGCCAAATACCTGTTCAGCCTGAATTGTTTTTTGTAAAATGTCTAAAGTAATATGATTTTCCCTGACATCCACCACAAGTACTTTATCCTTCGGGATTTCAAGAACATCGGCCACAACTTCGGCAATTGTTGATAAATTAGCATTTTGTAATTTGATATTTTCAATCCACAGTTCTGTCTTTTCTAAAAGGTTAAGTTCCATCCTCTCCCTCCTTTCCTTCGCTTATTACATCTAATTTCATATCCATTAGTGGCGCATCAACTATTTCGGATCCTATATCGAGAATATCTATCCCTAAACCAATATAACTAGGAATAGCATTAATTTTTACTCCTCCTGCAAAAGCTACAAGCTTTTCTTTTCTTAGCCCAAGCTCTTCCAACGTACTATTAACAATTTTAACGTCAGAAATTTTGCCTGTATCTACCATGAGCACATAAGCTCCATTTGTAGCCGCTTCAATTGCTTCCTCTTTAATGTCTTTCATTTCGCCTCTTAACTGAACTACTTTATACCTATCACCAAATACCTGGGCACTCTTTAATGCTTCAACGATACTTCCAAACATGCGAATATAATTCTTGTCCAAATAAACAAAGGGAACATCAAGTATGCGAAAAGCTCCGCCACCAACAGCAATCGCTTCCCTTACTAATTGCTTCATTTCGGAAGGCATCTTTTTCCATGCCCCGGAAACAATCCTGATCTTGCCTTCGGCTAAATTAATCGCCCTCCGGGTGGCAGTAGCAATCCCGGAAGTTTTCATTAAATAACCCATTACTACTTCTTCCGCTTGCGCAATTTGTTTGGGATTTCCTTTAAAACGGGCAATAACTGTTTCCGGCTGGACTTCCGTTCCGTCATAAACAAAATATTCGATTTCTAAACCAAGTTGTTTCAAAGCATTATATGCATTTTGGGCACCAGCAATAATCCCGCCATTTTCAGCTTTAATCTGAGCTGTGAAATGCTTTTGCATTATTTTAGAAAATAAGATATCGCGAATATCTCCAGAGTTATTGAAATTCATATTTGCCTCCACAATCCAATTTTAAAAATGGAGGTGCTCCTTTCTGCATTTTTTAACCCGCCATTAGGTGCTTAAAACAGAAAGGAGCACCTTTTTTAAATAGCGAGCTTTTTCAACGTTTAATTTTCTCTAATGTTATTTATTAAAAACGTTGGGATCAATCCCCCGCTGACGTAACCACTTGGGCAGCAACTCCTGGTCTACTCTTCTACTTACTTCGGGAGCTTTTGCTTTCAAATATTCAGCCAAGCTTTCACTACAGTTCAAACCACCAGCAGCCCCGTCAAAAATGATAACCTTATCCGTTTTTGCTACTTTATAAGCATAAGCCATTGCCGAATCTAAGTCCCTGGCAATAACTGCATACTTCATATAATCCAAGTTTTGCGGATCTCGGTCCATCAAGTCAGCTTGCTCCCGCCCAACTACTACAGTAGGTATTTGATGGGCAAAAAACGCGCTGGGATATCCACCCCAGGCATAATTATGGACAACCATTTTAATGGCAGGATTTACTGGGGGTACATTTTCAATTAATGGCTTCCCTGACTTATCGTAAAAAGCTTCAGTATACCAGGTGTACGGTGGAAGAGGGTTATCCAGGTCAAAAAGATCAACGTTTGCTCCAACAAAGTTAGCAAAAATTACTCCCGCAGCAAAAACATACGGAACGGGTGCAGGAAAATCCAAGCCTGCTATACATTCGTCAATTTCACCAAGCAAGGTCATAATCTTCCCGTAGTACCGCAAACCATCAGCAGTAATTTTTTCGTTCAAAGCGAGAAGGTCATTATCGGCTTCAATAGATACTACTCCTGCCGGTGACATATTCATGAAAGTTGCAAAGGCAAATTTACTTTGCACGAACTCGGAGGCAAAAATTGCCCGCGCTGTGAAATTTGCTCCTCTGGGCCCAAGGTTTTGGTGATACGTTGATCTGGTCTCTATCCGGGCATAGGACATACCAAACGGCTTTACTGCCCGGTCAACGTGCCGGTGGAAGTGGACTTCACGTACGTCGCTGTTATGGACATGGACAATCCAGTCCGCATCGTAGACCGCTGCAATTCCATAAAGAGTTCCTATCTCGGTCTCAATTGGTATTCCTTTATCTATGGGAGCTACCCCTTTGGCTTTTCCGTTAAATGCTACATCTAAACCAAAGGCTTTAATATATTCCTCTGTTTCCCTGAAGCGTAACCCAACTCCTGCCCGCAGTCTTATATCCGTTGCTCCCGTTCTTTCGACAATAACTTCCCTTACCGTCTTTAATACCTCAGCATAGGGTTCACCGCCAAGCAAGGTAAATCCATGATGGGATGCCAGGATGTTAACCGAATCACCTGGTTTTATCATGCTCATATCAACTTTTTCCAGAGCCTTAATAACATTTTCGCGAATCACCGCAATCCCTTTTTCCGAAGGATAAATCACATCCGGGGTATCCGCGAACAATTCTTTTAGCTTTACACTTGTCATTTCCGGATAATCCGAAATTCTTTTGGTCACATACTTGGGATCAACACCATATTGCGAAACTCTTGGTTTAATCGGGGGAATTACCTTAGCAGCCATTTACTTATCCTCCTTTCTGCTGCTTTTTGCCGCTAAAACTTTGTCCAGTAATTTAATATCTTCGTCAAAATAGAACCCTCTACTTGAATATTTTTCTTTTACGCTTTCAGGAATTTCCCAAACTGTGGGTGTTCTTCCATACCATTGATAGCCCTCTGGTTTTTCAGGAGTAATGCCCGCAGCTTCCAGTAACCGTAAAATTGGCTCAATGCATTCGACCTTACACCCTGTGCGAACACCTGTTTGTAAGGAAATTTCTTCCGGTGATTTAGCACCTTTTAAAATAGCTGCCGCAACTTCTTCAGCTCTGGTCGCAGTACAATAACAAATAATTTGTTCCGGATGGAGGCGGGCTTTTTTACATAATTCCTCAATTTTTTCTGCATCTACTGTTGAAGGATCAACATAAACTGTAAAAGGTTCTTCCCTTTTTACCATATTTATGGCATATTGCGGACATCTCTGCTCACAAGCTGCACAGCCTCTACACATTTCAGCATTGATTACCGGTTTTTTATTCTCAATTTTGATAGCCAAAACCGGGCAAACTTTAGCACATGTCTGACATCCAATACACTTATCATAATCAATCTGCGCAAGCATATTAACAACTCGCATAAAACCCCTCCTTGCAGTAGTAATATTATTTGGTATTTACGAACAGAATATTAACAACTACTTTTATTTAAGGACCAGACCATATCTGCCTTTCCCCCTTCCTTTACATTTCTTTGCTTTGTTTTGTATTATCAAACTGTGTTTTGATTTATTGGCACAATAAAACTAATTTGTTACGAAATATAACTACCTACTTGATGTTTGATAGCCCAAACGCTTTGATATTTCTAAGGCAGCTTCTTTAACACTAACAATTAATTCCTGTATTTTCTCCTCGGTCATGCGTATTGAAGGACCAGCAACACTAATAGCTGCAACAACTGTATTTTGACTATCCCTGATAGGAGCTGCAACGCATCTTAACCCTATCTCAATTTCCTCTCTGTCAAGACTATAACCATTTTCCCTAATCAAACTTAGTTCTTCATGTAGTTTCTTGGGATCTGTAATCGTGTTAGGAGTAAAATATTTAAGCCCCTTGGTGCGAATTATTTCCTCTATTTCCTTCTCGGGTCTAAAAGCAAGGATAGCTTTACCTACACCTGTACAATGCATTGGAGCCCGTCGCCCAATTTGCGAGTACATTCGAATAGCATTTGGTCCTTCCACTTTTTCAATATAGACAATTTCTCCCCGGTCGTGAACAGCCAAATGAACGGTTTCACCGTATCTTTCAACAAGATCCTGTAAAAATGGCAAAGCTACCGCCCGTAAATCTAAGCCTTCTTTTACTCGATTACCCAATTCTAATAACTTAAGACCTAGACGGTATTTTCCTGTAACTTGGTTTTGTTCAACATATCCCCAATGTTCAAGGGTCCTGAGTAACCCAAAGACAGTACTTTTATGCAAGCCTAAACGATTGGCAATTTCCGTAACACCTAATTCCTTTTCTTTAAGGCTAAAAGTATCTAATATTCTTAAAGCCCGATCAACCGATTGAATAAGAGTATCGTTATTGTTTTTTTTCATTATTTCAACCTTCCATCAATAAAAACTCCTAATCAATTTGTATCCTCCCTTACTTAAGTTATTATTTTCAACATAAATCTTAAATTTCCTTTCAAAATTTGTATAAAAATTTTACTTTTTTCAATTCAATAGAAAACTTTATTTTTATACTTTAATCAATTTTCTTGGATAGCCGGTTAATATTTCATTTTCATTTTCACCGACATAAATTACATCCGTTATCCTTGGTCCTCCGACGTCCCGATGATATATAGTTGGTAATAATAAATCTACTACCATTCCAACCTCAATAATATCCTGACGTCCTTTTCCGATAATTGGGTAAAATTCCGATTGCCGTAATCCAACCCCATATCCTATAACATCAAGATAGTATTCCTCAAAACCTGCCCTTCTGATCACTTCTCTGGCAGCCTCATCCACTTCCCAGGCTTTTGAACCAGGCCTCAAAGCCGCAATGGCTTTTTCCTGTGCTTCTAACAAAAGATTAAATACCTTTTCATGTGCAGCAGAAATTTCTCCTACAGCAACAGTGCGACACATTTTGGCACAATAACCATTGTAAGTTGCACCGAGGTGAACAACAACTACCTCGCCTTCTTCAATTAATTTAGTACTTGCATGAGGGTGGGTAAGCAGGCAACGATTACCGGAAACAATTTGCGGTCGAAAAGGTAAACCATTTGAACCCGCCTTTAACATAGCGTATTCAGCTTCTGCCAATACATCGAGCTCACTTATTCCCGGCTTTATTGTTTTTATAGCAGCCTCCATTCCCTTACAAACAGCAAAAGCTGCTCTCCGAATCATTTCCACTTCATTCGGCTCCTTAACAGCCCGGACACGGTAAAATAAATCAGCCGCATCAACAAAGTTTGACTCCGGAAAGTTTTGCCGCAAAACATCATAAAAAGCAAAAGGCACAAAATATCTTTCAAATCCAATCCGGGGAGCGCGAAAACCATAAGCCTTGATTCGCTCCACAACCTTACTTCCCAAGCTTTCTTTGGGAAAGAAATAACCAAAAGTTTTTAAACCTGATTCTTGCTCTACGTAATCAGCATCAAGCCAAAGCGTTATAGCACATGGGTCATCTTTTAATGGAATTAAAACAGCCATACATTCAATTTGCGTTAAGCCGGTAAAATAAATTAGGTTTTCGCGATTTACTACCACCAAAATATCTATATCTTTTTTGGCCATTAGATTCTGTATTTTTTTTATCCGATGAATTAACTTATCCTTCAAATTAACACCTTCTTTCAATTCTTAAGTTTGCAAAAAAGGGGTGGGGGTGTTGCCAAAACACCCCCATAGAAGGTGCTTAATTTCAATTTATCAATTTTTAGCAAAAGTTTTATTGCTGTTCATTATTTATTTTTTTAAAATCACCATTTTCAGCTATCAGTGAAGCTATGACGCCAAATACAATTGCCCAGAAAGGAGCGCCAATATTAAATAAAGAAATACCGCTGGCAGCCACAAAGAATGCTACCATCGCTCCCTTGCGAAACTTTTGACTAAATGCCCCTTCAAAAACACTTATAAATACTTCAAACATAGCTAAGCCAGCAATGACTTGCATAAATTCCTTGGGAGCCAACTTCGCACTTTCAACCCCAACTTTCGCTAATAAGCCCACCAATACCCAAAAAACTCCTTCAAAGAAAGAAGCAATCCAGCGGTACTCTTTGGGCCCTGCAATATCACTAGAACAAATAGCTGTACTTGGTCCTGCCGTTACTGCAGTGTGACCAGCAAACAAACCATTAAAAAATGTAGCAATCGAGGGAATAAAATACATTGCATTTATTGGTGGCTTATATCCCCTGGATAATAATACCCCAACTGCTTGGATGTTTTGGACACCAACTACCATAAAGAACAGTGGAACTCCCAAGGTGAGTAAACCTTTTAAACTAAAACTAGGAGAAACAATTACAGGCTTTGCAACTTCCCATTGTATAGGAACATTCTTGGTTAATCCAAAGTATTTCAGCAATAGTACACCAACAATCAGTGATACCACAACTCCAGGTATCTTACTTGATAACCCTTTAAAATAGTACCATATAAAATAAATAATTACCATTATGCCATAAACTGCAGGCGTGGTCAAAGCACTTGTAAAAGCATTTAATCCAAAGCTCAAAAGTACTCCGCCAACCATCCCCAGCATTATAGGAATCGGAATATGTTCGATAACAGCTTTAATAGCACCTGTAGCCGTAAGGATAATAACAAGCACAGCTATGCTAAAATAAACACCGACCGCTTCGTGTATATTCCCACCAGATGCCAAGTACTTGCCAATTAGAACTGAACCTGGTATACTGTAAGCTATCACGAGGGGAACGCGATAGTAAAGTGAAACAAACATCGTCGCTAACCCAGCAAAGAAAAAGATCGCAAAAATCCAGGACACTGCAATATCATCAGGAAGGTTACCTTGCTTGGCCGCGCTCATCACAATCAAGCCCGGCCCCATGCTACTAAATAACGCACCGATTAATCCAGTAGTTAAGCCGGGAAAAGAAAGATTTTTAACGAGTTCTTTAAAGCTTTCGCCAATATTATAACCTTTCTCCATTAAGTTATTAGAAATACTCATCTTTACCCTCCTTCATATTAATCTAATTTTTTTCCCTACAAAAATTCCATATCTAGTTCATTTTTTCTTCTTCTTTTTTTCTTCTTTTTTTCTTTCTTTTTTCTCTTTTCCTCACCCCCATTAGCAAATCATAAAAACAACCCATCATAAAAAACTCCCAACATTTTCAAATATTAACTTTACTTTTAATTCATATTTTCCCTCCTCTTGTATTAATGTCTTATATTATCAAACATTGTTTTGATTTAAGAAAATAAAAATAAAATTTTTAACATTTTAGTTGTTTTATAATATCAAACGCTGTTCTTATTATTAATTTTCGACATAAATTTAAAAATTCCTTCACAGTCTAAAAAATTTTTTATATTTATATCTTTTAGCTGCAAGGAAGGAGTTAAATCATTTCCTTTTCTGGTATATTGCGGTTTTTGGTCGTTTTGATGGCCAGAAATTGCGGATCTTTATTACCGTTATTTATTTTTCGTCATGGAACCTTTTGCTGTTTTAAGAGTTGTTCAGGTGTCATTTATTTATCCCCTTCCCGCATTAAATAATATAGTCTGAAGACATTTTCAGAAATTTTTTCAAGCAGTTCTTCCGCTCTTTCCATAGCTTCATCTAAAGTCATTGGGCGGTTAACTATGCTAAACAAAGCTGTTATACCCTCGGCATATAATTTTTCGTAACCTGTATTAAGGGAACCGGAAATACATACTACTGGCTTACCAAATTTTCTTGCCACCCGGGCAATTCCCAAAGGGACCTTTCCGAACATAGTCTGGTAATCCGTTGCTCCTTCTCCAGTAATAATTAATTCCGCAGTTTTTACTACCTCAGGAAACTGAGTAAGTTCCATAACTATTTCAATTCCCGGCCGAAGTTTTGCATCTAAGAATGCCAGCAAAGCTGCTCCCAGCCCACCTGCAGCTCCTGAACCCGGGACCTCAGCCACATCTTTTCCCAGGTATCTTTTTATCATTGTAGCTAGATGCCTTAAATTTTCATCTAAAACTTTTACCATTTCAAGGGTTGCACCTTTTTGAGGTCCATAAACTGCCGAAGCACCTGTTGGACCACATAGCACATTCTTCACATCACAGGCGACTACAAAATCGGTATCTTTGATTCTTGCATCAAGGCCTGAGTAATCTATCCGCTCTATTTTATAAAGTTCTCCACCTCCAAAACCAATCTCACGATCGTTGCTATCAAGAAATTTTACGCCCAAAGCTTGGGCCATCCCCACACCACCATCATTGGTAGCACTGCCTCCTATTCCTATAATTAATTTTCTACATCCCTCATCAAGTGCCGCCCTTATAAGTTGACCCGTGCCGTAAGTGGTAGTTATCATAGGATTCTTTTCTTCAGTTTTCAAAAGATTAAGCCCGGAAGCCGCAGCCATTTCAATTACTGCGGTACCATCTGGTAGTACACCGAAAAAAGAATCTATTTCCCTTCCTAAAGGATCAAGAACCCGGGTCTTTACAAGTCTTCCACCCAGAGCACACATTATGGCCTCTACTGTGCCCTCTCCACCGTCGGCCATAGGAATTTTTATTATTTCAATTTCTGCATCTATTTCGGATGCAGCTCTTTTAATACCTCTCTCAATAGCTAAGGCAACTTTTAATGAACTCAGGCTTCCTTTAAAAGAATCGGGGGCAACAACTATTTTCATTAAAGTAACCTCCTCCATTTTTTTCGTGATCTACTTGATTTAATTTTATTTTAATAATTTATTAAATGTAAATGTAATGGATTTTTGTTAGTAGATAATGGACAAAACTAACTAAAATAAATACCCTGCCATAACAGCAGGGTTTATACTTGCACTTCTTTAAGAAAAGTAACATACAACACAGGATATTTCCATTTGTAAAATTAAATGCCAAACAATTTTTCAGCATTATACCTTGCAATTCGGGCAACAACTTCGGGCGATGCCTTGTTTAGTTTCAGGTACTGGACAGCTTTTGGAACACTCAAGGGATCGTTGGGCTTGAGGTTACTATAATCACTGTTAAGAACCCCCCGTTGGAAACGTTCTAAATTGTGGAGGAGTATCTGCGGAGTAATTCCATCGGACCGGATGGTAAGTCCGGGAACAGCCCCAAATCCCTCGATTAAATCAAGAATATCTACATTAGCGTGATCAATAATCACTTTTTCTGGTTTTATACCGACGGAAGCAGCAATTTCAAGCGTTTCATTGGTTATTTCCATCCTCTTCTGCGGCGGAGTATGAATGATCACTGGCAACTGGAATTCCTTAGCGATAATTAACTGCTCGCGGAGGACATCCTGTTCCAACCGGCTACCCTCATGCAGGCCGATTTCTCCTAAACCGATAACCCCGTCCATTCTCAACCAGTTGGGTAATGCTTCAATTACTCTGGGCCAATCTTTCGGAATTCCCATCGGATGAATACCAACAGCAACAAAAAGCTTGATGCCGTTTTTCTCAGCATTTGTCCGCGAAAGAGTTAACATCTGGTGAAAATGATCAAAAAGTGTCTCCGCATGCTGAGCTCCAAAAAATAAGGAACAGCCAATAATTTTTTTTACTCCGGCCAGGGCCATGTTTTCGAGTCCCTCGTAAGGAAGTAACGAAACATGGGTATGAGAATCTACAATTTCCACCATGCTGCATACTCCTCTCTTATTTAGCTAAACTAATTATGGTTTAATGTACGCAAATCCTTCTGTTTGCTTCCTGGCAATTTCTGTTATGCCGGCCGGTACAACTGTTACAAATTCGGGCAAACTCTCTTTAGCAATCGATTGAGCCTTAAGAGCATTCTGGCAAGCAACAAAGTTTACCCCTATTTCAGCTAGCTTCTGCATTTGTTCTATTAGCATTTTATTTGTTTGACCATTGCTTTTGAAGGCAGAAACTGCTTCTCCATTAGCTACTACTTCGATGTCAGCATTTCCTTGGCCCACATCGTTTAAAAAATTATTGATATTCATTATTACCCTTTGCCATTTATCAGGTTCGTTAATATGAAACACAAGCTTAAGCCTATTCATCGGTTTAACACCTCAACTTTCATAAATTAAAGTTATGATTTTTTTTACAGCGAATCCTCCTAAACTAGTTTGATTAATTTTCAAGATTTTCCTTAAAAGTAATGTAGCATAGAAAAATTTTCTTGTCCAATTAATTTATCTTATGAAAATTATTAGAAGGAGAGATATCGGTATTTTTCAATTAACGTTAGGACTAATACCCGTCTCTTTAATCGAAGGCTTTGTTACTAACCCTATATCTTTCTAAAATCTTATTTAGTCTATCAATTTTATCTTTAATATCCTCAGCCCCAACAATCTCTGTAACAAGAGCTATACACTTGGATCCCAAGTCGAGAACCTCCTGAATGTTATATTCTTTTATCCCACCTATAGCAACAAAGGGTATACTTGAGTTTGCAACTGCCCATTTTAGATATTCCAGTCCAACCGGGGGTATTGCATTATCTTTAGTATTCGTGGCAAAAAGCGGTCCAACACCTGCATAATCAGCTCCTTCCTTTGCTGCTTTTTTCAGCTGTTCGGGAGAATGAGTAGAAACTCCAATTATATATTCATCCCCTAAAATCCTCCGAGCCTCTTTAACCGGATAATCGTCTTGGCCAAGATGAACCCCATCCGCGTCAACCATTTGACACAAATCCACATGGTCATTTACAATCAAAATAGCCCCATATTGTCTTGTCAGTTCTCTTATTTTGAGGCATTCATAATATTTTTCCTTCAGTGACTTATATTTCTCTCGATACTGAATTATCCTTATTCCAGCTTTTAGCATCTCAGAAACAACTTTAAGATTTTCTCTACCACGAGAAAACTTCTCAGCAGTTATGCAGTAAATATTATAATCTTCCAAAAGTCTTAACTTTTCCAGCTTACTCATCCTCCACCACCATCCTTAACACCTCATCGGCCTGAATTGCAGCAACGGCCGTTACTTTAGGAGCATAAGGTTTTTTATCTTTGACAGAAGTTGCAAAATCACCAACAATAACAAAGTTCCTACCTCTTTTGATTTTTATACGCTCACAATCGCCAAAGCCAGCTACTCCGGAAGCTGCAACAACCTTTTTGTTTAGTTTCATAGCTGCTTCGAAAATTAAAGCTTTTGTTGTTTCATCATCTACAGCCTCCACAATAACATCATAGGACATAATTATTTTTTCAACATTTTTACCATCAATTTTTTCAACTGCTATAGCAATATTAGCCCCTGGATTAATTTGGGTAAGAATATCTTTTAAGGCTAATACCTTAGGTAGACCCACCTGCGTAAAAAAATAACCTTGCCTATTTAAATTCTTAAGCTCCACCCGATCAAAATCAACAATCTTCAAGTTCTGGAACCCGCAACGAATTAGCATCCAGGCAATGTGTGACCCAAGCCCTCCACAGCCGATAATTAGTACTTTTACTCTGCTTAGTTTCTGCAACAAATCATCATTAAAATAATTTTTTAGCATTAAATTAAAGGAGCTCATAAGGTCTAACACCTCTTATCCAATTTGTAAACTCTGGCCTCAACCCTTTTTTTCTTATAACCTCAATTATCTCAGCTACCATTCTTCGATCTTCAACTTCAAACTGCCCTTGGGAATCCTCCTTTTTGCTAAAATACCCTCCGACAGTTGTTTTGGAACCGGCTGACATCTTTGTAATGCAAATGTCCAGAAGAGCATCTCGTAAGCTTGGCCTCTCCCGCGTCGAAAGATTAATACCAATCCGGGGCAAATAGATTCTGGTCACAAGCAAAAACTTAATAAACTCTTTATCGGATACCACATGTTTGGCCTTAAATCCCGTATTGGCAGCCCTTAGTCTTGGAAAAGAAATCGCAATCTCCGCTTGAGGATACTTTTTCATTAAATAGTCAGCATGTAAAATTGCCGAATACACATCCAGTTTGGGCAAAGATAATCCTAAAAGCGGTCCTATACTTGCCGCTTTAAACCCCGCTTTTAATGCTCTTTCCGGAGTATAAAGCCTAAATTCATAATCTTTTTTTGGACCAAAAAGATGCAGCTTTTCATAATCTTTCTTTATATACGTTTCTTGATAAATGGTAGTACCTATAACCCCAATTCTTGCTAATTCTTCGTACTCTTCTTTGGAAAGGGGATAAACTTCGATTGAAACCTCTGAAAAATATTTAGTGGCAAGCTTACAGGCATTTTTTATATAGGCAAAAGGCGAATTTTTCCTGTCCTCACCGGTTAAAAGTAAAATAGAGTCAATTCCCTCACTTTTTATCTGCTGCATTTCTTCTTCCATTTGCTCTAAACTAAGTTTTTCCCGTGGGTATTTTCTTAGTTTGGAAAAACCACAGTAAACACACCCATTTTCACAAAAGTTAGCTATATACAATGGAGCATACAATAAAATAACTTTTCCAAAATTAAGTTCCGTAATTCTTTTGGCTTTTTTTGCCATAAACTTTATTATTTCTTCATCCTCAACATTTAAAAGCTTGACTAAGTCAATTTTATCCAAATAGTCTTTTGCTAAAATATCCAAAGCTTCAGAAAAGGAAGGAACATATTGCTCATACCTAAAATAAAGTTCAAAACATTTTTGTAAATAATCAAGCACAGCTAACACCTTCTAACCTTTTTAAATTAAACTCTTTATCCCTTTATAAAATCTTCAAGAGGAGACGATGCCTGAGCATATTCATACTCTTTTAATAGTCCAATCTCATAAGCAAGCCTTCCCGCTTCAACTGCTTTGGAAAAAGCCAGGGTCATTACCAAAGGATCTTTTGCCGTAGCAATGGCAGTATTAATTAAAACTGCATCAGCACCAAGTTCCATAGCTTGGGCAGCATGAGATGGCCGGCCAATTCCAGCATCGATTATTACAGGTATCTCAACTTCAGCAATTATTGGCTTTAATAAAACTTCACAACCAATTCCTTTGTTTGTTCCGATAGGTGCTGCAAGAGGCATTACCGCCGTAACACCAATCTGTTCAAGCTCTTTAGCGATGTTTAAATCAGGGTAAATGTAAGGAAAAACTTTAAATCCTTCTTTCACCAAAATCTCACACGCCTTGAGGGTCTCATAGTTATCTGGAAATAAGTACTTCGTATCTTTTTCAATTTCAACCTTAACCCAGTCCGAAGAAGTCAACTCTCTGCCAATTTGAGCAATTTTGATAGCTTCCTTATAGTTTGTTGCCCCCGAAGTATTTACCATAATTACTGCCTCTTTGGGAATAAACTCTAAAACACTTTTTTCATGTTTTGTATTGAGACCAATTCTGCGAACAGCCACAGTAAAAACCTCAACCTTTGCTTCATAATACATCCTGGAAATTAAAGCATAATCCGGTAGCTTGCCTGTACCAACAAAAAGCCTTGATTTTAACGTTTTCCCGCCAATAGTAAACATGTAATCACCCTTTCCTGGCAAATTTTTAACTATTAACCCCCACCCACAAAACTAACAATCTCCACATAATCATCATTTTTGAGCAGGTACTCTTCCCAGCTTTCCCTCTTGATAATTTCGCCATTTACCAAAACAGCACATGAAGATTGGTTGAGTTTTAAGTAATCAAGTAATTCTTTAATACTTCCTGTAAAATTAAGCTCTTTGTCATTGACCTTAAGCATGAACTCCCCCCTTTCTTCAACACCAAATAAAAAACCGCCATTTCGCCGGCGGTTTTCTTATGATGCCATTTAAATACTTTAAATAAAAAAGCCTTTAATGCCGGTTGTAATTAGCATTAAAGGCTTTAACGTCGTCTTTTTCCCTTCGCCGGCATTACCCGGAGCAGGTTCCAAGGGTCAAGGCACAGGGTTTTCGGTGCCTACTCTCAGCCGAGCTTACCCCCTCAGCTCCCCTAAACCATATTTAGTTTTTTTTAATTTTAACAACTTTTGTTAATCATTTCAAGTTAAATTTCACTTTTTGTGACAATCCAATAGATTTTTAGTCCTAATACTAATATAATCATTAGAGACATTTACCCATGCTACTTAGCGAAGAGCCAATTTCATTGTATTAGCGAAATATCGTTTTCGAGGAGATTGGCAAATTGATATTAATTTTTATCTAAATTTTTTTTGGAAGTCAATTCAACAGCTTGGCGGATTGCTTCTTTCATACTTAATTCATTTGCAGTTCCTTTTCCAGCAATGTCAAAGGCAGTGCCATGGTCAACACTTGTCCTGACAAAAGGAAGGCCTGCAGTAATATTAACCCCGACTTCTAACCCCAATACTTTGACAGGAGTATGGCCTTGATCATGGTACATAGCAACAGCAATATCAAAATCGCCTCTGATAGCTCTGTAAAATACCGTATCTGCTGGCAAAGGACCAATCGCATTTATTCCTTCTTGTTGAGCTTTTTTAATCGCTGGGATAATTTTTTCTTCTTCTTCTCTGTAGCCAAATAATCCATTTTCGCCAGCATGCGGGTTTATTCCACAAACCGCAATTCTGGGATTCGAATAACCAGCTTTTTTTAAGGTATCATGAGCAAGTTTTATAACTTTGTATACCCGATTCGGGTTAATCATATCTATAGCATCTTTTAATCCCACATGTGTTGTTACGTGTATGACTTTTAATTTGGGTGCAGATAGGATCATTGCAAAATCTTTTGTGTTTGTTAGCTCTGCCAATATCTCAGTATGCCCAGGATACATATGACCTGCTTTATGCAGTGCTTCTTTATTTAGTGGTGCTGTACAAATAGCATCAATTTTACCTTCTTTTGCTAGTTCAATAGCTTTTTCTAAATAGCGAAAAGCTGCATCTCCAGCTTTTGCTGAAACTTGTCCAAAGGGAATATCAGGAGGAAGTAAATTAAGATCCAAACACTCAACTATCCCAAATTTAAATTCTGCTTCATCGATACTCTGAATCGGTTTAATATGAAGTCCAGTATGGATAATAGTTTCAGCCCGTTGCAGTATCTTTGCATCGCCTATAACCAATGGTTTACAGATTGCATAAATTTCAGGATCGCGTAGCGCCTTCATTATTATCTCTGGCCCTACTCCTGCTGCATCTCCCATAGTAATTCCGATTACCGGTCTTGACATATCACCTATCTCCTTTCAAAAAGTGTACTGCATTAATAAGAGTTCTTTCTGTTCCAAAAGCACCGGCTTTCGTAATTGCCAACAAATTACCAAAGCCAATAAGTTGGCTTATTGGGACCCCTGGTTCTAGTTCTTTAATCAACTTCAAACCTCTAACTCCAAGGTGTTTGCATACTGATTTTGCTGTATCTCCTCCTGTTAAAATAAGTCCTTGCAGAGGAATTTCCTTAATAACTTGGCTTGAAATGATGCCAAGAGCATCTGCAATTCTATTCGATATTTGGTTTTGCGGAATATTAAGAAGTTTTCCTATTTCTTGTGTCTTTTGCACAATTTCAGGTGACGAATTGACATGAAAAGCCACATCAAATCCTTTTTTTAATGCTAATTTTATTTCAACGAGGCAACGAGAAATTTCATTATTGTATTGTTCATCTTTTAAAACATTTAATGGGTCCAGTTTTACCGAAGTTACGTTAGGTTGTTTAAGTATAATTGAAAGTTGTTGCTGAGTTATTTTTGAAATGCTTCCAATAACAAGCAATACCGGATTTTCTGTTGAAAGTAATTTAAATTGCGATATGTCATTAAAGGTAAACTCAAGTGCATCTAGTAAAGACTCTGCTAGCCCAGCTGAACCAACCCAGAGAATTTGATAGTTGCTTGAAGAAAGATATTCGGTTACGATTTTTAAGTCTTGACTTGTTTCAGAATCGAATACTATTAGTTGGACATCTTTTTTTAATAAATTATCAACTTTGGCTTTTATATTTTCAATCCCTGATCGTATTGTTTGCAGGTTAACTAAGCCAATATTTCTTTTTGATTGACTCGATAATAAAGATACTATATTGGAATCTTTGACAGGGCATATAGGATCATTTGCGATTTCAGTTTTATCAATCGGAACTCCATGTAAAAAATGTTGCCCTTCAATTGTGGTTCGGCCCATTTTAGGATAAGCCGGCACTATAGCTGCAAAATCAAAAGTAATAACATCCATTATGGCGTCTATTTCTGCACCAATATTTCCACGAAGTGTAGAATCTATTTTTTTATAAATTAGCTTGTATCCTTTAGGTTTTAATACTTGAGAAACTTCTTTTATTTTTTGATAAGCAGCAGAAGAAGTAAGAGAACGGCTGTCAGTATCAATTACAACTACATTCACATTTTTAGCATCTTCAAATAAGTTTTTTATATCAAAGATGACCAAGGTTCTTAGTCCTTTTTGGGTAAATTGAACACCGGTATCTGAGGCCCCAGTTAAATCATCGGCAATAATAGCAATTTGTTTCACATTATACCACTTCCTTTTTTCTCTAGTTTTCTTTATCAGTTTTTATATTTTTTTATTTTTTAGAGAAAAGTAAAAATTGCAGTACATATAACATTTTAGAATTTTAGGGGTCAAGGAACCACACATTTTGAAACTTGCTTACCCTTGACCCCTATAACATTTATCCTAATGTAAGATTCAGATATAATGCTTTTATATTCAAAATTTTATGCGGCATTGTTATTTACAACTCCGATACGTTTTGCCCACCAAGCGGTTATAATTGGAACCAAAAATGCAGTGACAATAACTGACGATGCTACTATTGCTGTAGCCGCTGGTGCAACTGGAGCATAGGCATGGTTTGCTGATGCAACTACAGCTGGTACTGCTGCAGCATTTCCTGCAGTAGATGCAGCCGCTAACCCGGCTATTCCGTTACCACCGGTTAACCGATCAGCAATAAATAATGCCGTTCCAGTAATAACTACTACAGCAACGCCCACCAAGATACCTACAAGTCCAGCCTTCCATACATCAAGCAAATTCATTTTGGCTCCAAGCCCAAAAGCAAAAAACGGTATTAATACTGGTACTGCTCTACCGAAAAATTCCCTCAGTTCTTTATCTAAATTACCCAAAATCATACCAATTATAAGAGGAAGTATTGCTCCAACAAGCATTTGCCATGGAAATGCTGAAAGTCCTGCCACTCCTAATGTCACCATTGTAAAAAACGGCCCAGATTCTAAGCTCATAACAGAATAAGCTGCTACGTCTTCTTTTTTGCCAAATTGTCCCATTAAGGCCATATATAAGCCACCATTTGTATCATTCATCGATGCTACAAGAGCTAAAACAGAAAGTCCGACAAACGGACCACTTTTTATCATTCCTTCTCCAAGAAATTTGGCACCTATAACTCCTACGATAACTCCAATTAATATTTTTGTAATCCATAAAGCTCCACCTTTTTTTAAAATGTAAGGTGTCGCTTTAAAATCTATGGTTGCTCCCATGCATACAAAAAATACTGCTAAAATTGGTAAAGCGCCGGTTAGTAAAGCTCCTGTAAAGGATCCAAATGTGTTTGCTGCATTTGGAAAAAGTGTATTAATTAATGTACCCAAAAAAAGGGGAATGACCATCATACCACCAGGTACACGTTCTAAAGTTGCTTTAATTTTCATTTGGCTCCCTCCTTGCAAAATTTTAGTTTAAATAAATTAGATTATTCTAAAAAATTTACATAAATTATAATTAGACCAAAATTAAAAATTTACGAAATTTAAGCATATTTGTAATTCAGAAGATATCGAGAAATTCTGCAAAGCATTTAGTATAGCAGTTGCAATGTTTTAAGGTGACAGTCCCCCTCTAAAAAAAAGGGGGGACTGCTATAGACTTTTATGCATATAAATTGAATCTTTAAAAGGTTGAAATAAGTTTATATATTCCAAATTCTCTATGTTTCAGAGCCTCGGCTTTGGTAAGCTTGCCATTGCAAACTTCTATCATTTCACTAAATAACCGTTCGCCTGCTTCCCGAATAGTTTCATCTCCTAAAATTATCGTGCCAGCATTAAAATCGATATTGTCTTCCATCTTTTTAAATGTATCAGGGTTAGCAGTAATTTTTATTACTGGAGCTATAGGTGAACCAGTTGGTGTTCCTCTACCTGTTGTAAAGATTACTAGTTGCGCTCCACCTGCTGTCATCCCTGTTATCGATTCAATATCCTGTCCTGGGGTATCCATAATATAAAGCCCTTTACCTGTTGGTGCCTCTGCGTATTCCAAAACGCCCTGTACTGGTTTAGTACCTCCCTTATATATACATCCAAGAGATTTTTCTTCTATGGTACTTATACCACCTTCGATATTTCCAGGGGTTGGCTGTCCTCCACGCATGTCAACTCCCATTGTTTTGGCTTTTTCCTCACACCTTCTAACTATTTCTAGAAGCTTTTGAGCTACTTCCTTGGAAACTGCGCGTTTAGCAAGTAGGTGTTCGGCACCAATTATTTCTGTAGTTTCCGAAAACATTGAAGTGCCACCAAGCTCGATTAGTTTATCTGAAACATAACCTGCTACCGGATTTGATGCAAGCCCAGAGGTAGTATCAGATCCTCCACATTCAACCGCCAATATTAAATTTGTGATATCTACTTCTTCTCTTTTAAGCAAAGAAACTTCCTGAGCCATTTGCCTTGCCAGTCTTGTACCAATCTCCTCAGCTTTTAAAGTTCCCCCACAATCTTGTATAATTATATATTCAACTTTTTTTCCAGTTTTTGATATTTCGTCAGCAACCTTCTCAGTGGGAACCCCTTCACAGCCTAAACCTACAACAAGAACAGCTGCTACATTTGGATTCTTACCGAGTCCTATAAGCGTCTTTGTAACAAGTTCCAGATCAGCCCCAATCTGGCAGCAGCCGTGCTGGTTGGCGAGAGCTACTGCTCCATTTACATGAGAAGCTATCCGCATAGCTACTTCGCTAGCACAAACCGATGATGGAATTATTAACACGTGATTACGGATACCAACTTTACCGTCTGGCCTTACAAAACCTTTGATTTTCATTTTACATCCCCCTCCCAGTCACCCCTACCGCGCAAACTCTCAATGTTGTGGACATGAACATGTTCGCCAACTTTGATGGACTTTGTAGCTCTCCCTATAACCTCACCGTACTTAACCACATTTGCTCCCATCTCAATTTCTTTGAGAGCAAATTTGTGCCCAAAGGGAATATTATCAATTAATTTTATCCTCAATTCTTTACCGTTTACATCCACTAGCACCTCCTCGTTTTTACTTAAGTTTTGTACTGCTGTGGCCACGTTATCTTCAGGATGAGCCACAACTGCAAGTTTTTTCATATAACCACCTCCATTTAATACCTCAAGCAAAGGTCATGCCAACGTTTTATCTGTTAATTGCTAAATACTTTAATACAAATGTTAAAATTTGAAACACTTATTCGTTAAAAAATAAAACCATTGTTGCAAAATGCAACAATGGTTTCCGGTAATGAATTTAATTGAAATTTTTTAATTTTCTCCATAAAGTTGTTCTACTTATTCCAAGCTTTTTCGCTGCTTCTGATAAATTTCCATCTGTAAATTTTATAACCTTTTTAATATATTCTTTTTCAATTTCGTCTAATGGTTTTATTTCAAGGAAGGATTGACTTGACACTTTATTTTCCATACTATCTTGATCATTGTATAGTTTAATATCCCTTACATCGATAATATTACCTTCGCAAATAGCGCAGGCTCTTTCGATAATGCTCTCCAATTCCCTTACATTTCCTGGATAATCCCATTTCTTTAAAAGCTCCATCCCCCTGGAAGTGATTCCTTGAATATGCTTTTTGCAAATAAGTGAATATTTTTTTATAAAGTATGGTACAAGTACTTCAATGTCCTCTTTTCTTTCCCTGAGAGACGGTATATGGATTTGAAGAATGCTAATCCGGTAAAATAAGTCTCGTTTAAACTTACCTTCATTAATCATTTCAATAAGATTTCGATTTGTGGCACATATTATTCTCACATCAACCGGGATTAACCTATCATCTCCTATTCTCATCACCTTTTTTTCTTGGATTACTCTTAGCAGTTTTGACTGGAGCCCCATAGGCATTTCACCGATTTCGTCTAAAAATATGGTACCTTTATGAGCAAGCTCGAATAGCCCTGCCTTTCCTCCTTTTCTTGCGCCAGTAAAAGCTCCTTCAGCATATCCGAACAATTCGCTCTCTAATAAATTTTCTGGCAAAGCAGCACAATTTATTGCTACAAATGGACCATTTTTTCTTTCACTTGCATTGTGAATACTTTGGGCAAAAAGTTCCTTGCCCGTACCCGTTTCGCCCAAAATAAGGACTGTAGAATCTAAAAGAGCATATTTTTTTGCTTGATTAACAACATCTTTCATTTTATCACTTATAAAAATAATGTCATCAAACTTAAAAGACGCAATCAATCCTTTATCTGCCAGCCGTCTTCTTATTTTTTGTTCCATATTTTGAATTTCAGCCACATCCTGAAATGTTGCAACTGCTCCTACAACCTCATTACCTACCACAATTGGAACTCGGTTTGTGGCAATCATAGTTCCCGAAATTTCCTGTATTTTTCCGATTTCAGGCTTTCCTGTCTTTATCACCTCGTATAATCGGGTATTAGGTATTACTGTTTCTACTTTTTTTCCTATAACTTCGGAAGGTAGTTTTTTGAATATTTTTTCCGCCATTTTATTATATATAGATATCCTCCCATCTTTATCCACGGCAATAATCCCGTCATGTACAAAGTCAACAATTGTTTTAATCTGTTCGGTTTTTTCTTTTTCTGATTTAATGGCTTCCGCTAGCCTGAATGCTTCACTAAGCGCATTTGCAACCGCTTCTTTACCAGAAATAATTAGCCGACTTTTAAGCCCTAGTTGTGCAGCGCAACAAGCACCAATGGTGTCACCGATGATTATCTTTGCGCCTTTTTCCTTGGCTTCAGCAATTTGAAATAGAGCTTCTGTTTCCTTTTTGATTTCTATTTTAATAAGGTTTAAATTCAATACTTCCCCGATAACTTCAGAACCGTAAATTACATTCATATAACCAGCGACTCCAATAGGTTCGCTATAACCAATCAGTCCTTTAAACTGCCTGAGAATATCGAAGGGGCTAACTTTTATTTCAACTACAGGTATCGATACTGCTTCTTTTATAAGTTGGTAAGTACCACCACGGCTAATAATGATGTCGGCTCCTTTCTTTTCCCACTCCTGTGCTATTTTCACGCCTTCACTTAGATCTCCAAGTTCCAAATTAAAAGCAAAATCAAAATCCTTTTTGACCTCAATAGCTATTTCAAGCAGATTTTTATAAGGAGCAATGAGCACAATATTCACTGTTATTTCCATCCTTTCAAAAAAGGATTGTGCCACTCCCGCCCTTTAGGAATTTTATCGCGAAAAAAATTTTAACCTATTCGAGGCATCAACATTTAATGTACTTACAGCGGCATTGTTATACATTATTGCACTTTATTACCAGTAACTTAAAAATTTTCCTCCTCTTTTCCCAAAATTATTTTTAAAAACTATCCTACTTTACTTATTTCACCAAATACTACCCTCCATATAACATCAAGCTATTTCGCGTCAACTCCGGTAATACATACATTATCCAGGGCTGACCATGTCCAGGCAAAAAATAAATTCCGAACAATAAAAAGGTGTGAGTTAGATTTAACTAAATAAAAAAGAAACAGATTTAACCCAGGATGAAGCAAAAAAACTTATTTATCTTCCAACAGATTATTGTTACTAAGCTGGGCAGCTAGCAGATTTAATTAAAGTCAGAGTGCGGTGGACTCGAAATAGAAATTTAATATCTAACTTCCTTTTAAATTATTTAAAAAGTAAAGAACTATAAAAAACACTAAAAAGTATTTCTTGCCCCTGTATTTTAAGTATAGTTATACATGGCCATATTCTTATCGATAATACAAGCCAAGAAAGACACATATCAGGCGGGTTACCCCGCCTGATTTACTTTACAAATTTAGTGTGTTTCCTTTACTTATATTGCTCCTCATATATCTCCAGTAAATTCAATTTCTTCAAAATGCTGCTTGGAGTTAACATGGTGACCTGTACTACTCCTGGTAACCTGCCTATTTGAATGTCACCGGTAATAGTTGCTCTGTTTTTTACTTCAGAGATTGAAAGGCCTGTTAAGTTAGCCATTCTTTCAAGTCCGTTTATTGTTGCTTTATTTAAATCTACACCCGAGCCTACAACCTGAATGTTACCGCTCACACTAATTGACCACATTTAGCTCAAATTAAGTGGCCGCAAATATTGCTCACTTTATTTGGCCAGGCAGTTTTTTATACTGCCTGGCCATTGACATAATTTTATACAGAAAATTCATTTTCAATTACTACCTTGACCATACGGTCATCAATAAGCCGTTTCTGTTCGGCTGCAGCTGCCATTAGACAAGCAATGCACAGGTTATTGATTTTCCGGGCAATACCCCCAGCATACTCATAGACCATATCCAAGGCATCATCGGTAAAAATTGCTGAACTTGCCCCGGCTGTCCTGAGATGGTGGGCCACATAGCCTTTTGCTTCCTCCCGTTCCATGGGCGGAAGGTGGTAGCGAAGGTTAATCCTCTGAGCAATAGCTTCATAAACCTGAAGTTGTAAGATACGGCGCAGTTCTGGCTGACCTACCAGAATTAGACTCATTGGATTATACGAATCCATGCGAAAATTCAAAAGAAAGCGTATTTCTTCAAGCATTTCCCGGTCAAGGAGATGAGCTTCATCCACAATAACTACCGGTATTTTCTGTTGATTTTCTGCTAAGTCAAGGATAACCTGATGCAGCTGACGTTTAGCCTGTCCCCGGTTAAAGCGTGGCTCACAGTCAAGCTGCCGCAGGGCTTCCCAGTAAAAATGCCTGGGAGTTAGACCAGAATCGCTAATATAAATAACCCGGTACTTATTGGGGTTTAATAGCGATAATAGTTGCCGTAATGCTGTGGACTTACCTGCTCCTACTTCGCCGGTAATTAGGGCAAAGAGGCGTTTTTCCGCTGCATATTTAAGCCTGGATACCAGCTCTTCATGGGCAGGAGTGGTAAACAAAGAGTTTACCGGCAGATCCCTCCCGAAGGGGGTGCGGTGAAAACCAAAAAAGTGTTCAAACATTTTTACTTACCCCCTTCCAGCTGGCGGAAGGGTATGGCCCCTAATTTTCGCCGGCGGCGTTCAATACTTCTTTCTTCAAGTACTGTTAAGAGGCGGGAAGTTTTTGGTGTTTTATTTTCTTGCTCTTTTTTATTTTTTGCAGCAAGGTTGTTGTATTCCTGGATAACCAAAGGCTTGGCCAGTCCCTGCTTTTGGCCGTTATACCAGAACTCGATACTTTCTAAGTCAAAAGGGTCGTAACGGAGATCAACGGTTTTTCGTATCCATTCCAAACCAATTTCATAAAACCGTCCTTCAAGTTTGATACATCCTGTTTTATCTACCCGACGACTTGCTTCCCAGAGGAAAGCTTCCCGACATTCTTCCAGGCTGGCAAACCGTAAACGCCGGGTATCCTTCTGGAAACGGTTAGCCGGAGTTTCGTTTTCTAAAGAGCTGTGCGGGTGGTGGTTATAACCTTCTTCAACCCAAACAGCAAAAGCCTGGTTAAGTTCTGCCAGGGTCTCAGGTTGTTGCAGTTCTATTTCGGCTATAAAAGACTCAACGGTGCGGTTAAACCTTTCAATTTTCCCCTTAGATTCAGGTGAATATGGCTTAGTATTAATTGGCCTTATCCCCAGCCTGGCACATCCCAAACGAAACCAGCGGGAAACAAAAATCTTGCCATTATCTACATATACCGCATCCGGGATTCCTCGTTTCAAGATGGCTTTACGAAAACAATCTTCTAAAACTGGCCTCTTCTGGTCAAGATAAAACTCTCCATGACAAAGAAGACGAGTAGCATCATCGATAAATGCCACTAAATAAGTTCGCACTTTGCGTTTGGGATTCTTTGGATGCGGTAGATACGGCCCATATTTGATATCTGCTTGCCAGAGGCGATTACGCTGTTCTTTTGCAAAACGCCTGTGCCCTGATATCTTTTGGTTAGCTTCCTTTTGGGTTAGGCCTAAACGAGAAAGATGCCTTCCAAGGGTAGACCGGGCTAACATTCCTGCAGGAACTTTCTTTTCTCCTTCTAAAATCGCTATGATTTGGCTTACACTCCGTTCCGGAAGTTCTTCCTTAAGTTTTACCGCCTCTTCGATTATTTCATGGCTTATAGTACGACTGCTTCCATTATCAGACCGGATTTTTGGCATAAGACCGGATAAACCCTGCTGGCGGTAAAGTTGTAAGTAGCGGCGCAGGGTACGGGAGGAAATTTCACTCCTGGCTAAGATTTCTTTCCGGCGTTGGCGCTTTTCCGCCGCTTCTAAATCCGGCTCCAGCAAAGGTGCTATCAGAGCAAAACGTTTAAGAGCAATTTCTTGCTGATAAGATAATTCCTTTGGCAACCTGACCATCTCCTTGTTTAAATATGGTGTTAAATTCACCATACCACAATCCCAAGAATGGCCAGGAGACCAAACTATGTGAAATTAGTTAAAGCCAGAGGCCGACCACGTCCATGGTCAGCCAGAGATTTACCGCACCAAACACCGAAGTAGCTTTTACCGCCGGCAGTAGTTCTAAAGCCGCAAGCATTTGCTCCCAGGGCGACGACCGTGCTTCCGTTAGAAGCGATTTTATTTGCCCGGTGTATCTAAAAGCTATACTTTCTAAAACGCCTATAACCTCATGACATCGCTTTAGAAATCGGCGTATCCATCGCCGAGTAGTGGGAATATCCTGATTGCCCTCGACCCGTTCTGGCGGTACCTGCTTGGAAACTACTTCTTCAACTACAGCTGCAATCAAAACCTGGGAATAATGGCGGTAAGGCGCAACAAAATCCGGTAAAATGGCATGGGTTTTCCGGCAGTTAGAACAGCGATAGCGGGCTATTGGAATTCTAGTAGTAGTTCCATCTAAGGTTATTATTTTTCGTCGATACCATCCGTGAAAAGACATCTTTGCACTACAAACCGGGCAATACCATTGGTTTTCTTCCAAAAAATTTAAGTAATTTTCTAAATACTCCTTTACTGAAGCTCCAAGATAAGTTACAATCAAAGTACGGTATGGAGGAAAGTCTTCGGTAAGGGGAGTGTCAGCTCCGTAAACCTTACTCGAAGACTTTTCCTTTTTCTCCTTCTTTAGATTTTTTCTCCAATTATTCGCCATTATCTAAACAAATTCCTTTTCTATTTGGCCACGAAATCTGAGCATTGGACGGTTATTTTATGTGAGTAGAAACACCTGAAGTGGGTACATTTCTGTTTCCACATTAAATCCGTAAATCTCTGCTAAATGACGTGCTTTATTCTTCTCTTCTTCAGTATATGGACGGGCTAAATATGGTAAGTCTTCAGGTCTTGGTAAAATGATAGGACCATCAATTTTTAAACCTTTTATTACTTTGACTTCAATAATTACTTCAGCTGCAACATCGGTAGTATGACCAGCTACCTCACCATCCCCCATCATGGCATGGACATCGCCGACATATATCCCAGCTCCCGGAACTTTTACCGGTACAATTATCATTGTTCCTTCACAAACTTCGTTTATATCCATATGGCCGTCTGTTCTTAAAAGAAGTTGTTCCTCAGTAAGCGCATAATCATGAGGAGCACCTAAAAGGAAACTACCAAAATCTCCAGCATTGTGTGAAGATGGCATAGGAACAGCTGGACATGAGCCAATATTCCCAACCATCGGACGAACACGAGTCAACACTCCAGCTAGGTCACCTTTGGCAATAAGGTTTGAGGAATACTGATGTGATTCAGGGGGAATTGCGCTAAAATGACTTGCTTGTTTTGCTATTTCCTTAGCCAACTCTGGAGGAACAGTAATACCTATGGTCCTTTCTTCATTAAAAAGCATTGTGTAACCGTTATCTAAATGAAAAGGCTTAACAGGAGTGTGGCAGTTTACACATTTTATGGCGTCTTCGCCAATCCCATCTACATATGTTTTGGGATTAATTGCTCCACATCCCGGACATCTTTTGGCAACAAAAGGATCACCAACATAATTGCCATCATTAAAACTGTCAGTACCGGATGTCGTTGCTAGCGACAAGACGTTTATTTTCTTTATTTTAATTAAAACCGCATCTCCTACTTCAGCACCTTCAACTGCAACAGGATGAGTAACTTCGTGACCACTAGGATAATCAGGAGTAATCATAGGACCCCAGCACCCGGGTGAAACTCGGGCAACAATTGTTCCCCCATCTACTACAGGGCCTAGCATTGGCTCCCGGGGGTCCAATACCCAAGTCATTTTAGTGGTATGCACAATACGACTTGCCATTTTTCATTCCTCCTTATTTCTCTGAAATTTTTTAGGTTACCCCACATATAGTTTAAAAAATTAAAAATAAATATACGATTAGAATCAAGAATATTCTGCAATATTTAACACTTTTCTCTTCTTAATAATTCAAACTTTCTGAAGGTAGAAGCAAAATATCTTGCTAAATTTATGTTATATGAAGTTTTATTTTTATTTTTTCTTAAATAGAAATTTTTCATTTTTAAGCGAGTGTGAAAACCTTAAAATCGTCGTCGAAATCCAAGAATGCCAAAACCCTAAAACATCGACGACATTTATCTGCTTTAAATTACTAATTCGATGCAAACAAATTAAATCCTTCTAGCTGATAAGATATAAATTTAACAAAATAAAATTAAAGATAAATGGAGTTTTCCTAGTTTCAAAATTTAAAATTTAAAACATGGCATTCAAATGGAATCTTGTTGCCAAAATCCCCCGCGATGAAATTGAACCACCAGGAAAGCCAAAACCAAAAGTAAATGTTTGTTTTAATTCCAAGAGATGTGGAATCTATTTTAAAAGCAATTGATGGCGAACCTGCGTATATGCCAATTTTTCTCTCGGCTTTTTTAGGTTTACGTCAAGGGGAAGCCCTTGGCTTAAAATGGGAAGATATAGATATGGATAATGGAGTAGTCTTTGTTCGTCGTAATATTGTTTCTGTTAAAGGAAAACCGTATGAAAAAGAGCCTAAATCAGGTCATGGAAGAGCTGTTTTTCATGCCTGAAATAGTTAAAAAGGAATTACTAAAAGCAAAGGAAAAAATTAATGAACATAAAAAATCTTGGTCCTGCTTATAATGATACTGGTTATATTTGCATCTATGAAGATGGACTGTCTTTGCGACCTGACTATGTTACCAGAGTATTTATTAAAACTGTAATAAAACTTGGGATTCAGGCACGTTTTCATGATCTCCGGCATTTTTACGCCACTTTTCTTTTAGCGGCCGGCGTTCCCGCAAAAATAATTTCCGAAAGATTGGGACACTCGGATGTCTTTTAGCAATCATACAAATAAACGCATCTGGTAAAAATAGTAAAGCCCCGCAACTCCTTGCGGGGCTTTATTTTCAATGGTCGGGTTGGCGGGACTTGAACCCACGGCCTCCACATCCCGAATGTGGCGCGCTACCAAACTGCGCTACAACCCGTTGTCGCTATTATATTATGCATCATTTTTTTTTGTTAGTCAAGAATATTTGATAAATAATTTAAGAAATTAGCCGGAATATTTTTTCTTATGTAAGTCCATCCGTAAGTTAAAATTAAATAATACACAGCTGCGCCAAAAATTGCAATCACTATTAAGTATCCAATACTATTTATTTTATAACTTAGGATGTAAATAAATTTAAAGTATTTTAAATAAGCTAATAAGTATAAAAATATTCCTCCGCTACCAATAATAAGGGTTAGGATTTTTAAAGAAAGTTTACCATCACCTATTGCCAGCAAGAGTGGCATAAGTAGGTAAAGCAAGAAATATTTTAAAGCAACTATAGGATTAAGAAATAATACCGCTAAAATAGTTAATATCAGCACGTAAAGAAATGCCTGGCGCTTTCCTAAAAAATTGCTGCAAAATAACACCAAAAAACCAACACCAATGCCTATTACCCTTGGAGCGATGTGAAAATATTCTGCAACAAATGTTGCTAAAAAAGCCAAACTTCCAAGAAAAGTTGCCATAAGATCTTTCTTTAACAGCACGAAATGAAATCTCCTCCCATGCATTCGCAGCAGGTGTCTAACAAGCAGGCACCACACGCCACATCACATAAAGAAAGACCTTCTCTGCGGTAGCCACGGGGATGATGGGGATAATAATTAAAAATTTTATCTTGAAGAAATGGTTCTGCTTTTTCAAAGGCCCGAAAAGCTTTTGAAAACTCACCAGCAAGATCGTATAAAATTCCCAATAAATACCAGTACTCACCGCTAAGGCCGTTTTTTAAATCCGCTGTTACGTATTTTATTTGTTCAGTTAGGGGTTTTTCCTTTATCTTTTCCCAGTAAAGTTCAAGATTTTTTGGTAAGTAGGCGCCAAGATTCAGGTAAGTTTCCATATTCATCCTCCCTTAGGGATAAGTTTTTTAAAAATAGCTCAATAGCTTTGATGTAACTATTTTGTAAGACAACTATCATTTCCGGAGCAAACCTGTTATTTAAATCAAGTAGGTACTTTTTTATTATTTCCAAATGGCGGTACAAGACGAAATTAATTTCGTAAAAAGTTTTTCCGTACCTTTTATTTTTCAAATCCGGATAAGCTGCTAATATTGCATTAAATCTGCGTAAAATTATATCCTTTTTAAAATCACTAAGGGCATCAACTAAATAAATATAGCGTCCAATAAAATAAGAAAGATTATAAGCAGCAAAAATTTTATCGAAAGAAACATGACGTTCGACCAATGTATCTGCCGTAATTATACCCAAAAGAACTCCCGAAATTTCTCCATAGTATTCTAGGGTCTGTAATTTATTTTTTTCTCTAAGATGTTGTTCGTGTAAAAGAGAGTCAAATAAATTCCGGGCAACAATATGCTTTATTGGTAGGTCCTGCAAAAAGTCGATTAACTTTAAGCGCATAAAAAGTTTTGTGTAATATGCTGCTTTTACGATGCCAAAAGTAGGTTTATTATAACGAAATTTCTTTTTTACAGTATACGGGCAAAAAAAACTAACCACGTTAGGATTTTCATCAAAAAAAGAATCTATAAAAAGTGCCCAGAAGGTGAAATCGTAATTGTTGAATAGTTTAAAGCCTTCGAATTTTGAGCCTAATTCTTTACAGAGGGTACAATAAGTAGCCTTGAATTTTAACCCGAATTCAGTTTCTGCAAGGTTTTTGGGAAGTTTAAAGAAACCAAACATATATTTTTATATCCCGCCTGTCAAGTAGTTTACCGTTTTTATGCCCAGAACATATAAATCTACTGTTTTCAAGTAAGATAAGCAAACCTGGTCAAACAAAACTTGACTTTTTTGGTTATCCCACTTAATTACAGCAAGAGGAAGCCTGGGTAAAGGGTAAATTTGGTAAGACTCCGAACCAAAGGCTAATTTTACGGCATTTAAAGAACTTAATCTTTCGGGTAAAAACGCCTTTTCAGCCAGAGGCTTTAAGGCTTCATAAATAAATGGCTGGTAATGGTGCATTCCTTCCGGCAAATCTAAAAAGGAAAGCCACCTATTTTTTGGAGGAAAACCACTTGCCTGATAAAAATACCGAATTATTAAAGTTTTATCAAACTCATCAAGTTTTAAAGAACTAAAAGTAAAGCGGGTTAAATCAAAATAAATATTTTGCCCTAAGTATTTAAGATAAATCTTATCCCCGCAAAGCTTTCCCCCGGTACGTTCGGCGATACGATGCCTTCCCGCATAAAAGATAAATTCTTTGAGAGCGTTTTTAAAGGGGCTCAAGTTTTAACTCCTCCTGGTGATAAGAATGTAGAAAAACAAGACAAAAAATAATAAAAGCCAGACCAGAAAGGTATAATTGTTAGTTTGCAGCGAAAGTTTTATGTTTTTTTCCCGAGCTTTTGCAATTAATAAACGGTAAAAGTCGAAAGAGCCTAAAGCTTTAATTACAGTGGAATTTAAAGTGTTTATAACCCCTTTATTGTCAAGAACTTCTGACACTACTGCATTTAAATATTTCTCCCGCATTGCCGGATTGGCTTTAAATAAATTTTGGAGATCCGTCCGCAATGCTTTAAGCTCCGGCTCAATTTCTTGAAAATATTTTCTCCGTTCTTCCCGGGTTAAGGAATTAAGTGGCTTTAATAAAATTTTTTCAGAAGCTTTAAAAACAATTTTATCCTGTTTGAGCATTTCCAGTACTTTGCTTTCCATTTCCTTCCCTCATTATTTAATTTATTCGGTTTAAAAATTAAAACTCCTTTTTTTATAAAAAAATCCGCTAAAAATTAGCGGATTTTTAGCATATCTAAGATAAAGTTTGGTAATGCAAAGCAAGCATTATGGATTTCTTCATTGTAGTACTTAGTAGGAAACGTAATGTTGGGAGTTGTTTCTTTAGGATTATAAACTTTTGAAGCAACGGTAAAAGCAAAGAAACCGCTAATATATGACGGAACGGGAGCTAAAGCGACATTTACCTTGGGAAAAATATCTCGCAAAGTAGTTACGATTTTAACGAAAATATCGGGGTAGAAATTGGGCGATTCCGATTGAACCGCAGCTATTCCGTCAGCAGTTAAAGCATCAAAAAGGGAACGGTAAAATTCTTCACTGTATAAAACCACTGCAGGTCCCACAGGGTCTGAGGCATCCACAAAGATCAGGTCGTAATAATTTTTTACTTTTTTAACGTAACGGATACCATCATCAATAATAACTTCAACCCGGGGATCATTAAAACTTTCACTTAAAGATGGTAAGAATTGCTTTGAAGCTTTGATAACCTCTTCATCTATTTCAACTAAATCAACTTTTTCAATAGTTTTATGTTTTAATACTTCTCTTAAAGTTCCTCCGTCACCACCTCCTATAATCAGGGCCCGACGGGGAGACTTATGGGTAAAAGCTGCAGGATGAACCAACATTTCATGGTAAACGTATTCATCTTTTTCTGTGGTCTGGACCGCATCATCTAAAATTAAGGATCTACCGAATTCAGCAAATTCAACAATTGCCAGGTTTTGATACGGGGTTTTTTTCTGATATAATATATCAGAAACCCTCCAACCAACTTGATAATTTTCATTGTGTTTTTCAATATACCACATTTGCAAAACACCTCCAAATTAAATATTTTTTAATTAGGAAGGAGTATCTAAAATGGCTACAATAGGCTTTGTAGGACCCAGCGGTACAGGAAAAAGTCATAGAGCTGCTTTAATTGCTTTTGAAAATAATTGTCAAATTATTATCGACGATGGCTTGATAATTAAAGGTCAAAAAATTTTAGGAGGAATTTCGGCAAAAAAGCAAATATCAAAAATTGCTGCTATTCGCACCGCTTTATTTCAGGATACTTTTCACCGGGAAATGGCAAAAAAAATCCTGGAAAACTACCAATCGGAAAATATTTTAGTTTTAGGAACATCCAAGGATATGGTCGAAAAAATATGTGAAAATTTATCCCTCGAAAAACCCGAAAGGTTTATTTACATAAATGACGTCGCATCACCCGATGAAATAAAAATTGCCCGTTTTCACCGTTCGCGCCTTGGAAAACACGTTATACCGGTACCCGCCTTTGAAGTAAAAAAATCTTTTCCAGCGATATTTTTTGAACCGGTAAAAATTTATTTTAAAAGAGGAAAAAAAGTAAAGACTGTTTTCGATAAAACAATAGTTAAGCCGTTTTACAACGAATTGGGTAAATTGTCGATTGCGGAAGATGCGTTAGAAAAAATTTTAGCTTTTATCTTATCCCAAAATAAACCTGTAAAAAAGGTTTTAAACATTGATCTAACTTATTCATACGGACTGTTAGCCGCAACGGTGGAAGTAGCTGTGGAAAAAAGTTCAGATATCCCCCAGCAAATTAAAAAATTTATACCACACGTTATCAAGGAATTTGAAGGACAAACCGGTATTGAAATTGTTAAGTTAGATGTAATTGTCAAAAAGATTATTATTTAACTTCAATTAACTTGTATTTTCGGGAGCCTAAACCTATTGCTTCCCCATAAATCAACTGTTTCTCCCAGTTAATTGAAGGCTTGTTAGCTTTAATCTTATCAACCCCCGGAGCTAATTTACCTATAACGGAGTTCTCAATAGATCCAGCATTATTCACTAAATCCACGGCTGCTTGGTCAATAGCTATGGGATCAAAGGAAGCTAAAATACCTATATCTGGCACCAGGGGAACATCATTCCAACTGCAGCAATCACAATCCGGGGAAATGTCAGTTAAAAAAGTAATAAAAGCAGCTTTTCCTTTTTTGTCTTTTAAAACGCCATAGGTGTATTCAACAATTTTTTCCTGAATAACATCATTTTCATCTTTCCAGTTAATTTTTATGGCATGGTAATTGCAGGTTACGGTACATTCACCGCAACCTATGCAGAGCTCATAGTTTATGACGGCTTTGCCGTTTTCATACGAAATGGCTTGAGCCGGACACCAGCGGGCACATTTTCGGCAGCCGGTACAGATTTCCGCATTAACTTCCGGCAGCAGATCGGAGTGCATTTGCTGTTTTCCCGAACGGCTTCCCAAACCCATTCCTATATTTTTCAGGGTTCCGCCAAAACCGGTAGCTTCGTGGCCCTTAAAATGGGTTACAGCAATTAGGGCATCGGCTAAGACGGCAGCACTTCCAATGTTTACTTCTTTAAAATGTTTTAAATTAACTGGCACTTTTATGTAATCCTTTCCGGTAAGACCATCGGCAATTATTAAGGGAGCACCCACTACAGCATAGTCAAAACCATTTTCAATAGCAGTTTCCAGGTGATCGACGGCATTGGCCCTGCTCCCGACATACAAGGTATTGGCATCGGTCAGAAAGGGTTTTCCTTTTTTGGCTTTAACTTTGTTAACTATTCTCCTGATAAATTGAGGTCTAATATAAGCGGTATTTCCCCTTTCGCCAAAATGAAGCTTAATTGCCACCAAATCATTTGGTGCTACAATATCCATTAACCCGCTCCGGTCAATCAAGCGTTCCAGTTTTTCCAGTAAACTTGCTCCTTTCTGGGCACGCACATTCACAAAATAAACTTCGGAACTCATAAATCTCCCCCTTCGTTTAATGCCATTTTCCTGACTTAAAAATTAAATAAATTAAATAACCGGCGGCAAGTATTGATAATATGTAGGTGGCAGTCCCTAAAGTTTGCAAAAGCCGGCCATCGGCAGCTACAATTAAACCTGAAGCAATAAGTAATGAAGAAATTATTAACCCAAAAGTAATTCTCATTGAAGTCCTGTCCAAAGCTTTGATGAAGATTTCTAATCCGGCATGCCGAAAAATTACCTGGAAGGTTCCCTCATCAAACTTTTTTAAGATTGAAAAGAAAAGCAACGGTAATTTTCCCTTAATTTCCAAGTACCTGTATAAATTTAAAGCTATATCGGACGGTGCCAATGTGTTTAAGGTAGTTTTTATTAAAGTTTCTTCGCCATATTTTTTAGCGATTTCAAAAAAATTAAAACGTGTTCCCAGGGAAATAGCAGTACTTTCCAGAGTTAACGCAGCTTTACCGATATAAACAAGATTTACCGGCAAATTAATACCATACTTGATACTAATTTTAATAATATCAAGAATTAGCTTTCCCGCCAAGACCTCACCCTTACCCACTTCCGAAACGAGTTCAAGTAACTTGTACATTTCCTGGTAAAAAGTAAACTCATCAATTTCTCCCCGGTATTGTCCCAGGCGAAAAATTAAATTAATTACTCCATTTAAATTTTTTTCACATAAATAAATAAATAGTTCGGCCAGGATTTCAACGGTTCTCTGGTCTACAAAGCCAACGGCACCCAAGTCCAAAAAGCAAAGCTTTTTATTTTTGGTAAAAATAATATTACCCGGATGAGGGTCTGCATGAAATATCCTTTCCCAAAATAAAAGACGGCAAAAGTTATGGATTAGCTTCTCTCCTAAGGTTGGGTAATATACCTTTTGCTCTAAAAAATTTTTTAAAAGATTGCCGTCCACGTACTCCATTACTAAAACATTCCGTCCCGATAATTCCTTAAATGCTTTCGGAATTATCAGGTCTTCATAATTTTTAAGAGCCCTGTGAAAAATTTTTAAGTTTTGCAGTTCGTTTAAAAAATCTAATTCTTCTTTAAGTTTGATTTCAAATAGATTGAAAATCTTGTTCAAATCGAAATGGGAAATAAATCCTAAAGCTCTTAATTGTGGTAGTAAATACTTTTTGATAACTTCCAAATCGGTTTTTATAGTTTCTTCTATATCTGGTCTTTTAATTTTAAGAACAACTTTTTCCCCACTTTTTAAAATTCCGAAATAAACCTGAGCAATTGATGCACTGGCTATAGGTCGGGGGTCAATTTCCTTAAAGTTAGTAAAGTAGTTTACCGCAAAAGTTTCTTCAATAAATTTTTTGCACACCGTAAAGGAAACCGCTGGTACGTTATCCTGTAAATTACGAAGTACTGTTATAAACCTTTCGTCTACCAGGTCAGGGCGCGTACTTAAAAACTGCCCAAATTTTATAAACGTAGGGCCTAAATCGGTGAAGAGTTGTAGGATCTGGGAATCCGTTAATACAACTTGTTTTTGTAACTTGTTTTTCAGGACCGTTAGCCCATATTTACTTAAAACCCGAAGAATTTCTCCAAGCCTTTGGGATTCTTGCATGTCAATCAGCCCGTTGTTTTTTTTAAACAGTAATAGTTTTCCCTAATTATTTTTCTACATTCCTCGGGTTTTCCTCAGGCGAATATCTAAATCCACCGGTAGCCAGTAGTGATGGCAAAGCTCAAAAATGCGCGAAGTAGTTCTCTCTCCTAAATAATTTTCTAAATCTTCAAGACTTATATTTGTGGTTATTACTACCGGTAATTGATAGTACAACCGGTGATTTATTATTAAATACAAAGTATTTTTTGTCCATTCGGTATAATTATGAGCACCCAAATCATCTAAAATTAATAGTTCGGTGGATAACGCTTTTTCAATTAAGTAACCATCGTTTTCATCACCAAAGCTTTGCTTAATTTTTTCTAAGTATTCAGGTACAACTACAAATAAAACATCTTTCCCTGCTTTAAGCGCTTCATTGGCAATTATCGCTGCTAAAAGCGTTTTCCCACTCCCCACCGGTCCGGAAAAATACAATCCTTTTACCGGTTGATTGGTGGTAAGAAGTTTAACAAAATTTATAGCAGCCTTTAAAGCCCTTTGGGCACTTTCGTAATAGGAAATGTTTCTCTCGCGGTCGATGTGATATTTTGAATAATAGCTCAAATCAAAATCAGCAAAAGTCATATTCCGGTATAATGGTGGAATAAAACTTTTTTCCTGTTTTAAGCTTAAATCTTTTTTGCTAAGGCATTGGCATTTTTCATATTCTCCCTTTTCATTTAAAATTAGCCCACGATCCTGGCAAATTAAACATTTTGTCATTTAAATCACCTAACTTAAATAAAGTTTTTTAATTAGCTCCTTCTTTTTCTCGTCCATGTCATTATTTTCATTTTTACTGGCTTTAGCAGTCTTCTTTTTCTTCATTTGCTCTTCAAAGTTATTAACTTCTTCAATAGTTTTAATATTATTACTTTCCCAGCGGTAAAGAATAGCATCAATATACCGAAAACTTTTTTTATTTAAAATTACTGCCCTTTTTAAGGCCTCATAGATTAATTCTTCTGAGTATTTTTTTTGATTTAACCAGTTATCAATAAGTTCAATTTCAATAGGAGACAGTCCTCTTCCAAATTCCCGGCTAAAAACCTCTACCACTCTTGCCGCAGAATCTACGCTACCTTTTTCTAAAGGCCTATTGTTTACTTCATTTAAGACTTTTTGGGCAGCCCATAGATCGGTTAATTTTTCGAAAAGCGGAGTGTAATCAATTGTTTCTACATATTTTCCAGATTTTTCATCAAATTTCTTGCTCACAGAAATAATGCCTTTTTTAATTAACTCGCGATAATTCTTTTTAATTTCTCCTAAATCCTCTCCTAAGCTTTTGGCTAAAAACTCAGCCGAAGGTAATAAGTTTCCTTCATTATTAAAACTCATCAGTTGAAGTAAAAATACCAATTCTTTTTCCGTTAAATTTAGATGCCGGTAATTTTTTAATAAAAAAACGGGAACACTTAGCAACCCTTGATTAAATAGCTCAGCTAAAAACAAAGTTAATCCGCTCATCAGAAGTCCTCCCAAATTACCCATTTACCTCTTGCCAACGAAACCGGCTTTAAATTATATTTTTTAAGAATTTCTAACGCTTTTTGGCTTTCATAACCAAGCTCCGAAAGGGTATGGGCATCGGACCCAATTACAAATTTATCGATACCTGCCAAGAGCAATTTTTCAAAATAAAATTGATGAGGATGAATGAAATTATGACCGCGCCTGAGCGCCGAGGTGTTGAATTCAATAATTTGACCCTTTTGCTTGATCAAATAGAAAATATCCCTAATTTTTTCATCAAAAACCAACAATTTTTCAAGCTCAAAAAAATTAAGCCCGTATCGCAAGAATAAATCCAAATGCCCAATAACTTCAAATAACCCGGATTTAACAAGGTTTTCAAGCCGCACAAAATATTTATTAATGATTTCTTTAGCCGAATACCGAACAAACAATTGATATGCTTCTTTTTTTGAAGAAATAGCAAGATGATCTAAGGTATGAATAGACCCTATTAAAAAGTCAAAGGGGTACTTTTCTTTTAATTTGCTAATTTTTTCTTCAATTCCTTCAAAATATCCTACCTCTAACCCAATTTTTATAGCTAAGCGGTCTTTATATTCTTCTTTTAACTTTTCTATTTCGGCAAAATAGAACTTCAACCATTCATCAACTTCCATAGGTTGTATCTCGCCGTTTACTCTTACAAACCAATCCAGGTGCCTTCTTTCTGGCTCTGCCTCAAAATGCGTTGTAAAGGCAATTTCTTTAAGATTTAGGGCAAGAGCTCTTTCGCAGTAATCTTTTAGCGGATAATCGGCTGCATCTATTGAGTAACCGGGGTGTATATGGTAATCCTGCAATCCTACCCCTCCAATCTCGCAATAATAATATATCAGAAAATCAGGAAGTTTAAAAGAAAAAAGCCTGAAGTTTAAACTTCAGGCCGTGGAAGCAGTCCAGCTCTTTCCACAATAACCGGAACAATATCTTCCCAGGCAATTGCCATGATATGAACCCCAGCAACGCCTTTAACATTCTTTAAGTGTTCAATCATTTCAACGGCAATTTTTACCCCTTCTTCTTTTTGGTCTTCGGCTTTCTCCATCCGTTCTATTATATGGTCAGGCATTATCATTCCGGCAACGTTTTTCATATACTTAGCAGCTTTCGCTGATTTTAATGGCGTAATACCTGCTAAAATATACGCCCTTTCGTGGAGCCCTCTTTCTCTAACCATTTCCATAAATCTTTCAAATCTTTCCATATCAAAGATACACTGGGTTTGAATAAACTGTGCCCCCGCTTCTATTTTTTTCTCAAGGCGTAAAACTCGAAACTCAAAGGGATCACCAAAAGGATTTTCTACGGCGCCAATGAAAAAGCGCGGTTCATGTTCTTTAATAGGTTCACCGGATAAAAATTGTTTTTCATCTCTTAATTTTTTGATGGTTTGAATTAACTGGATCGAATCCAAATCGTAGACGTTTTTAGCAGTAGGATGGTTACCGAACGATTGGTGGTCCCCGGTCAGGGCCAAAACATTGCGTATTCCAAGACTATACGCTCCTAATAAGTCCGATTGAAGCCCAATGCGATTTCTATCCCGGCAGGTCATTTGAATGATTGGTTCAACTCCCTCGGATAATACATGAAAACCAGCGGCAATACTGGATAATCTAACCACCGCAGTTTGGTTATCGGTTAAGTTTGCTCCATCAATGTAATTCTTTAAGTTACGAGCATGTTTGCGTACTACTTCTCCGTTACTGTTTTTGGGAGGTCCAATTTCTGCCGTAACCACAAAATGACCTTCGGCAAATAATTTTTCCAGGCGGCTTTCCGTTATCATAACCGGACCTCCTCCTTAATTACTTTCCTGGGACCACCATCCCGGGCTTTAGACCAATCTTTGGGTGGTTGAATCTTAAGGATTAGGTCAAGGCTATTTAAACTTTTTAACCGGTCATAAATCAACTGCCAAGCACAGTCGATTTCACTGGAAACCTCGCATTTTCCGTTCTGCGAGCCACCACAAGGGCCATTTAACAAGCTCTTAGAACAACGGATTACCGGACATACCCCACCGGTTAGGTGTAAAATACATTCTCCGCAAAGGCCACATCTTTCTCCCCAAACTCCCAACTCTAAATTTGCTCCAGCAAACTTTGTATTTAGAGCAGGATAAACCCATTTACCAGGATAGTTCTCGGCCATAAATTGAACTCCGACACCGCAAGCGGTTGATAAAACAGCATCGACTTTGGCAACTTCTTCCGCAACGGACTTAACATATTCTGGATCGCACTGCCGGGTAATAGTGGTGGTAATAGTTTTAAACGGTTTGTTTTCTTTTTGGAAGTAAAGCCGCAGGGTCGTAGCGAGCTGTTCTGCTTCTTTCTCACCCCCGGCTAAACATACCGTAACGCAACCGCCGCATCCCAAGACTAAAATACTTTCATGCTTTTCCACCATCTTAATTATTTCTTCGAGCGGTTTTCTTTCAGCAACAATCAAGGTTTGGTCACCCTTTCCTCAGGTAATTAAATCGTACTTAAGATGTTTTTCAGACTATCAACATCTCCCGGCTTTAAGCCGTAAAAAGCAATTGTTGCTCTGTCATAACCGATTTCCTTTAAAATCTTGACCGCCTCTTCTACTCGTTTTTGTGCCCTTTGACTACCTTTTAAAAAGCGGCAATCATTACCGGTTCCGCCTAAAACAAATACCTTTTCAAAACCATTCTCCACCGCTTCTAATAACATATTTACTGATATGGTGCCGGTACAGGGGAGATCGGTAAGAACAATGTTATCCGGTAAAGAAATTTTGTATTGACTTAATAAATCGAAAGTTAAATAGGAACAGTAAGAACACTGATAAATTAAAATTTTAGCCGTCATCATTTACCCTCCCCTGCTAATACCCTTATTTCAGCCAATACCCCGTGATGGGGACGATTGTTCTGAACAATTGCTTTGTTGGGACATTCGGAAGCACATATACCGCAGCCCTGACAGGAAATTGGATCGATATATGCAACGTTTTTGCCATTAATCACTACTGGAACCGAGTATGGGCAAACCCGAACACAGGTTAGGCAGGCAGCGCACTTTTCTTCAATAACTTCACTGTAATTGACTTTTAACTGGGAATTTTGTAATTGATTTAGATAAGTCAGCACATTTTTTGCGGTGTTTTGAGCAGAATAGAGGATCTCCCTTACGGTTTTGGGTCCTTGAGCTTCACCGGCCACAAAGACTCCCCATTTGGGGAAGTAACCTCCAGAAATATCTTGGTGGGATTCCCGTAAAAATCCAAATTCATCAAGCCCAACTTTGAACAATTCTGCCAGCTTTTCATTTTCCTTATTGGGAACAGCCCCTTCGGCTAAAACCAGTAAATCAAGGACAACATCGTCTAAATAGTTCTCGTTGGTAACAACTTGAATTTTACCGCCGGTAGATTTAATTTCCGGATATTGACCGCGATTATAAACCACAAACTTAATTCCTAACTCTCTTGCTTTTAAGTACTTGTATTCATATTTACCGTAAGCCATTATATCCTGATGAAAGATAAAGACATCCTTTTCCGGAAACTTTTCTTTAATAAAGATTGCCGCATCTAAACTTGAAACGCAACAATTGCGACTGCAAATGGGGTTTAAATCATTTCGACTACCGGCACATTGCAAAAAACCAATTGAGTCACATTGCGAAAGCAAGTCCGCCGAGGAAAATAAGTCTTCCTGGAAGATAACTTGCGAAGTTTTTTTATAGCGGCCGTAACTCTTTTGCGTTCCGGTTGCTAAAATGACGGCAGCAGCGTTGATGTTCAAACGCTTACCAAAGCGTTCAATAATTAATTGATAATTACCTGGACCACCTGAGACTTCCACAATTTCTGCATTTTTTAGTAAAAGAGCCCCGCGGTTTTCTAACTTTAAAAGGATTTTTTCAATAAACTCCTTTAAATTAATTCCCTCTAAGGGAATGACTTTATTTTTATGCTTACCACCAAAGGAATCTTGTTTTTCAACAACTGTTACCAAAACGCCTTTTTCGGTTAGTGCTTCCGCTACTTTTAACCCTGCAAGACCACCGCCTATTACAACTACATCAAAGTTAATATCATTTTTCACCTTAAGCGCCGGGTTAGTGCTGAATTTTAGGCGAGCTAAAGCTCCTGCTACCAATTTTGGCGCAATAGCTTTAAACTTTTCCTTGCCGTATAAAGAGTATCCCTGTTCTTTCAGGTTTACCACTTCAAACCTTGTACCGATTGATTCCTCATAAGCTAACTTCTCCAACCCGGGCAAAATTTTTATCTTGCTACAACCGGCAAAAACTGCATTACCAATTTGGTTGTCGAGTAAGAAACTTCTTACTTTGCCCAGATCATCTTCATTCAAACAGTCGGAAATAGTAATATTTGGTAAATCTGCTGCTGTACCTTTTAGCTCATCAACCGGCAATGACCCTCGACAATTACAGAAAATAATACCGGTGTTGGTAAAATATTTAATTTCCCTGGTGCTTTGGACATTTTCTTTAAAATTTATTTCCGGAAGAGTTGCAGAACCTGCGGAGACCATGCTGTCTGCGCCATCCATTGGATTTAAGAACGAACCGGCAAAGTATATTCCCGGTCGAATTTGATGGGGATTTTCCGGTGTACCGTAAAATTCCAGGAGCTCATTTTCGGCAATGTTGAGACTGGCCAAAAGAGTTTTAATATTTGGGCTTATTTCTGCTCCTTGGGCTAAAACTACCAAATCAAAAAGTTCATCTTTAAAACGTCCATTGTTTAAATAACGAATAATCGGCTTATAGCTTTTTGGTTCTTCTTTTATAGCCGAAATCATGTTGCGAATAAAACTTACATTATTTGCGACCGCTCTCTGATATAACTTTTCAGCACCCTTATTGTAAAGCCTTAAGTCCAAATAAAAGACCTTGACAACGGTATCAGGCAAAACTTTTTTCAGAAGGTCAATTTCTTTTAAACTATATAAACAACAAAAGCCAGAGCAATAAGGCTTTCCAGGCCCAATTCCGTTATTTCGGGAACCTACACACTGGATAAACGCTACTTTTTCCGGTGGATTCTTTTTTATTTCTCCAGTTTTTAGTAAATTCTCTAATTCTAAGCCCGTTAAGACAAAATTATTTATCCCATACAAGTATTCGGCTCTTTCTTCAGGATTAAAGGGCACAAAGCCAGGGGTAAAATACACTCCATCAAAAACTTTGGTGTAGTTTTCCTTAGGAGCAATAATTTCGGTATAAAATTTTCCCTTTTCTTCATTAATCACCGAAACCTTTGAACCATAAAGGACCTTTACCCGTTTGGAAGCCATCAGACTTACTGCTTTACTGGTAAACAAATAATCTCCGGGATGGTAGGTTCCGCTAAAATAAGCAAGGTTTATTCCCGGTTCCAAAGGTTTTTGGCTGTTAAACTTTCCTCCCGGCATTGCTGATTCTTCTACCAGCCAAACTTCATGCCCATTTTCTTCTAAATCCTGGGCTATTTGTAATCCCACTGCGCCGGCACCGATTACCAGATAGCTTTTTGTCATAAAAACCTCCCCACCTTCCCCTTAAGCTTTTAACGAAGGGGGAACAAGATGTTTGGCAAACCACTTTTCTACAGGTAAACCCAAAGCATAACCAATTAGCTCCGAAATGTATAAAACCGGTAAAAGCTGTTTGTTTTGTTCCGGTGAATCCCAGTTTATCTGCCGTCCATCTAAATTTGCCTGGCAGAGGGGACAAGCCGTAACTATCAGTTCTGCTTCATTATCGCGGGCATTTGCAACAATATTATTAACCAGTTTCACAACCAATTCAGGTTTTGAAAGAGCTTGGCTACCACCGCAGCATTCATTTTTTGCATTCCAACGAACCGGCGAAGCTCCTAAAGCTTCCAGAAGTTTTTCCATTTTTGTTGGCCTTTCGGGATTATCAAATCCAACTACATTGTGTGGTCTTAAAAGCAAGCAACCGTAGTAAGCAGCAACTTTTATTCCTCCTAACGGCCTTTTAATTAATTTTTTTATTTTTTCGATATTTTCTGGTTTTAAAACATATTCAATAAAATTTAAAACGTTTATCTTATTTTGGTATGTTAACCCTAATTGATGTTCCATGTCGGCAACTAAATCTTGCTTTTGACCATGGGCAACTTCAAATTGTGCGGTTTTGAAAAGATTATAGCAAGCCGCACAGGGCACCAACAATTCGTCAAATCCTTCCTTTTCCGCAAGCATTAAATTACGAAGGGGAAGTCCAATTGCCAGTTCCGATGAAGTGCTGTGGCCGGCGGTAGCTCCACAACAATTCCAATCATCGATTTCTTTTACCTCGTTGTTAATTGCCTTTACAACGGCCAAAACTGACTCGTTATATTCGGTAGCAGTTGAATGAAGTGAACATCCGGGATAATATCCGGTTTTCATTACTCACTCCCCTTTACACTGGAAAATAAATTTTTGACTTCCCATATTTTGTTGATTTTATGGGGAGTAATCTTTATTTTTCCTTTTAAAAACATCTGTAACCCCATTTTCATATCCTGAGTAAAGTTTTTGGTTTTTAACTTGTGTTTCACTATCATCCCTAATTCGTAAGCCCGTCCATAGTCATAAACCGTATCCAAAAAGCTTTCGTAAAAATCAGCAACCGCTTTAACTCCGACAGGTAATTTATGTTTAAAATGAATATTTTTAAGAGCATCGTGGATAGCCCCAATATCAATACCATTTGGACACCGCTGAACACAGGTTTTGCAGCTAACGCAAATCCAAGAGGCATTGCTGCCAATCAATTTTTCTGATAGGTTTTTATTTATCAAATCAACTACCTGGTGGGGAAGATAGTCCATTTCTTCCGCCACCGGACAGCCTAAACTACATTTTTGACATTGAAAGCAGCGACTTACCGGCTGATGGGACAGTTCTGCAATTTCCATAGTTAAGGTGTTATTGGCCATTACAATCCCTCGCCTTAAATTGAATTAAATAAATGGTATTAAGACGGGGCAGAGCCCCGTCCTCTTACTTCTGTCTAAAGGTTTTAAGATAAGAATCGCAGTAAATTTCTTTATTAAGCAAGATGTGAGCAGTGGCCGCCGCATCTACCAGGGCATCATCATCAACATCCATTATTGCCGCATCTAAGCCGGCAGTCATAGCCATAACCAGATAAGTTCTATTGATAAGCGGCCGATCCGGGCATTTTTGGGAAACGTTGCTTAAGCCCAGAACTGTTCTTGGAGCCGGATTAGCCATTAGTTTAATTTGGCGGATAGTTTCCAATACCTCAACCGCATGTTCCTGGGCAACGTTTACCGGCAAAATAAGAGGGTCAATATAAAGCTCAGTCATAGGAATACCATGAGCATCAGCATTTGCCACAAGTTCCATTGCCAATTGGGAACGGTCATTGGCATCTTTGGGCACGCCCTTTTCATTCATGGTAAGACCGATAATCGCTGCTTCGTATTTTTTGGCCATGGGGAAGAATATATCCATTTTCCACTGATCTGCCGAAGTAGAGTTTATCATAGCATGACCCCGGTGAACCTTTAAACCGGCTTCGATGGCATCAGGGTTAGTAGAATCAAGGCAACAAGGTAAATCAACAACTTCTTGAATTGTTTTTACCAGCCATTCCATTACGCGCACCGGATCATCGGCAGTTGGACCGGTATTAACATCCAAGTAATGGGCACCTTTCTCAGCCTGCCTTCTCGCCCATTCTTGAATCGGACGTGGGTCCTTATTTAAAATAGCCTCCCGAATGTCCTTAAACATTCCGTTAATACGCTCACCGATCATTATAAACATCTTAAATTTCCCTCCTGTAAATTATTTTAAAATTCTTTTTAGATGTTCTTTAACTTCAGCCAAAGACTTGGGATGGCGCATAACAAAGAGGTGCCCTCCCGCTTGAATAAGCGCAACGGTAGTTACGGTTTCCCAGTGGATTGCCCGCAGGGCATAATCACCCCATTCGGCAACCTCGGGATCTTTAGCTTCCTTTGCTTTCCAGGCTTCCTGACCAATAAAACAGACTACCGGCATGGCCAAAATTTTATCACCGGTTAAGGCTCCCAGACGCATTCTTTCAATAATGGAATACGAATATTCAATACCGTATCCCAATGCGCCAATAAGCGGGTCCATAATGATGCGGTTAGGAGCAAGGTTCATTTCCATTATCATGATGTTTAGCTGTTTTGATAAGTTAATATCCAGAGGCGCGGAAGCCACTACCGAATGACCGTGAACCATACAGGTTGCAACTATTGGCTTATAATTGTCTTTTGTTGCCGAAGAAAGCAGGCAGTTCCTTCCCGATAAGGCTTCCCCAATAACCGGGAAAATCTCCGCATCTTTTTCTTCCACACCACAGCCGATAATCATCAAGGGAACGTCAATAGCATCAGCAACAGCCTTGCAAACTTCAGCTAACTCTGCTCCGGATCGGTTTTGGCCATCGGGGTGAGCGGATACCAGCCTTAAAGCTACGATGTCTGCTCCGTACTCAACGCATTTTTTGGCCCAGGCTACCGGGTCGTTTATTACATCTTTGAAAGGCTCAACTAAAATATCTGGCCAGTCGGTTGGCGGTGTATCAAATACTTCTAATGCAAAGCGAGGTGGATTTGGCATTTCCCCTTCAAAAGTTAAGAAAGGTAGAGTACTGTCGCCACCCAAAGTTACCGTTTTATCGCCAGTACCTAAGGTTACTTCTACAACTTTTGAATTCCACTTTTCTTTTAAAACCTCAACAGCCATCTAAATCTCTCCTTTCCGTTATTTCTTATCAGATAATACCCGCATTTTGTAAAATTTTCTTGACTGCCACTACCGCTTTACTATCCTCGGGTAGATTAATTAACGGTTTGCTATACCGGTCAAATTCCGTCACCAACTCATCATTGGGTATTACACCAATTAACTTTAACCCGGTTTTCTCAATTTCTTCTTGAACTTCAGGGATATCTTTTTCCTCAATCCGTGTTATAACTAAGTATTTTTCTTTGATTTTTAAATCCAAGGAATCGATAAGCTGTTTGATTCTTCCTGCCGACCTTATTCCCCGCACACTACCGTCACTTATGACAAAAAATACATCTACCTCATCGGTAGTTCTACGGCTCAAGTGCTCCATACCAGCCTCGTTATCCATTACGATATAGGGATAATTATTGCTGAGAGTTAAAATAAACTGCCGTAATAAATTATTAGCATAACAGTAACATCCCTGACCCTCGGGGCCTCCCATTACTAAAAGGTCCACATCATCCCCCTCGGAAAGGGTTTCATGAATTTTAAAACTTATATACTGGTCTTTAGTCATACCTGCCGGAATGGGATCCATATTTTTCGCTAACCGGTTTATTACATCGGAAATTGCCTGTTCAACTTGTAAACCCAGAGCTTCATTTAGATTAGCATTGGCATCCGCATCCACAGCCAGGATGGGTCTTTTACCAGACATTAGCAACTGTTTGATAACTAATGCCGAGAAGGTGGTTTTTCCCGTACCGCCTTTTCCTGCAACCGCAATTTTAAAGGCCATGACAACTCCTCCTGCCTTTTCTTATTCTACTGAAGGAAATAGATGCAAATCGGTATGGGGAATAAACGATGCCGAAACAAACTCATCCATGAAAGTAGTACCTACACTTAATTCAAGGTAGGTCATTTTCCGTGCTATTTCCTTAACCTCAGCACAAGCTTTTCGGGAAAGCAAGGCTTTCCTTGCACCTTTTAGCGAGCTATTCCCCACATAGGAAAACTTATTAATATCGATGTCCGGTAAAAGGCCGATGGTTATAGCATCTTTTATGTTGAGATATTTACCAAATCCTCCAGCAATGATAACCCGGTCAATAGCTTCTAAGGGCAAATCAACCATAGCTAACATCGTCCGAACTCCTGCAAAAATAGCAGCTTTAGCCCGAATTAAATTTTGGATGTCCGCTTCGGTAATGACTATGTCCTTATTATTACCGCTTTCATTGGCCCAGGCTAAGACAAATTCCAGCCCATCTTCCCCTTCGCGGATTCGTTCTTTATTTACTGTTCGGTCGATTTTGCCGCTACGGTCAATAATTCCGGCCCTTTTTAAGTTAGCAAGCAGGTCAATTAAACCCGAACCACAAATACCTACAGGAGGTATTCCTCCAACGGTTTGGTATTTAACTTTTAAGCCTGCTTCAGAAATGCTAACCCGTTCAATGGCTCCCTGCATAGCCCGCATACCGTGCTTAATTCCGCTTCCTTCAAACGCTGGACCCGCTGAGCAGGCGCAAGTTACAAGCCAGTCTTTATTGCCAAGAACCATTTCTCCGTTTGTCCCGATATCGATAAATAGGGTTATTTCGTCGGAATTTGCCAGCCCGGTATATAAAACCCCTGAGGTAATATCACCACCCACGTAGCTGGCAACGTTGGGCATAATGTAAACAAAGCCCTTGGGATTCATTTCAATTTTAGCTTCTGTTGCCGGTACTGGTGGTATAAACAGAGCAGCTGGAGTATACGGTTCTAAACGGATATATCGTGGATCTATCTCTAAAAAGAGGTGGGTCATGGTAGTATTGCCGGCAACTACTGCAGCCATAATTTCCTTTTTCTCTACACCATGTTCCTTGCAAAGTTGGAAGATAAGCTCGTTTATTGTGGATAATACAGCTTTTCGTAATTTTTCTGCACCATCTGGATTTTCGTCCACATAGATAATTCTGCTGATGACATCATCCCCAAAAGCTGCTTGTTTGTTATAATTCCCTTTTGTTCCCAACACTTTACCAGATACAAGATCCACCAATTGCACCACAACAGTAGTGGTGCCAATATCAATTGCTAAACCAAAGACCCTCTGGCTTGCACTTCCGGATTTAATATACAGGGCTTTATTCAGTCCCAGATAATCACTAACTCCCACCGTTACGGAAAAGTTTTCGTTTCGTAAGATTTGTGGAAGGTCCTTTAACTGTTCGTATTCTACAATCAGATTACCATTTTCCTGGCGGGAAAAGGTTGCCGTAAGTCTTGATAGATCATCCCTTGGGTCATCTAAGGTTGGTACCGGTAATTCCAGTGATACTTCTTTAAAAAGAGGGTCCAATTCATCTTCTTCCGCTAAATCTAATTCATTCATAACTCCAGAAGCTTTTTCATCATCAGTTACTATTTGGTGTTGAGTAAGGCGTGAGTCAAAAGGAATTTCAATAATTAAATCACTTTCGGGGTATGTTTGACAGGCAAGAACATAACCCTGAGCAATTTCTTCTTGTTTTAATTTTCCGTAGCTTTCGACTCTTTTTTGCCCGTCCACCACCCGAACTAGGCATTTACCGCAAGTACCGGCACCACCGCAAACAGTTTTAATATTAATTCCCGCTAAATTTAAAGCTTCCATTAAATTGGTATTTTCGGAAATTGCTACTTCCTTTTGGTCTGGTTTAAACAAAACTTTATATTCTGCCATTACAGTACCTTCTTTCATTTTTAAAACTCAGATTAGACATTCCAGCGTTGCTTTATAAACGAGTTAATACCCGAAGATTCTCTCGGACCCACCAAGATTTCCCAGCCCGATAATTCCTGAAGTTTTCCGCTTAATACGGCAACTCCACCGGGGAGGATTGCTTTTCTGTGGTTAACTTTTTCAGCAATTCCGCTTTCCTTTAAGAACTGAGCTATTTTTTCAGGAGTGAATTTTCCGGCTGCCCAGGCTGTTAATACGGAAGTTCCGTCGGTATCCACCGGAAGGATATAAGCCGGAATTCTTGCTCCTTCTACATCACCGGCAACACAGAAGTAAGTCAACGAGAAGTTGGTGGTTATAAATACAGGAGCATCCGGACCGGGATTCAAAATTTCGTAAACCTTAGGTTCAACCGCAATTGGTTTCTGCGGGTCGGTGTAAATGTTAAGTCTTAAGGTGATTAGCGGTAAAATATCTGCCGGTTCTACGGTGTTTAAAACAATGATACCGGCATATTTGGCAATGTAAACCGAAGCTTCCATCACTGCCTGATACGGATTTTCATCTAAGGCAAAGGCTATGGTTGGGTAGCCAAAAGGCCGGAAAAGTTTTTTGATAGCCAGGCGTCTAATTTGCGTTTGATAGAATAAGCCTTCACTAATGTTTTCCGGTTGCGGATCTAAAATAAGGTTTTTATAACCTAAAGCAGTTATCTTTTGCACTAACTCCGCCAAAGCATCTAAACCTTTTGCACTAACAGTTAACGGAACATTGTATTTTTTAGCAAGTTCTACCATTTGCTCGTAATTATCAGCAGTTGCTGCATAAAGTAGCGGATTATTCGCGCCTTCTGTTTCTAATGCTGCGGCTAACTGTTCAGGGGTACCGATTAAAATAAAAGGCAGATCGGTAACTTCCCGGGCAGTAGCTACAGCTTTGGCAAAGGTCGCCGCATCTTGAGAGCTACCTTTTAAAGCTACAAGATTTACCGAATGCATTTGTCCAACCCGGTCAAAAACCAGTTTATTTATTTTTTCAACTCTTTCTTTAATTTCTCCCTCACTTAAAGTATCTTCTACCAAAATAGCCAAACCGCAGGGATGTTCAAACCGTTTATCGTGACGGAATAATACCGTTTCGTGACCGATTTCCAATACTTTTTCCCCTTTACCCACTTTAATTAAAGCTACCGGTGGAGCTGAAGCGGATTCCAAAAGCTCTTTAGCCTCATCACTGACATATGGGCAAGCATCCAACCCCGCCTTACCGGCGGCAATTTGCATGGCAAAAGCAAGACAAGTTGGTTGACCACATTCTTTACAGTTTTTCTTTGGCAGATGCTTATAAATTTCCAATCCCGTTAAGCCCATTTCCGATTCTCCTTTCTTTAGTTATTTTTTAAATCTTTAAATCTTTAAGCAGGCGGAAGGAAATTCCTTCCGCCTGGAAAGTACTTTTTTAGAGTAGTGGCTCCATGGAAAGAGCTGGATGCCCTTTTTCTTCTAAGAATGGCAGAACTTCGTCAACGGTAGTACCTACTGTTTCATCGGCAATTTTATCAATAAAGTCCCTACCAAGCCCTTCTTCTTCAGCTCTTTCTTCAATAATTGACCGTAATTGTTCTTTTAAGTCTTTTGGCATCCAAACTACCCGGGCAAGGCCTCCATCGGCTTTAACAAATTTGCGCGAGCCGATATAAGACTTACCAATTCCCATAAACCCTGGAGTCTGGGTACCTCCACCCACCATACCGGCTAAAGTGGAGAAAGTCATACCAATAGGAGTCATCCCGCTGTGTTCCCGGTTAACAATCATGAAACCATTTAATTCTGGTAAGTAGGCCATGATCGCTTCAAAACAACCGCAGGAAGTCATCGGGTACTCCATAATGGTATAGAGGTTCATTCTTTCAATGGTGCGTTGTGAATTCTTGTAAATGTACTCGTTAAATGACTCCCACTGACCTTTAACCGGGTCAATTAATCCTTCCTTAGGAATGGGCTGGTTGGGACCATTGGGGTTAATTTCGTAAGCCGCCTTAGCGTCCAACCAGCTGATCGCTCCGCACAACCCCACCCTTTCCGGTGAAACTATGCACACGTGGGTTGGAGCAAACGACTGACAGAGCAAGCAGGAGTAATAGGTATCTACAGCTTCATCACTTAATTCTCTCAACCGTGCATCCCGTTCAGCATATTTCTTTCGGGCAATTTCCCTGAGTTCTAAGACTTTTTGTTCATCGGTATAAATTGTTACCTGGACCCGGTCAACGATAGATGGAAACTCTTGCTTGAATTTAGCATAAAGAAGTTGTCCTAAATGTTTCAGCCGCGCTCCCTTGGCAAATGCTTCTTTACTAATGCGAACCCAGGTTAAATCCCGCTGCGCGGTATGCCAGAAACCTTCACCGTAGTTGGTAAAGTAGTGAATCCTTCTTTCCAGTACCGGTTCAAAATCTTCCTGCATTTTCCGACCGTAAATGTCAACAACAATACCAATGGGCAGTCTACCACCGGGCTCTACCGAATCAATATCCGGTCCAATTACTTCGACCTTACCGTCTTCAATTTCATCCGGTCCAACCATTCTTACTAATTCAAAGCTTGGAGTCTTACCACCGCCAAATTCAACGTGCATATCACCCTTCCGAATGGACTCGCCTTCAAAGGCAGGTCCAAAGTTAATAGGAAGGTCAATATCGATAGAAGTTATCTTGATACCACGGACTTCCAAGGCAGTTTGTACAATTTTATCATAATCCGGTTCAGAAATAAACCAGTCTTTAATTTGTTTGTCTTCGGGAAGAGGCTGGTCGGTAATCACCGGAAAACCGGTAAAGATAGCTCCCATTGCTGCCGCAGTCTTGACCATATCATGTTCGCCAAGATAGAGAACAAAAGCTAAAACTCGGCGGCGCTGGTAATCCCTATGAGCATCACGAAGTCCCGGGGCAATACCTCCAAACATTAAACCTGCCCGTAATGCATAGTTTGCCGCATGGACCACCTGGGTAAAGTTACCCAAAGGATAGGCAATATAGTCAACTCCCAGTTTAACATTTTCTTCTAAAAGCTGTTCAATAATTTCATCACAAAGGAAAAGCATTAAACCTTTACCCATCAGGTCATCGACAATCTTCTTCGCAGCTTTGCTATCTTTTGCCCGTCCAATAATAATCGCTTCTCCGGGAATGGTCCAGTCAACCATTTTTATACCGTACTGCCGGACCACCGGGTCACCAATAAATCCGGTCCAGGGAGGTACAACAATCGGGTTTTCCGGAGTGTGTTTAAGATAGCGTAAAGCCTCGATAATTTCTGCGGCGTACCAGGTTGCTTCACCGGCCAAGCGAGCATTTTCAAAGGTAAGCTCGCTTTTAATTTGAGCACGCATCCGGTTTAAAATTGGTACCATATCTTTTAATGTTCTGACTTCTTCACCGCTAAAAGCCCGAATTACCGGCAGAAAATAGGCAGTATCAGGATAACCTACCGGATGGTCGGGTCCATATTTTTCAATGGCCCGGGAAAGGAGAATTTCCGCATAACTGGTCGCAGTTATTGCTCCTTCATAAACCTCTTTAAAAAGCCTTTTGGGTTCTTTACCCGGTTCAATTGCCCCTTCAAAAATTTGATCAAAATTAATAACTTCGCTCATATACTCCCCTCCTTACCTTAATAGTTTTGGCAGAGGGCGGTCTCAAACTTTTCTGCCGTTTGCTTGTGAACGCCCAACTTCCAAGTTCTGTATTCAAGCGCATTTAATATCTTCCTGGCAGCAACCACTGGATCAACTTCAAACATGAAATAACCACCGTAAACATCGGAAGCAATTTGCGTGGTAATGCTATAGAACAGTTCACTTCCTTCAAGCGGCGGCATGGTACCTACGTGTACCGGCACACCGAGTGTAACAAACCAGGTACCAATTGATACTGCTTTACCGCTCATAGCTTCAGGAGCTGACGCTACAAAAGGTACTTTCGGTGTATCCACACCAAGATCTTTTGCCATGGCTACCAAAATATCCGAAGCGCGGGTATTATCTACGCATGAACCCATGAAAAATGCTGGGGGTAGTTGACCCTGAAGTCCTGCTTTTTCTTCAAGCATCTTAATGAAGGACTTAAGGCCTTCTCCTGCAAGTTCTAACGCTTCAGGCCGTAAGAAACCGTGTTTTGCAAAAGCTTGAGCTGAACAGCCGGTGGTTACTACAAATACATCGTTTTTGAGCATTTCCTTTAAGATAGTAATATGGCTTTCATCCTGCGGCCGTTTCAAGTTGTTGCACCCGGCAAACAAAACAACACCTTTTAATTGACCGGATAAAATAGCATCGTTTAATACCCTGATGGGATTTTCCTGATTGACATGGGCGAATATTTCCATTAAAGCTTCAAAGCTAAATCCAGCTACAACTTTATGTTTAACCTCGGGAATATGAACGGGCTTGCCAACTCTTTGTTTGAATGCTTCAATTCCTAAACGGACAATTTCCTTGGCGCTTTCAAGGGCGTTTTCAATATGGAAAGGAACATGGTAGGTTCCGGGCATTTTTGCAATGTTTGATGTGGTAATAAGTCTGGTATGATAACATTCAGTGACTTGTTTTAATCCTGGCATTATGCACTGCACATCAACCACAACGGCATCCATAGCTCCGGTAACGATCGCAAGTTCGCTGGAAGCAAAGGAAGTTGCTAAATGAACACCTCTTCTCATTAATACTTCATTTCCGGTACAGCACATACCCACAATATTTATACCTTCCGCTCCGGCAGCTTTAGCTTCCTCTTCTAATTCTTTTGCCGCATCTACAACTTTTTCACTTAAGAGGGGGTTGTGTCCGTGGACAGCAATATTCACCTTATTAGCATCTAAAACCCCCAAGTTTGCCTCCGTAACAATTGGTTTAGGAGTACCAAAGAGAACATCCGAAAAATCGGTAGCAATATGCATCCCGGCATAATCGGTTAAGGCAACCCTTAAAGCACTGAAAGTAATGTTAACCGGGTCATCGTCATTTCCAATATGAGCTTGTGCTAAAAGATCGGAAATATCCCCAAAAATACCGGAAGGCATAATATTGCATTCATCATATTTTTCCAACCGTTCTTTATTTAAGGTAGTTTTGATCCAGAGGTTTTCACCAAATCCGGGTAACCGCGCAAAATCTTCAAGAGCTAATTCGGCAACTTCCTTTGCTAAGGTCATATCGTCTTTTCCTTGAGTATCAGCCCAAGCCTTTGAGCAATTCTTCTTAATTTGTCCGGGTCAGTAATCTTATAATCGGGAGCTTTACCTTCTGCTAATTCCTTTAAAGCATGGGCAATGTGGCGGGCGTGTTCATTATGGGCGGCCGCTCCGGTCAAGATTAATGTTCCGACAGACCTGGCTGCAATGGTCCACGCGGAAGCTCCACAAATTCCCTTCTTGCTAGGATCATCGTTTGGTAAACGACAAGGTCCCTGTAAGCAAAAACGACAGCATAATCCCTTATAACCAAACTGACATTGGGGCTGCATTTCTACAAAACGATCAAACGCCGTTTTAACCCCATCTTTTTCAGCTTTCTCCAGCATTTCCAAAGCAGCAGGATCGATAGTTCTTTTCCGATTCTTGGGTTCCCAAACCCGATCTGCTTTGGAAGGTTTTGAGGTATGCTCTAAATCTCTAAACCTTGGCATTTAATAACCTCCTTTTTAAATATTTTTAAGTAAATCTTAAAAGCACCCCCTCTTGTTTTGGTTATCCCACCTCCAAACGCAATTTTTGGTATATGTCATGAAGATTTACAAAAGCCGGATTTGTAGACTGCCAAATCTCTTCGCCTTTTAATGAAAGTTCTATAAATAGTTCATTATACGGTATAATGCCCAGAATCTTATCTTCAGGCAAATGCTTTTTAATAAGTTTTTCTTCCTTAATATTCCTAACTTTGTTAATCACATAGCGCACCTTTTTTATGCCCAAATCCCCCGCTAATTTTTCAATATTTAAGCCAGTTTTAATGCTGTTTAAATTTGGTTCAATTACCGCAATCATCATGTCAACCGCTTTGGCCGTACCCCGGGTTAAGTGTTCAATACCAGCTCCCATATCCATGACAACCGCTTCTTTTTTATCCAAAAATAACGCACTTACTACTGAACCCAAAAAAGAATTTTCCCGGCAGTAGCATTGGGATCCACCTTTTTTTATTTCCCCCATGCGAATTAAGAAAATTTTGTCATCAATATAACGACCGTACTTATCAAGATCACCATCAACCTTAGGATTTAAGATTAAAAGCCCCCCATCCCCGGTTTTTTCTCTTATTTCATCTTTCATTTCGATTAAAGGAGTTATAGCATAAGCTTCTTCAATGGACAGACCCAAGGTTTGCCCTAAACAGCTATCTGGATCGCCGTCAACGGCATAAATCTTATCGTAATCGGAAGCCATAATTTTTATTAAGCCTGCTGCCACTGTGGTTTTTCCCACTCCGCCTTTTCCTGCAACCGCTAACTTCAACTTTTTCCCCTCCACTGACCGTCGTTTAACTTAAATATTCGACCATTTAACTTAATTTTCCTACCACTCACGGAAAATGTTTTTCAAATTTACATAAAAATTTTTCGACATTCTACTTAAAATTCCTGCTTATAATATATAAAATTTTCTGAATTATTTGTGATTTTTATAACATTAAAAAACAACCCTTTACCGGATTTAAAATAGCAGATATTTCTTTTTTAAGAATTTATATTCAAGGAAAAGCGCTAATACTCCGGTTACAAAGATGAGTAAAGTTAAAAGTTTTAGTGCTGAAATTAACCTATTCAACCTTTTTATTACACCGGTTAAACGCCGGTTTTCAGCGTTTTTCACCGCTAATTTTGTTAAAAGTTTCTCTTTTTCTAAAGAATATTTTGCAATTTCTAAATCTTTACCCTTTAGCGACTGCCGAAGCTTTAAAACATAGGTTAAAATTTCTTTTTGCTCTTTAATCCTATTTTGGTTATCCTTTTCCCAGTCTCCGGTATAGATTGCACTCCATAAAACTGGACCCCATTCCTCCTGCGGATAAATACCTAAAGCTAAAGAAATTATCGATATTATTCCATCATCCACAAGGATTTCTGCCCGTACATTCTTTTTAAGTTTTTGGGCAAATACACCAAAAACCCCTTCATTGCCGCTTCCAATTATGGCAACAACTGTATTTTGGAGACTTCCTGTTTCATAAAGCTTTTCTATGATTTTATCAGCTAATTTTTCTTGACCTTTTTTAAAAGCAAGAATAAACCCGTATTTTTCCTTTGAACCGAGCTTTGCTTCAAAATAACTTAAATTAGGCAGGTATTTAAACCCGGAATAATTTTTTAAATTAAATCCATACCCATAAACCTTATAACCGTACTTTTCAGCCAAAATAGGGAAATTCGTTGCAAAACCTTTTAATTTTAATACCCGTTCAATTGTTTGTTGAAAAGCCAAATCTTGACCTTCAATTACACCGCTATATCCCATTTCGTAAAGATTAACTAAGTTTGGAAGGTAAATTTGATAAAGTTTCTCGCGATTAAAATCTTCAATAAAAATTAATACAAATTTCGAGGTGCTCGCAGATGTTCCTTCGGTAGATTTTAACTGTTCGGCATAAGCAAGAGAATTTAAAATAAGAAAAATAATTATTACTTTAAAAAATTTTTTTAACATTCTCCCTTACCCCCTTAGGGTTTATTCTAAAAAAAAATATGCCCTAAGAGGACAATCTATGCTAAAGCAGATGCTTTTTCCATAAAATGTACCCACCGGTAAAATAAACAACAGTTATAAAAATAAAGATTTTACCTTTCTGGTCTGCCGGAAGAGCATTTAAAATTGCCGGAGAACCCAAAAAATAAGCTGCATAAAAGATAACTATTGCTAAAAACTGAATACTTTTAGCAAACGAAGTTACTTGTCTTTCTAATTGACGTTCTTCTATTTTGAGAGTGAATTTAGCTTTTTCTAAGTTTGCTAAACTACTTTCTAACATTCCTGGCAAAGCAAAAAGCTTGTCAACTAAGTTATATAAATCTAAGGCAACTTTTTTAAAGGATGGAAACTTAAAAATTCGTTTCCGTAAAAGATTGGTTGCTAACGGCTCCGCTAATTCGGCTACCGATAAGTTACTGTTTAAATTCTTCACTATTCCTTCTAAAGCAATAATTGTTTTCGCTACTAAAACAATTTCCGGTGGAATTATTATTTCGTGCTTTTGGGCAAGGTTTAATAACTCTTTTAATAATTCTCCTAACGATAAAGAAGATAATGGGACGAAATAATAGCGATTTAAAATTTCCCGAACATCTTTTTTTATTTCCGCTGGAATTATGTCTTGTCTTTGACTTAATTCAATTAATAACTCGGAAATCCTTGCAAAATCCTTCCTTACTACACTTATTAATAAAGTGATTAGTATTTCCCTTAACCACGGATTTAAAAAACCTACCATCCCAAAGTCATACAAAATAATGTCCCCCAGCGGAGTTATTGCAATGTTGCCCGGATGGGGATCAGCATGAAAATAGCCGTCTTCTAAAATCTGCAAAATAAAAATTTCCACTAAATCTCGAGCTAACTGGTCCAAATCGATACCCATTTCAATTAGCTGGAAGCGTTCACTTACTTTAATACCGTAAACCGCTTCTAAAACTAAGATGTTTTCATTGGTAAAGTTCCAGAACACTTCGGGAATAATTAGTTTTTTATATTTTATATTTTGCCTGAAATTTTCTATATTCCGTGCTTCCCCGGTGTAATCTAATTCCCTTTCCAAGCTTGATTTTAATTCTTCCCACATTCGCAAAGGTTTATTAATTTTTCCCCAGTTGGTTTTGTTTTGAATAAAGGAAGCAATTTGATATAGAATTTGCAGGTCAGTTTTAATCAGTTCATCAACCCCCGGTCGTTTTACTTTTACAACCACATTTTTTCCGTTTTTAAGCTTGGCCCGGTATACTTGCCCTATGGAAGCGCTGGCAATGGGATTTTCATCAAACTCAATAAAGATATCGTGCAGGGGAGAGCCCAAGTTCTTCTCAATATATGAAGCTATAACTTCAAAAGGAACCGGGGTTACTCTATCCTGTAATTTTTCCAGTTCAGCTTGAAAGGGCTTGGGAAGTAAGTCTCTTTGCGTACTTAAAACTTGTCCAAGTTTGATAAATGTTGGTCCTAATTTTTCTAACATTTCCCTTAAATTCCCGGCCAGTTCAATTAAACGGTATTCGTTGATTTCCACTTTATCCAGTGCTGCTGGCCTTTTTAAATAAGTTAAAATAAAGCCAAAACCAAATTCAGTAAAAATACGGGCAATTTCACGAAACCTTGAAAGGTGCTTTGGTGTTAAAGGAAACACAATTGATCCCCCTTAAAAAAACAAGGGGTTGCTACCCCCTGTTTTGTTCCTGGATTTTATTTTCTAATTCATTTAAGCGGTTTTCTAAAAGCTTTAGTTCATCCCGCGTTACTAAGTTTAACTCTTTAACTATTTTTTGCAATTCCTCTTTTATTTCCGCTTTTAATTCGTCCTTGTGGGTTTTGCCTTTTTCAATTATTTCATTTAGAAAACTCTGGGCTTCATCTTTGCTCATTTTCCCTTTTTCCATTAATTCCTTCAAAAACTCCTCGGTTTTTTCTTTCGTAAGAGTTATCAAACCTAAACCTAATAAAATACTCCGCTTAAAGATATCCATAAATATCACTCTCCTTATGGCAAATTATAACATAAAATTTAATTGCATACCACTATTTTATTCTTTAAATAAACATGTTATACCTTGCTTTTTTAAATTTAATACTTGACGACCTTACACCAAATATATATAATAGAAAATGTCCGGAATGAACAGTTCAAAATTACGGGATGTAGCGCAGTTTGGCTAGCGCGCCTGCCTTGGGAGCAGGAAGTCGGGGGTTCAAATCCCTCCATCCCGACCAGTGAAAAAATTACTTTATAAAATTACTTTAGATAATTTGGAGGGGTTCCCGAGTGGTCAAAGGGAGCAGACTGTAAATCTGCCGGCGAATGCCTTCGTAGGTTCGAATCCTACCCCCTCCACCATTATTAAGAATAAACGTCAGAGGTCACTTGATCTCTGACTTTATTTAACTTAATACATTTTACTGGGGCGTCGCCAAGTGGTAAGGCAGCGGTCTTTGGAACCGCCATTCGTTGGTTCGAATCCAGCCGCCCCAGCCATTTTTATATGTGCGGCAGTGGCGGAACGGCAGACGCGCTAGACTCAGGATCTAGTGGGTTTATACCCGTGGAGGTTCAAATCCTCTCTGCCGCACCATTTATGAGAAAAAACCCCTTGAAGGTTTACTTCAAGGGGTTTTTCTTTGCCATTAATTTTCTGCTGCAGCCTTAAATGCCTTATATGAAGCTTCAATGGTTTTATCTAAATCGTCTTTGGAATGGGCAAGGGATACAAACATGGCTTCAAATTGCGAAGGCGCAATATAAATTCCATTTTCTAAGAGAGTCTTAAAGAACACCGCAAACTTTTGAGTATCGGATGTGCAAGCAGTTTTATAATCCACCACTTCCTCCGAGGTAAAGAAAGTGCAAAGCATCGATCCGACCCGGTTAAACCAGAGCTTTAAGCCCGCGGCTCTTGCCGCTTCTTTTAAACCGCTTTCCAGATAACTTGATTTTTCTTCTAACTGCTCATAAACCCCTTCTTCCTTTAAAACAGTTAACGTGGCAATACCGGCGGTCATTGCCAAAGGATTACCCGAAAGAGTTCCTGCTTGATAAACAGGTCCGGCCGGTGCCACCATTTCCATGATTTCCCGCCTGCCACCATAAGCTCCTACCGGTAAGCCTCCACCAATAATTTTTCCGAGGGTTGTAATATCCGGTTCGACGTTATAGAGAACCTGAGCTCCACCCCAGTGAACCCTAAAACCGGTCATAACCTCGTCCATTATTAGCAAAGCACCATATTTTCTGGTAAGCTCCCGAACACCTTCTAAAAAGCCTGGCTTAGGCGGGACTACTCCCATGTTTCCGGCCACCGGTTCTAAAATAACGGCAGCAATATCATTACCTTCCTGGGCAAATATTTCTTCTAAGAGAGCTAAGTCATTAAATTGAGCAGTTATCGTGTTGTTGGCAATATTCGCCGGTACCCCGGGGCTTGTAGGAACACCTAAGGTTAAAGCTCCAGAACCTGCTTTAATCAACAAAGAATCCGCATGGCCGTGATAACAACCTTCAAATTTAACAATTTTATTTCGTCCGGTAAAACCCCGGGCCAAACGGATGGCACTCATGGTTGCTTCGGTACCCGAGTTTACCATCCGTACCATATCCATTGCAGGAAAAGCATTAACAATAATTTCCGCCATCTCGGTTTCCAAAAGAGTTGGAGCCCCGAAACTCGTACCTTTTTTTAAGCAATTGGCTAAAGCTTCTTCCACTTTGGGGTGGCGATGCCCTAAAATAAGCGGACCCCATGAGCCAACGTAATCAATATAACAATTCCCGTCAATATCGTAAATTTTTGAGCCTTCGCCCCGTTCAATAAAAACCGGATTTAAGCCCACCGATTTAAAAGCACGAACGGGACTATTAACTCCTCCGGGAATAACTTTCTTAGCTTCGCTAAAAGCTTCGATTGATCTATCGATTTTTAAAGGCATTCTCTCACTCCTTACTTTTAATATCCCTTACGCCCCTGGTATAGGCACCACGGCTCTTCAGCCATGTAATCGCCATCATGGTAGAAATAAGCCCGAGCCCGACAACCGCCACAAATTTCTTTGTATTTACAGGTACCGCATCCACCCTTATAGTTTAATGTACGCAGCTCGTTTAAAACCGGATTATTTTTCCAGATTTCACTAAACGGTACTTCCCTTACGTTACCTAAGGGAATATTAAGATAGGCACACGGTTGCACATCGCCTTTAGGGCTTATAATGCAGTAAGAAATTCCCGCCAGGCAGCCTCTTCCAAACCGCAAATCCATGCCCATTTGTTTGGCAATCCGCATAAACTGGGGAGCACAGGTAGGTTTTAATTCAATAGGGACTTCCTTTTGCTTTTTCATTATACGATGAAGAAGTTTTTCGTACTGTTCAGCCCTTAAAGACTCCTGCTCAATATTTACCGCACGTCCGGTTGGAACTAAAAAGAAGATATGATGAGCTATTGCACCTATTTCTACGGCAAAATCGGTTAATTGCTCTACCTCATCGTAATTCCATTCCACCACTGTAGTGTGAATTTGAAAGGGTAACCCTGCAGCTTTACAATTTTTCATCCCTTCCACAGCCTTTTCCCAAGAACCGGGAGAAGCCCGAAAACGGTCGTGTTTTTCGGGGTCAACGCTATCCAAGCTAATTCCCATAGCTAAAGCTCCGGCTTTTTTGAGCTTTTGCGCCATTTCCAGGGTAATTAAAGTGCCATTAGTACCAAAAACCGGTTTTAAGCCTTTTTGGGAAGCATAATCTACCAGTTCAAGGATATCTTCCCGCATTAAAGGCTCGCCCCCGGAAAATATCATTATCTTAAACCCGGCTTTAACGATTTCATCAATTAATGCCTTACCTTCCTCAGTAGATAGTTCTTCTTCAACCTTTGCTCCCGCATCCCGGTAACAATGTTCACAATACAAATTGCATTGATTGGTGGTATTCCAGGAAACTAACATTTATTTTGCCTCCTTTAGCCATTTAACAACATCTTTAGCATGATAAGAAATGATTAAATCTGCTCCGGCCCGTTTCATTGAGGTTAAGATCTCCAATACAATCCGCTTTTCCTCAACCCAACCATTACGGGCAGCAGCTTTTACCAAAGCGTATTCTCCACTAACATTATAAACACAAACCGGATAGCCAAACTCTTGTTTTACCCGCCAAACTATATCGAGATAGCTTAAAGCCGGTTTTACCATTACTATGTCAGCACCTTCTTCAATATCTAACCATACTTCCCTTAAGGCCTCATTCCCATTGGCCGGATCCATCTGGTAGGAACGGCGATCGCCAAATTGCGGTGCTGACTCAGCTGCTTCCCTAAAAGGCCCGTAAAAAGCTGACGCATATTTTGCTGAATAAGCCATGATCGGGATATGCGAAAATCCATTTTCATCCAAAGCCTCACGAATAGCCCTTACCCTTCCATCCATCATATCCGAAGGCGCAACCATGTCCGCTCCTGCTTTGGCATGTGATACGGCGGTTTTTGCTAAAAGTTCCAAAGTTTCATCGTTTATCACTTCTCCGTTACGCACAACACCGCAATGACCGTGACTGGTATATTCGCAGAGACAAACATCGGTTATAACATAAAGTTCAGGAATTTCTTTTTTTATTGCTTTTATAGCCCTCTGGACGATACCATCGTCCTGATAGGCTTCACACCCAAACTCATCTTTATGCTCGGGAATACCAAAAAGGATCACCGCTGGAATACCAAGCTCATGCACCTCTTTTGCCTCTTTAACTGCTTCATCAATGGATAACTGAAATACTCCGGGCATGGAACTAACTTCTTTGCGGTATTTTTCCCCCGGTGCGATAAATAAAGGATAGATAAAATCTTCGGGATGTAAGTGGTTTTCCCGAACCATAGAACGTATTTTCTCATTAGCCCGAAGCCGCCGCATCCGTAGCTTTAAATCCATAACCCAATTCACTCTCCTTGCCAATGATTTTTCAAAGTTTGCCATAAACCCTCAAGGGTATGTTCTGAGGAAAAATATTTTCTCCGAATATCTTTTTGCAAAAAAGCCTCATAGGTGGTGGGCCCAATAGCAAAATGCGGTAGATTTTTTGCTAAGTTTTCATCACTAATAAATTGATAGAAATTATTAAAAGTTGAAGGACTTGTAAAGAAAAGCACGTCAATTAATTTAGCTTTCAATAAACCATTTAAAAAAGGTTTAATATCGACATTGGGAGCATTTTCATAAACAACCAGTTTTTTAGTGGGAATATTATTTCGGGCCAAAATCTCCAAAAGCTCGGGTCTTCCAAGATTTCCTTGAATGACTATAACCCCTTTTTGAATCATTCCGGAGGTAGTTAGCTCCAGGGCTAAATCTTTTGCCGTAAATTTTTGGGGAGAAAAATCCGCGGTAAGACCATATTTTTTTAATGCTTTTGCTGTTTTTTCCCCAACAACCGCAATTTTCCCAATGAAATTTTCTAAACTTACATTAAAATAATTTAAATTGAAAAAAAAGCCCTCTACACCGTGGGCACTGGTAAAGATAAGCCAATCATAAGCGGAAAAATCTAACTGTAAAATCCTTTCATCAGGAATATACGTTATTTTTAACAGCGGTACTTCAATACCTATGGCACCAAAACGCCCGCATTCTCGCTTTTCATCAGCTTCTGTCCTTGGAATTAAAACCCGCACTCCCGCCAGAGGGCCATTATTTAAAAAATGTTGTAAATTGTAAAAACAATAATTTTTTAAAGGAAAAGTCTTTAACAAATCTTCTTTTTTAGTAATTAATATTACATCTTCTCCGGTAACGTTGCTGGGCAGTTCACTTACCAAGTGAGTATTTACAAAATTTTTTAAAATAAAATCAAGTTCTTCATCAAAAAAATAAATATTTTTTGCGTCCCGTAATCCCCGAAAAAACAATTCCGAATTTAAAAAGTAATCAACTTTTTCCCCTACCAAAACCCGGCAGGTAAGCGAATTACTCATTGGCATCCCGCCTGATTTCCTCTAAGATTTTTTGGGCGCCTTTCGTTAAAAGTTCCTCCGCTAAACTAATCCCCACTTTCTCCGGTTCCTCAATACTTCCCTCTTTTTCACCTTTAATAACTAACTTCCCATCTAAACTGGCAACAACGCCTTTCAAATGAAGTCGGTTTTCTTTAACTTCAGAATAGGCGCCAATGGGGATTTGACATCCTCCTTCCAAGCGCTTTAAGAAGGCCCTTTCTGCTCTAATAGCTCGGTTTGTTGCAAAATGATCGATTGGTTTTAAAAGCTCTTCGATAAAAGTATCATCGGCACGGATTTCCACACCTATCGAACCTTGACCAACCGCCGGTAAACAGAGGTCAAAACTTAACATCTCGGTAATTTTATCCTCATAACCCAATCTTTTCACACCGGCATAAGCCAAGATAATGCCATCTAAGTCCATTTCCTCCATTTTACGAAAACGTGTAGGTAGGTTTCCGCGCAGCGGTATGGCTTGTAAATCCGGCCTTACGGCTAAAATTTGGGCTATCCGCCGCAAACTGCTGGTACCAATTCTCGCCCCCTGAGGTAGTTCCAAAAACTTAAAACCCTTGGGGGAAATAAAAACATCTCCCGGGTACTCCCTTTCACAAAACGCACCAATTTTCAAGCCTTCGGGCAAAACTGTTGGTAAGTCTTTCATGCTATGGACAGCCATATCTATGGTTTTATTTAACAAGGCATGTTCTAATTCTTTAGTGAAAAGCCCTTTGTCCCCAATTTTGGCCAGAGCTACGTCCAGGATTTTATCCCCTTTTGTTTTCATGGTCACAATTTTAAAATTTATTTCTGGGTGAATTTTGCTTAGTCTTTCCACCACCCAATTTGTTTGCCACAAAGCTAAAGCACTATCTCGACTCCCCACAATAACTTCTTTTTTCATCACTTTCCTCCATTTCTTCTCTCGGATGGGTGAAATTTTTCGGGCGTTCCCCTTCAACTTGTAAATCAAATAAGTTTTGCAAAATTTCGGTGTACAAATGGCCCTGAGGAGTTAAAGCATACTGTTTTAATTTCACTATTGGTGTATGCAATAATTGATTAAGAATAGTATGAGCAAGGGCACAAACGATATTTTTTTCCCGTTCACTGATATTTCCCAGTTTATTTAAAGCTTTAGTAAGCTCTTTTTGCTTGATCTCCTCGGCTTTTTTCTTAAGGGCTACAATGGTTGGAACTACAAACTGGGTGCTATGCCATTCAATAAAAGCTTTTAGTTCAGTTTCAATGATGTTTTCAGCCATTTCAGCCAGTTTTTTTCTTTCTTCTAAATTTTTGGTGACCACATTTTGCAATTTATCAATATCATAGAGAAAAACATTTGGAAGTTTAGCTATTTCGGGATCAATATCCCGGGGAACCGCTATATCTATTAGGTATAATGGATGCTGCCTGTTTCCGATAACTAACTCTAATTGCTCTTTATGGATAATCAGGTGAGGTGCTCCCGTACAGCTTATTACCAAATCCACCTCGGCGAGGATATCATAGATTTTGGCAAAGGGAACAGCTATTCCATTAAACTCCCGGGCAAACTGTTCGGCTTTTTCAAAGGAACGGTTAGCAACAATGATTTCTTTAATTCCATAGTAACTTAAATGCTTCGCTGTTAAACTACTCATTTTACCAGCACCAATTAGAAGCGCCTTCTTATCCTTTAAACTGCCAAAAAATGAACACGCCAATTGAACTGCGGCATAACTAATCGAAACTGGATTTTTGTCAATGCCAGTTTCGGTTCGAACTTTTTTGCCCACAGTTATAGCGTGTTGAAATAGGGTATTCAATATTTTATTGGACGCTTTTAAAGATGAGGCTTTTAAAAAAGCATCGCGTACCTGACCCAAGATCTGGGTTTCCCCTAAAATCATGGAATCAAGGCCTGATGCTACACGAAAAAGATGATGAACAGCATCGTACAATGTATAATTGTAAGTATAATTCTTAATATCCGACAAAGATAAACCGGCCCAATTAGCCAAGAATTCCCTTACTACTTTTAATCCAGTATCAACATCCAAGGACGCCACATAAACCTCAGTACGGTTGCAAGTAGAAAGAATAACCGAACCATCAATGGAAGGATAAGACAGCAAAGCGGAAAAAGCATCTTTTAATTGGTGGTCGGAAAAAGATAACTTTTCCCGCACCTCAACCGGAGCAGTCCTGTGATTTACCCCCACAACCACTAAATACATACTAAACGCGCTCCTTTATCTAAGGATTAAATACAGTTTTCACAAATTATTTCTACAAATTAATCAAATTTCCTGCTACCATTTAATAATTTCTTTGCACGATAAACTGGGCAATTTCTAAAAAAGTATCTTTAACTGGTGACTTTGGCACCAATTCAAAGGCAGAAATTGCTTTTTCAATGTAATTTTTTGCCCAGGCATAAGCTTCACTTATACCACCAAGGTATTTTATCTCTTTGATTATTTGCTCAATGTTAGCATTATTTTGGGGAAGATTTTGTAACTCCCGCCAAAGCTCATGCTTTTTGTCCCTTTTCAAAGCCAAGAGCACAGGTAAGGTTATCAATCCTTGCCGTAAATCACTACCAACCGGTTTTCCCAAAACCTTTTCATCAGCAGTAAAATCCAAAATATCATCGATAATTTGAAAAGCCATCCCAACATATAAGCCATACTGTTTTAACGCATTAACAACCCTGGGCGAAACGTTGGCCATAACTCCACCAAGTTCACAGCTTGCGGATAATAATAGGGCTGTTTTTCTTTTAATTTTTATTAAATAGTCTTTAATACTTGTAGAAATGTTTTTTGCACCGTTTAACTGTTGAATTTCACCGGTAGTCATTTTAACACTTACCTCAGCTAAAACTTTAGCCACATAATTATTTTTACAGGAATCGATTAAAAGTAAGGATTTGGCAAAAATTCGGTCACCAATATGGATTGACATCTTATTACCCCAATTAGCTTTAACCGTGGGAAGCCCACGGCGAAGCATGGAATTATCAACAACATCGTCGTGAACTAACGTGGCCATATGAATAAGTTCCAATGCCACTGCTAAAGGTTTAACTTTCTCGAAATCATAATCGCCAAGTTTTGCTGCCAACAAAGCAAAAGCAGGTCTTAACCTTTTTCCTCCCGCTTTTAATAAGTGCATGGCAGGGTCGTGTAAAAATTCGTTCCTTTCGCTAACTTCTTTAATTAACTCTTGTTCAATTTTTCTTAAATCCTCTTTTACAAGTTCAAACAATTTCTTTTCCTGGTCTTCCAAACTGTGCAAAACTGCACCGGTTTGGAAGGTTGGGGTATTTGTTGTCCGCCCCTCAAGCTGCCCCAGCCCCAACTGGCGGTATTCGGGACAGCCATAGCCCCTGCCCCAAGAAGCAGGAACTTACCGTGACTTTCAGCCACCTTCCCCCATACCGCTTATGAGTATTCTCTTAAGCGGTGACAGGTCACGATATAATGGCCTGTCCAGGAGAGCTCCCGTCAGGAGGGCTACCCGCAAAACTCGCCACGGTTTGTACGGTAAGGTTTTCCCCTTTACCGCAGTACCTCCATTCCTTCCATCGGTAGCTGAAGATACCGACCGTGACTTGCTTTGCAGGCTTTTCAATAGCTCTCTATACTTCAAGGGAATTTTCTCCCTTAAAGCCAATCCTCTTCGGGCTATCACATAAGCTGCTGCTGTATCTTTTGTTAAATTAAACTGCGGTGCGTACTTTAGCATCCCTATCAAGCTTGTATAAGCCGGGCTTACTTCTCTTATGGCTACACCGTACCTCTGGGCAAGTATCTTTACTCTGGCAATAAGCTTTCTATAGCTAAAACCGTGCTTTACCCTTCTGGATTTTCTTCCCTTGTAATCTCCCCGGTAGCCTTTGTCTTTTATCGCTAACTTTTCTACTACGATGCCTTTGTTTTTCTCAAGGGCTAATTTTACAATTTCGTTGGCGTATACCCATGCAAAGTAATCTCTTTTTTCTTTTCTTCCATCCCAGAGATGTGGTGTAGGAATTTCCCCAAAGCTTTCTAAATTGCCGTCTTTTTTTATTTCAGCCCAGGCGATGTGTGATGGAAAAGCATTTAAGTCTATCCCGATAGCTCCATTGCTGAAATCTATTGCTGTATTTGGCAAGTCGTCTTCAAAAGAAATGTAAGCATAGTATTTATTGTTTTTCCTCTGCAAACGAACGCTGTAAGGACAGGAATTTAGCATTGCTTCTGCAAACTTTCTCCATTTTTTATGCGAACTTTTAAGTTCTATAAACAGCCATTTTCTATTACCTGCATTTACTCTTAAAAAGAATTGGCCATTTTCTTCAATAACTCTTAAATTTAAATTCCCCTGCTTGGTTTTATCCCCTCTGGAGAAAAGGGTTCCTTTGCGTTTATCTTCCCACTCTTTTTTGTACTTTTGCCTCTGCTCACTGCTTAAATGTTTGCTTTTTAGTCTATAAAACAATACTTTCCCTCCAAAGATAACCTTGCGTGGGTTTTCTCCAAGTTCTCGGATACTTTGCAAAACTTCGCTGGCTTCAAGTATAGCATCGTCTACATATCTGGAATTCAATCCAAAGAGGCTTTGCAGTTCTTTCTTGAGTTCTTTTCGGGTTTTTCCTTCAAGTAGGCGGTTATAAGCATATCTTTTGCAGGAGTTCCACTTTCGCATTATGTTATCTAATACCACGTTCTCCTCTGCCTTTGGAAATAACCTTGCTTGTATTGTTATGACTTGCTTCAAAGTTTTCACCACACTTACGATTTTGTACAATTAAACTTTATCCCTTACAAAGTAAGTATTATTGCACTATTCTGCATTGTCTGGCTTAATTGTTGTTACCCTCCATTTTTAAACCTACAAAAGTACTTGATAAAATATAAAGAAGTATTCTTCCTCTAAAGTCCAAAATCCTTCTACGATTTTGACTAATGAGTAATTTTATTATATAATAAACTTTGCAGCAATAAAAGCGGGAGTGACTGGGTCCTGGTGGGCCCCGCGGGCTTCAAACCCGTTGTTGGGCGGTAAAACCGTCCATGGTAGGTTCGATTCCTATTCACTCCCGCCAGAAAAAATCACCGGTCCCTTGGACCGGTTTTTTTATAGATATTAATTATCTTCTTTATTGGCATCAAAAAATTTTGGTGTTGTAGTTTTTAAACCCATTGGAAGTTTTTCTCTTTCCGCTGAAATTCCTTCCTTAGTTTGATTTACTTTTCGCCAAAAATGTTCCGTTTTGTTCTCAAGTAATTCTCCGTAAAGGTCTGGTTTTTTAAGCTTCATCGTTATAACCTCCTCTTTTTTAGTATTTGCCCGAGCCTTCAATAATTTTTCTTAAATGTTTTTCCCCATTGAAGGTAAATAATACATGTTTTCTATCCACTACCGTTTCCAAGTGAACCGGCTTACCCCAGAGTTCATAAACGTACGGTAGGGTTCTTTCTAAGTAATAAATGTCCAATTCAATACCTTCATAACGATGTCTTAAATAAAGTTCACCGTTTTTTCCATAATCATCATCTAAAATTTCAATATAAGGAAACCCGCAATTATTTAAACTTAATACTAAGTTATCTCGTACTTTTTCCCAGGATTTTTCCGTAACCCGCCATTCGCTCCCCACCTTTTGAAAATTATACAAATCAAGTTCCTCCACCAACTTTTCGTTTAAATAATTTCTTAAAAAAGTAACATCGCAATCAATTTCCCGAACCTCAAATATCATTTCTTTACCAAACCTTTTTTCAATATCTTCAAATACTTTAAGTCCTAAAAGATAAGGGTTAATACCAAACCGCGTTGGTTGTAATATTTGAGCGTTTAATTTGGCATATTCAATACTTTCATTTTCATCCAAGTCCAATTCCCTCATAATTCTAATATGCCAGTAAGCAGCCCACCCTTCATTCATAATCTTTGTTTTTAACTGGGGCCAAAAGTATTTCATTTCTTCACGGACCATAAAAATAATTTCTCGCTGCCAATCTTCTAAATACCTGCTATTATTTCCAATAAAACCCAAAATGTCTTTTACAGGCTTTTTTTCTTTTTCTTCCTCATCTTTTAAAACATCCGTTTCAAACCAAAGATCCGCATACGGGTTCTTAGTTTCTTTTGCTTTTTTCTTTTTACTCTGTTCTTTTATTATTCCCTCAAAAGGATCGATATGTTCTTCTATGGAAAGGACTGCGTCTAAAAATTTTTCTACTTTTTCCTTTCCATAACGAAAAGAAAACTCATCAATTCTCCGGGCATGTACTGACATGGTTTCCAGCATTTTTCGATTAGTATTTTTAAAGTGCCAGTTATTTTTAAAAAAGTCGGAATGACCGTAAACATGGGCAATTACCAGTTTATTTTGGACCAAAGAATTACCTTCCAGCAAAAAAGCATAGCAGGGATTGGTATTGATAACTAATTCATATATTCTACTTAGATTGTAGTCATACTGGGTTTTCATTTTATGATACGCTTTACCAAAAGTCCAGTGGGAAAAGCGAGTGGGCATACCGTATGCTCCAAAGGTATAGATAACTTCCGCCGGACAAATTTCAAAGCGCATCGGAAAAAAGTCAAGTCCTAAATTTGCAGCTATTTCCCCAATTTTTTCCACCGCCTCTTCCAAATACGTTAACTCTTCCATAACAATTCCCCCAAAATTAACCATCTTTTTTTAAAAAAGCTTTTAACGCGGTATAAATCCCCGCTTTATCTTTTATTGAAGTCAGAACAAAGTTGGGACTGGTTATTTTTTTAAACTCATTTTTCAAAGTGGCGGTATAATAATATGGGCCTTCAATTTCTCCGTAACCGACTAAATTACATACCTTTAAGAGTTCAAGCACAAGCTGTAAACACCGCTCATTATCTGAAGATAAATTATCCCCATCCGAAAAGTGAAACGCATACAAATTGTATTGCTGCGGATTATAACGCTGTTTAATTATGTCTAAAGCTAATTGGTATACCGAGGAGCATTTGGTACCTCCGCTTTCACCCTTGGTATAAAACTCCTTTTCCGTAACTTCTTTGGCTTCGGTATGATGGGATAAATAAATTATTTCAACATTTTGATATTTTAATTTTAAAACTTTCACCAACCAGAAGAAAAAAGTTCGGGCAATGTATTTCTCAAAAGGTCCCATGGAACCGGAACTATCCATCATGGCAATAACCACTGCTTTGGACTCGGGTTTTTCTACTTCGTCCCAGGTCTTAAACCTTAAATCGTCTTGGGTGATTTGATACAGATTTTCACTATTTTTTAAAAGATTTCTTTTTAAAGCTTCATATACTGTTTTTTTCCGGTCAATATTACCCATTAAGCCTTTTTTTCTAACATCGCGAAAGTCGTAATTTTCATGGGTTATTTTATCTTTACTTTTGTTTTTTAAATGGGGGAGTTCTAAATCTTCCAAAAGAATTTCCGTTAATTCATCAAGCGAAACTTCCGCTTCATAGTAATCATAACCGGGTAAACCTCCTGCTCCTTTGCCTTTATCACCCTTGGCACTCCCACTTTCTTTACCCAAAACATCTCCAACTTTTGTACCCCCACTTCCCTGCCCGGTATGTTTTTGTTTATTAAAATCGTAGCGAAAGTGATAATGTTCAATGCTGCGAATCGGAACCTTGATTATTTTTTTGCCATCGCTCATGATTATGGCTTCGTCACTTAAAATTTCCGGCAGGTTTCTTTTAATTGCTTCCCGTACTTTTTCCTGATGCCGTTCTTTATCTAATTCTCCTTTGCGGTGAAGACTCCAATCTTCTCTGGAAATTATACAATTGCCCACTTTACCCCACCTACCTGTTTAACAAACTCCCCACATATTTTAAAAGTTCATTGGCACAAACCGGACAATAACCATGGTGGTTAATAAGCCTTTCGCCTACTTCATTTAACTTTTTCAGCTGCTGGACATCCGGCGTTTTGGTGGAAGTTGTTATCTTTACCACATCTTTTAAATCAGCAAAAAGTTTTTTTTCAATCGCTTCTTTTAAACGCTCATGCGCGTTATAATCAAAAACCTTCCCTTTACGGGCATAAATCGATAGCCGAATTAAAATTTCCTCCCGAAAACTCTTCTTGGCCGTTTCCGAAATACCTATTTGCTCTTCTATAGAACGCATCAACTTTTCATCCGGGTCTAATTCTTCGTCGGTAATGGGATCTTTTAGTTTTGTACCGTTACAATAGGCTTCAACATTATCCAAATAATTGTTAAATAAGTTTCTGGCCGACTCCTCAAAGGAGTAAACAAAAGCTTTTTGCACCTCTTTCTTGGCAATTTCATCATATTCCTTTCTAACTAAGGACACTAAATTTAAATACCTTTCTTTTTCCTCTTTGGTTATGGACGGGTGCTGATCTAAACCATCTTTTAACGCTCGCAAAACATCCAAAGGATTTATACAGGCAGTATCGGTTTTAATTAAAGCTGAAGACAGCCTATTTATTACATACCGGGGGTCAACTCCGGACATGCCTTCTTCTTCTACCTCGTTTTGTAACTCGGCCACATCTTTGGGCATAAATCCTTCCACATGTTCACCGTCGTAAAGCTTCATTTTCTTTATTAAATCCATCCCCTGCTTTTTACTTTCTTTTAATCTTGATAAAACCGAAAACATAGCAGCTACCCGCAGGGCATGGGGAGCAATATGAATATTGGTTAAATCGCTTTGTTTAATTAATTTTTCATAAATTTTTACTTCCTCGGAAACTTTTAAGTTATACGGAATTTTTATTACAATCATCCGGGAAAGCAAGGCTTCATTTTTTTTGTTGCTGATAAACGCTTTATATTCCGCTTCGTTGGTATGGGCAACGATTAGTTCATCGGCATATATTAAGGCAAATCGCCCGGCTTTAAAATTCCCTTCCTGGGACAAACTCAGTAAGTTCCATAAAAATTTTTCGTCACACTTTAACATCTCTTGAAATTCCATTATTCCCCGGTTAGCGATATTTAACTCACCATCAAAACGATAGGCCCGGGGATCGGATTCGGCTCCGTATTTGGGCAGGGCGCTAAAATCAACACTCCCGGTTAATTCCGCGATATCCTGAGATTTGGGATCCGAAGGAGAAAAAGTTCCAATCCCGATACGTTTTTCTTCCGAGAAAAAGATTCGCTCCACTCTAACTTCCTCAATATTTCCCTGGTATTCTTCCTCAAGCATGACCTGACACCTGGGGCAGAGTTCACCTTCTATATATACACCAAACTCTTTTTCAAAATCTTCCCTCAATTCTTTAGGTATTAAATGGAGAGGTTCTTCATGCATTGGGCAACCTTTGATAGCATATAGGGCCCCCTCCTCGGTCCGACTGTACTTTTCTAAACCCCGTTTTAATAATGTTACTAAAGTTGATTTACCTCCGCTCACCGGACCCATCAGGAGCAATATCCTTTTCCTGACATCAAGCCTTCGGGCTGCGGGGTGAAAGTATTCTTCCACCAATTTTGCCAAGGTTTTATCTAAACCAAAAAGTTCCGAGGCAAAAAAGCGGTATTTTTTGCCTTCCTCGGTCTCCTCTATACCATATGATTTAATCATGTTATATATACGGCTATGAGCAAGCTGAGCAACATACGGCCGCTTTTTAACTATATCTAAATATTCTTTAAAACTGCCTTCCCAGGCAAGTTCCCTTTCTCTTTTTTTGTAAGCCTCAAGTTTTTCTAAAAACTCCATGGGCTTACCTCCCTTCGTGTTATTACATTATATGCAAAATGATTTTTAAATAAGAAAGCTTCCTTTAACAAAAATACCGGCAAAAGCCGGCATTAGTTTTGTAATTTAACCACAATTAAATTTTTATCTAAAAGGTCCCAGGATATTGTTTTAAAAACTTGGGTAAAAAGATACCGCACTTCCTCCCCTTCGCAAAAAGTGATTAAATAAACCACTTTTAAACCCCCGTAAATGTTTTCTTTGGTAAATATATATGTATACATAATCCATTTATGCTAAAAACAAAAAAACCGCCAATTTGGGCGGCCTGGATTAACGGTAGTTCGTAAACTGCAATACAAGCCCAAACTCTTTTTCTTTTAAAAGCTTTATTACTGCCTGCAGGTCATCCTTCTTTTTCCCGGAAACCCGAAGTTTATCGTCTAAAATCTGTGTCTGAACTTTTAGTTTTGTTTGTTTAATCGTATCAATTATCTCTTTGGCTTTTTCCCTTGGTATACCCGACTTTAACTTAATTGTCTGCTTAACGGTTCCACCCAAAGCCGGTTCAATCTTACCGTAATCTAAAAATTTTAAAGAAACCTGTCTTTTGACAAGTTTTGCTTCAAGAACATCAACCGCTCTTTTCAGGCGATACTCGTCATCGGCAGTGATTCTAATTTCTTTTTCCTTTTCATTTAACTCAATTTCCACATTGCTACCTTTAAAATCATAACGCTGGGAAATTTCTTTTAGGGCCTGATTTACCGCATTTTTAACTTCCGGAAGATTAACTTCCGAAACAATATCAAAACTATAATCGCTGGCCATTTTTGTCCTCCTTAAGCTTCTTTTTATCAATTATAACAATATTTGCTTAAACCTCCCAGTATTTCTGCTCCAAAAGTCTAAACTGCAAGGCTTCAGCAATTTCATTAACATCAACTACTTCCTTTTCCCCCAAATCAGCAATGGTGCGGGCAACTTTTAATAAGCGATCATAAGCCCGATTTGAAAGAACCTTTTGCTCGAAAACTTCTTTAATAAATTCCCGAGCTTGAGGCGTTAGCTTAAGATACCGTCTTATCTGCCTTGGCGAAAGTTCGGAGTTGGTTGAAATATTTAACTTCAGTTCACGATATCTTTGCGCCTGAATTTCCCGGGCGCGCAAAACCCTCTTTCGAATCTCGGCGGAAGTTTCATTATTTTTAATATTTTCCATCTCCTGATACCGAACCCGCATGACTTCAACCTGTAAATCAATTCTATCTAAAAGCGGGCCGGAAATTTTGGCCTGATATTTATGTACCTGATGGGGTGTACAGGTACATAGCCGCTCCTCATCCCCGAAAAATCCGCACGGACAGGGATTCATTGCTGCAATTAACATAAATCTTGCCGGATAAGTAACCACCGATTCCACCCGGGCTATGGTCACTTCTCCTTCTTCCAGGGGCTGGCGCATCGCTTCCAAGACATCTTTCCCAAACTCCGGCAGTTCATCTAAAAATAATACTCCCAGATGAGCTAAAGTAATTTCCCCTGGTCGTGGCTTTTTTCCGCCGCCGGTTAAGCTTATTTTGGACGCGGTATGGTGAGGACTGCGAAAAGGTCTCTGGGTAATAAACGGCTTATTTTTTAAAAGTCCAGCCACACTGTAAATTTTGGTCACTTCAAGCATTTCTTCATACGTTAAATCCGGTAAAATTGAAACTAAGCGTTTAGCAAGCATAGTTTTCCCTGTTCCCGGCGGACCGATCATCAGGCAATTATGATTCCCCGCCGCCGCAATTTCTAAAGCTCTTTTGGCCACCACCTGTCCTGCCACATCGGCAAAGTCCAGCTCTTCATCGGGTTTTTCCCGGACTATTTCGGTAATATCAAGAGGCTTTTCCGGTTTAAGCTCTTCTTCTCCCGCTAAAAAAGCTACTAACTCCCTGAGGCTCTTTACCCCGTAAACCTCAACCCCGGATACTAACGCCCCTTCAGTACGGTTATTATATGGCACTACTGCTTTCGGTACCCTACCCCGCACCGCTAATACCGAAGGTAAGACTCCATCTACCTCCCTGACCTGACCTTCCAAGGATAGCTCCCCTAAAAAGATGTAGTGTGATAAATTGCGTTTAACTGTTCGCTCGCCGCTAAAATCCCGAGAGCTAAAAGTGAGAGCCTTCTTTTTTTAAGTCGGCAGGGGCAAGGTTTATCGTTATCCTGGCGATGGGAAAATCAAACCCGGAGTTTTTTATCGCCGACTTTACCCGCTCCCGGGCTTCTTTTACCGCCGTATCGGGAAGTCCCACTACCTCCATCCCCGGAAGCCCGCGGTTTATATCGACCTCCGCCTCTACTATTTCTCCATTAATGCCGTTTAAGGCAACGGTATGAACTTTGGAAAGCATTTATCTTCTCCTTCTACTTTTTTTGTTTCTTATTCGGCATATTTTCCAGAATTCCTTTAAAAAGAAAAAAACCTGCTTGAAAAAGCAGGAAAAAAGCTGATTTAAAGAACTATTGTAATCTAAAAAAATGATAAATTTTCCTCATAGGCAAGAATAGCCAGTAATCGTCAATCATTAGAATTGATACAAACCACATAGCTAAACCCAAAAAGGATGCTAGGACGCTTTTTCTTGAGCTGGTAATTAAACCCAAGGAATGACCAAATGTTAATGAAAGTAAAATCCATACAATGCTTAAAAATAGCCACCATAACGAAAATCCTGTTAAATAGCTGACGTTGTAAAAAGCAAGAATTGATAGCCAGTACCAGCGAAAGTTTATGCGAATTCCCAAAATTATACCAATAATCCCCACAATGATACTGGCGTAAGCTAAAAAACTTAGGAACTTCATTGTATATCACCTCAAAAAAATGAATTAACTGAAGCCAAGATTTACAGAACTCTAATACCAACAAAGTTGCCTGTTATTAATCTTTTCTTATTTGAGGTTAATTTTTAACAATAAAACGGTTTACTCTATTCTTTAGCTCTTAAAAAGATGATTAATTCCAGCAACCTTTTCGACTGCCAAGACAAAGGCTATTCCCTTCCCAGGTTTGTTTAGATCGGTCTCATTTACTATTGCTTCCAATACCCTCTTAGTTTTTTGGCGTTCAATTAAAGTTAGAACAATTTCTTTTTCCGGCTCTATGGTAATACCAAATAACTTAGCGTGCTCATGAATTCCCGTTCCCCGGCCGGATATTATCGTTCCACCTTCCGCGCCGGCCCTTTTTGAAGATTCAACTACTTTTTCCGCATCACCTTTATTAACTATAGTTATGATTAAATCATATAAAATCTCTCCGTTATTTTCCATTTCAATCCTCCCAAAACTCTTTTTCTTAGTTTCAGTAGATATGCACATATGGCAAATACCCGCTACTTCCTGCACATCAATGATAAGAGCTATTCCTTGCCCCGGTTTATTCAGTTGGGCACTTGAAATAATAGTTTGAAAAATGGTATCTAATTCCTCTTCGCGTATTAAAGTAAAAATTATTTCTTTTTCTGCCTCGACAGGAATGCCAAAAAAAGTCGCCCTTTCACGAATTCCTATACCCTTTCCCATTATAGTAGTTGCACCTTCGGCCCCAGATTCCTTAGAAGCCTTAACTACTTTTCTTGCTACACCATAATTAACAATGGCTATTATAAGTTTACACTTACTTAAAATTTTACTCATCCTTGCTCTCCTTTCTAGTAAAGAGCAGTCCTAAAAGCAAAACTGTTAAAATTGGTGAAAGAGCTACCAAGGAAATCATCCCAAATCCTTCTATCAACGGATTTCGTCCTTCTATAACCGAAGCAACACCTAACGCTACAGCCGAGATAAAAGTTACGGTCATAGGTCCGGTGGCCACTCCTCCAGAATCAAAAGCAATTGCGATAAATTCGGGTGTAGAGTAATGCATAATTATAAAAGCGGTTAAATAGCCTGGAATGATAAAGTACCATAGAGGGATTCCATAGATAATTCGCCCCATCGCTAAAGAAATTGAGATAGCCACTCCCAAAGATAAAGTATAGAGCATTATTTGTTTTGGGATATATCCTCCCGAGGCCTTTTCTACTTCATAAGTTAGCACCCGTACGGCAGGCTCGGCAAATGTAGCTACAAAACCCAAAATAAAACCTATTGGTATCAATACCCAATTGTGTTCTAAACTACCTAAAGCTACTCCTATTGTTTTGCCAACGGGAAAAAAGCTAACATAAACTCCCTGTAAAAAAATGACTAAACCAATAAACGTTAAAACCAAACCCTTAAAAATATTTAAGACTTTATATTTTGGAAATTTTAACAGCCAAAATTGAAATATTAAAAACATAATCACAAGGGGTAAAAAAGCTATAAACACTTCTAATATAACATGGCTAAATCCAGAGAATATCTGAATTTCTTTCATCGATAAATCACCCCAAGCAACAATACTGCTAAAATAGGTCCAACAGAAGCTAAGGCTATAAGTCCAAAGCCATCGGATGATGCGCTTTTACCTCCTAAAACCGAAGCAACCCCTATCCCTAAAGCAATAATAAACGGTACTGTTACCGGGCCTGTGGTTACACCACCAGCATCTAAAGAAATTGCTAAAAATTCAGCCGGTGTAAAAGCCGCCAGTATAAAAACAAGACCATAAGCTACAATTAAAAGATGTTTCATGGGACTACCCAGTATAATCCGCAATATAGCTAAACCCACAAAAATCGCCACACCCAGAGCTACAGCACTGATTAAAAGGTTTTTGGAAATAACTCCTTTCGAAACGATATCTATTTGAGTAGCTAAAACTCGAACATCAGGTTCAGCCACTGTCACCACAAAACCTAGCAAAAATCCAAAAAGAATTACAACCCACGCTTTACCTGTTTTGGGTAGTGCTGCACCTATCGTTTCTCCCAATGGTAGTAAACCTATTTGTACACCAAGTGAAAAAAGAATTAAACCAATAGTAACCATCATAACACCAATCAAAAATTGTATTATAATATCAATTGATAATCGGAGTATCGCTTGAAGAATAATAATGACGACGGTTACAGGTAAAACGGCATAAATTACTTCAAAGAAAATGTTTTTAATCTTTTGCATGCCTTCTCCTTTCTATCACACCCGTCTGTAATTTTTACTTAACACTGTTTTCTAACTCAATTCTACGATTAAAAACCGTATTCCTGCCGAATTAACAATTCTATGCGTATTTAACTTAAGCAATCAACCTGCTGGACATAACATTTTTAAGGTTCCTCGTTCGATTTCGAATCATCCATTTGCTATTTTTCATTGTGTCCCCGTCTCCGGGCAGTAACAGTATCCGTTTCCTTTTTAGTTATATGCTACATTATCCCTTCAGTAGTCGTGTCTCTTCCCCATCTCTCCACAGCTTTGGAAACATTGCTTTTAACGGTATGTACTTTAGGATGCTTTTTATTTCCCCTTTCTCCTTTAGCCATTTTTGTTTCTTATTCGGCATATTTCAAAAAATTCCTCTAAAAAAACTTGCTTAAAGACGTTCAAACATGTCAAAGTTTATCATAAATCAATGATGTTCCTGATTCTAATTTTGGAATATTTTTGAAAATTTTTGTTTAACACCCCTAATATTCTGGTATAATAAAAAGGAAATCTGGTGGTTTACTCTTTCACTTTAATTACAGGTGATTTAGATGAAAAGGAATTTGAATGATATTAAAGGGCAAATTGAAGAATTAAAAAAATACTGTGAACAAAATAAAAACATTTTAGCACTATATATATTTGGATCTTATGGCACCGAGCTTGAACGTATTACCAGTGATATTGATTTTGCAATGCTATTCAGAAATAGCCCGTCACTTTTTGAAGAGCTCGAGATAGAATCTGACATCAGCCAGATTTTCGCCATAATCACTTTGCCTGTCTACATTTGTAACTACTTCCTTATTATCGCATGTTTTAAGGCAGCCTTTGCCCTTTCCAATCTCCCATAACAGTTGACTCCAATAACTGTCCGGTTTGGGCATCAAATACAGAAATTAAAGTAGCCTTTTCATAAAACCCAGCCTTTGTATCTAACCCTTTTGGAAAATAATTTTTTACTACCAATACCATTCTGTCAGGATCTATCTGAGTATTTACCAATTGTTCTTTTGGCTCATCATTTGCTAAGTGCTGCTTCCAAGTCACAAGTTCCACCGACTTTAATTCACCTTCTTTGCCAACAGACACCTTTGCAATAGCATGTTCCTTGGTTATAAAATGACCTTCAGAAAGATTATTATTAGCATGCAATGCAGGAAGCGGATTTTCATTATATTTATCCTGGGGAAATGGGTGAGAGACATTTGATGGTGCAGCCAATGCAACAACACTTATAGCTAAAGCTATAGCAATAAGTAACAAACTAATTTTCAATAATGACGCATTCATTTAATAATCACTCCTTTTTAAAAACTGATGTTTATTTTTTACGGATGGGTAAAAGTTACTTTCGCTCAAGAACTTAGAACTTATCCACATTTCATTTGTAATAAATGAATAATTATGTGATGTACTTTAGTTTGAAATAAATATGATTGCCCATATTGGGATGTAAAATATCCGCCTTTTCAAAATTAAAAACCCCTCAGCTCCCTGTAGGTGTAATTACTGCTAAACGGCTATGCTTTGGACGTGTATGAAAGTTTTCCAGAGTTAATATTATTTCAGGGTGTCCAAAACTAATTGACGCAGATTATGTAAACTTATCTCATGAGTTTCTATCGGTATTTGTGTGTAATCAAAAAATTCTAAAATTTCCTCTTCTTTGAAAGTTTTTATTCCAGTATCCAAGAGCAGGATTCGCTCATAAAAACCAAAATTTTGACGGGCGGTAATACTATCCCAGCCAAGTCCATTTATAAAAATACTTTTCCAATTTTCAAGCCATCCCGGGGTAAGAAAAAAAGTTTTAGCTTCTTGATTTAAAAAATTTATTTTATCTCCCAACAACATATCTATGCAATTTTGTGCCGGTATTACTGTTGCTTTATAATTCTGAGCTAACACTTTCATCTCCGGATGACATTGTAATCCGTAAACCAGAAATAATTTTTCACTCTTTTTTTGCTGATTTGCAAGAGTACTTTCTAATTCAGTTTTTAGCTTATCAAAATCCACATGTAATGCAGGCTCAAGATATATACGTTCAGGTACATTGTTCCTGTTCCCAATCTCTTTAAAGATTTGTTCAAGCTCCTTTTGTAAAATACCGCAACAAATAAAACATTTTGACATCTTTACCAATCCTCCCATACTTTTCTATATGGTAATATTATAAGCTTGCACTTTTGCGCAAACGTGTAAAAAATTTTACATTAGGATTTGCTTTTTTTAGTTACAATTTAAGTAAACTCAATCGAATCGAACTACCGTTAAGATCAGCTACTGTTACTGTAAGAACTCAATCATTGACGAGAGCAAAATGTTGTTTTATAAATTGAAGAAAGGTGAAAGAAATGAAACGTTGTTTACTCTGTCTAAAAGAATTACCAATTTTTCAAGGATTAGACTTACCGGAGTTCGTTAATGTTTGTTTAAGCACCTCAAAAAAGCGAGTAAGTAAGGAAAGTTTTTTATTTTGTCAAGGAGACCCTGTTAATACTGTATATTTAATTAAAGCAGGTAAGTTTAAACTTGTACAGGTTACAGATGAAGGGCGGAAAATAATCTTTGATGTTATTGGACCTGGAGAAGTACTTGGCGAGACTGCATTGTTTCATAATCCCCAAAGCCTCTATAATACCTATCGTTACTGTATCCCGCCAGGGAGAACCGCACCTGATTGTGGTAGGACAAGTAAAGGAAATCCGGGAAGATGATACTCTTGTTTTCGGCATCTATAAAATGAAAACAACGCAACAGAATATTCAGGATAATGGGAAAATGCAAGTAGTAATTGCTACTCGTGAGGGTGGACCCAAAGGTTACAGACTTATCGGAACTGCCACTATAGAGGAGCAACAGGTTTTATTTAAAGCTGAAAAAGCGGAGGAATTACTGTAAAATACGTGCTATAAAAGGAGGCACCGGCATTTATGCCGGTGCTGTTATTTAAAGGTTAAAAAGGGGAAGTGATACTTTTGTTGACTGAGGAGTTACTTAAATTTAGTCAGACATTGCAATTATCGGCAATTGGTATTGCACCGGCAATACGTTATGAAAACGCACCAGAAGGGCACCGTCCAAAGGATTTTTTACCCAATGCTCGAAGTGTAATAACCTTTGCTTACCACCTTAATAACGGGCCAATTAATAACCTTCCTCAAACCAGGAATCAGTATATGATAGAATTTGAAGTTTTTGTTGTAAATTCAGGGAAACGTTGTGGTTTATGTGTTTCCGCTTGTCCGTATCCTGTGCAAAATTGTAATGGGAAAAGGAACATTTGACATAAGCTACTTACCTGAACACCTAGCATGGTTTGCCGTAGATGGGAGGTAACTGTGTTGCGGCTATTACCTGAATCATTTCCTTTATGGTCACATTAAACCCAATAGCAAAAGCAAATATTTTCTATGGTTCATAAATCATCTTCCGGGTCATACCGCCATCGATCACCAGATTTGCACCGGTAATGAAACTATTCTCCTCGGCTGTAAGAAAAAGACAGGCCCGGGCTATATCTTCAGGTTTTCCTACCCGCCCGGCAGGGTGCTGAAGGTGGTCAATTTCCCGGAGTTTTTCATATTCCCCGGTCTCAATCCATCCTGGACTTATGGCGTTAACCCTTATGCGGTCAGGGCCAAGAGAAATCGCCAGCGCGTGAGTGAGAGCAAGGATACCGCCTTTTGAAGCTGCATAGCTTTCGGAATTGGGCTCGGACATGATGGCTCTGGTGGAGGCTATGTTTACTATGGCGCCTCCACCGCCTTTTTTCATAATCTTCGCCGCTTCCCGGGAACACAGAAAGGTACCACGCAAGTTAGTATTTATGACGCTGTCCCATTCTTCTACAGTTAGGTCATAGGGTGACTTCCAGCACCCGAATCCCGCATTGTTTATGAGAATATCCAATCTGCCGTAGCTTTTTTCAATCTTTTCCATCAGGTTAATAACGTCCTCGGGCTTACTGACATCGGCCAGGACCGCCATGGCCTCACCGCCTTCCTCGCTGATAAGCCTCTCTGTTTCCAGCGCTTCCTGAAAATTACGGTCGGCAATGACCACTTTCGCCCCATGTTCGGCATACATCTTGGCAATGCTTCGTCCTATACCCCGGCCGGAACCTGTAACCACCACTACTTTGTCCTTGAAACCCATCTTGCTCTCTCCTCCCAGGTCTTTAAAGTCTCAGTGAAGGCGTCGAAAAGATTAAAAGGTCGCTGGAATCTTACATTTTCTCTATGCCCTTCTTTACGGATAAAATGTGTGTATACAAAAATTATTTAGGTTATCCGTTTGTACCTTCAAAGGCAATTAGTGCTGCTCCAAGCGCACCAATAATCTGAGGTTCAGCGGGGATTACAAGTTTTTCCCCAAGTTTGCTTTCGATTGCCGAAACTACTCCCTGATTTTTAGCAACGCCACCAGTCATCATATATTTGCCCTTTCTTCCTATTCGGTCAACCAGGGAAACTGCTTTTGAAGCAACAGATTTGTTAAGAGCATGGATTATATCCCTTTGGTCTTTATTTTGAGCAATAAGAGATATTACTTCCGATTCCGCAAATACTGTACACATACTGGTAATTGTGATATTTTCTTTTACTTCCGCATGTACTTTGGCCATTTCATTTATTGAAATACCTAAAGTCCTTGACATCACTTCTAAAAACCGGCCTGTCCCGGCGGAGCATTTATCATTCATTACAAAATCAATAACATTGCCGCTCTCATCAAGCCTTATTACTTTGCTATCCTGTCCCCCTATATCGATAACGGTCCTCACCCTGTTGTCTATAAAAAATGCCCCTTTACCGTGACAGGTAATTTCGGTGACCATTTTATCTGCAAAGGGGATGCTTACTCTTCCATATCCTGTAGCTACTATTGATGTTATATCCTTTTCTTTAATTCCTGCATTGTTTAATGCTATTTCAAAAGCTTTAAAGGCACTCTCTAACGCCTTAGGCCCCGTTGGTATAATAGAATATGATATTATATTTTTATTTTCATCAATAATCACGACATTTGTAGAAGTAGAACCACTGTCAATTCCTGCAAAATATCCTTTTTTGGCTTTTTTTTGTTCCATTTTTTTGATGTCAGTTGCTTCAAAAAAAGCAGCTATCCTTGTTAAAATCTGTCCACTGTTAGAATCAGTATAGTCAGTTTCAATTTTTAAAAAAGGAATATTAAACTGACTTTTCATTTCAGCATACTCATAAGAATAATAATCACAGAACTTTATAGTGTTGTAAATTATACCCTTGAAGTCTTTATTGAAGAACTTACTCCGATCTTCCGCCATTCTCATGCAGGGCGTTAAATTAAGAAGCGACGCCGCATAGCCTTTTAATAAATTATCTTCTGATTCAATATTGAATATTCTGTCTTCACCTGTACATGTAAAATTTATAATATTTACTGAGCAGGAATTTTTAATTTTTTCTACAACATCATCTTTGAGTCTTGCACCTAAAATCGCAATACTTTCAGATGGTTCTTGCATCTTTCTGAAGGATGATTTATCTTCTAAAATTTTCAAGAAATTTTCTATAGCAAAGCCTTTATTTTTAAATGCTTTATACGCATCTATAAATTTAATAATTTCCTTATAAAAAACATCTACCGCAAAAGTATCTTTTTTTCTGGGGAGGTCCAGAATATAAATAAATTTTAATCTTTCTTTTAAAACATCATAAAGTCTTTTTATACTGTCACAACAGCTGGTTAAAATCACTTCTTCAATATTATTTTCAATAATATTTTCCAAGACTCCTTTCACGAAACTGCACGTATTTGTATGAAGCAGGGCTTCGGCACGTTCATAAGACTTACATCCTGATTCAATCCTTACCGGTTTTTCTCCAAAGGCTTCGATAATTTCCACCGGAGTATATTTACAAACGTAACCTACCAAGTTTTCACCCCCTACGGGCATTACTAAAGCATTTCAAGAAAAGCTTCCAGCCTTGTCCTGTTCTGCCCCACCTGGTTATTTCTTTTATCTACACAGTCGCCATCTAAATAAAGAAATGGGATACCCATTTTTGTTGCAAGATCTTTAATGATAAATGTTCCACCTATGGACTGCTTGCAGCCAAGGTGGCAAAACTGTATTATTCCGTCTGGTTTTATCTTTTCAATTAATTCTCTAATTCTGGTAACTTTTCTCTCCATTTCACCATTGAAAGTATTTAAAATAAGTTTTTCAGCAATTCCGCGAAAAGGGTCCTTTTCGTCAATTTCGTCAAGATAATCAAAATTTAAATCACTTCCAGCAATATGAAATTTATTACTAAAATTAAAATAATCTTGAAAATTTTTCTCAAATATAGGGAGAAGGTGGACAAAAAATATACTTTTTCCACTTCTTGGGGGAGCATTTTTTATATCGTCAAGCAGCATTTCATAAAACTTTAACATCTCTTTGCTCCCAATAAATATATGTGATGCAAAAAGCATATACATTTCAAAAGTCATGGGAACCAAAAGGGTTTTTTCTTTTAAATAATTTAAATACTTATTTATGAGGGTTCTTGTCTTATTTTCAATTTTTACAACTTCCCTTAATTTATCAAGATCAAGCTTTCTCTTAAAAACTTCTTCAAGATTTTCCACCATTTCTATAAGCTGGTTTTTTACATAGGCTACGGCTTCTTTAGAGTACTTATAAGGCACATCGATAATATATAAGGGAACGTTTTGTTTTTTAGAAAGATACCTGAAGGTAGGTACGTTTGCATCACAAATGCTGGAAGTAGTTAGCATAAATTCAGGCTTTTTAAGAATTTTAAGCTCATTGGCACCGATAAAAGTTTTATGATAACTGCATAAAGTATTTGCTATCCCCCTGGATTCGGCAGTATCAATAAGATAATCTTCAATAAAAAAACCTGACATAAAAGAAGAATATGCTTCAATAAATAAGGGCTTTATATCCAGAGCAATTAAAAACTCACAGGGTGAAAAAATGTTTACCCAGGCAGAATTTTGAGGATTTTCTAATGAATCTTTTATACTTTTTATACAGTATTTAGTTAGATAATGTAAAGAATTGGGTCCCCTTTTATCTTTAAAAATGCTTACATAGTAATAAGCAGTAGTAAGTCCAAAATTTATAAGTTTATTTATTTTTTCAGGTTTATCCATATTTCTTTTAATAATATTGCTGTAAAACCTAACTACATCCATTTTCATCACTGCCTCTTATCTCCAAGTTTTTTTCGCCAATTTATCCGTTCCCGGGCTTCCTTGACCGCCGTATTGGGGATGCCTACTACCTGCATCCCCGGCAGCCCGCGGTTTATATCCACCTTCCCTATTTCCCATTAATACCATTTAAGGTAACGGTATGGACTTGGAAAGCCTTTTTCTTCTCCTTTGGTCCTTTCTGTTTCCTTATTCGGCATCTTTCCCAAAATTCCTCTAAAAAGAAAAAACCTGCTTGAAAAAGCAGGAATGCTTGCGCTAAGAAATAGAACCGTTTGGGTAAAGCAAGGTCTTTTTTTTACCCTATCCTTCTACCAGTCCTCGCTGGATTAACTTTTCCTTCACTGTAGGGAAATAGTCGAGATTAGTATGAGGCAAAAACATGCTGCCGACGAATTTATTCATAAAGGCCTGGCTGGCATTAAGCTCGAAGTAGGTAATGTTACGCGCAATGGCCTCAGCCTCGACCCGTTTCTGCTTGGATAAAAGTACCAGTCGGGCCCCTTCTCCGGAAGAGTTACCCAGGCGTATCATCCTATCCCGGGGTAAGTCTGGATACAAACCAATGGTAATAGCCGATTCAAGGTTAAGATACTGGCCAAAGCCTCCGGCGACATAAAAACGTTCGATGTCGGAAATCCTGTTTGGTGTGAATTAGTATGATTTCAGAAAAAAAGCTCCCATCACGGGAGCATTCAAATATTTAAATTTACCGTCCGCCACCAGGTTACTATCTTACATAAAATACTTATTACCGGCAGTTTTAAAAGATTTTCCTGGTGTTTAATGATTTCCTTTTGCTTTTCGATTTCTTCTAAAAGCTCTTTTTCTCGCTTTTCCAGGGATTCCTTTTCATTTAAAAGGAATCCTAAATCAAGGGAGTACCGCTCTAATTCCTGCCTTAATTTCTTCTCTTTTTTCTGCCAGTTTTCCTCCGCTTTTTTTAACTGCTCTTGCACTTCAATTACTTCCTTTTCAAGCTTAGCCACTTTTTCCTCAAAGGTGTTTTTAAGTTCAAAAAGTTTTTTCCGGTTTTCCTTATCTTTTTCCCGGTAAGCGTTTAACTTTTGAAACATATTTACCACGGAATTTTCCAGTTTTTCTTTAATCACCAATAGTTCTTCTTTATCCCGGATTATCCGCTGATAGCGGGCATGCCAGAGCGGCACTGGTATAAGATACTGTCTGCCTTTCGCCTTAGCTTTTCATTTTCCCGGCTCATCCGGATTAATTCTTCCCGCCGTAAAGCCAAAAGAAAATCTTTTTCCGCAATTTTTTCCGAAAGCTCATTGATTTCTTCTTGATTTTTTCTCTGCAATAACTGGACCGCCGCAGCTTGCTCTAAAGCTTCCCGGGCTTGTGCTAAAACTTCGGCACTAACTTTACCTTTTTTATCTGCATAAAACTTTTTTAACTTTTTAAGGGCATCCATATATTTCAGCGAAGCCTGAGCATATACTTTTTTTAGTCTCAGGTCCAATTTATAATAACCATAACCGTTTTGCTCAAAAAAAGGGTATTTTTTTAAAATTTTTAAGACTTTTTCCGGCGAGGTATTTACTCTTTTGGCTAATTCCTCTAATGTTAACTCTTCAATCATAAGCTCTCGGGCAATTTTTTCCCGCAACAAAAAGTCACTTTCATTTATTACCCAGTAAGTCAAAGCCCATGAGCCATCATCTAACTGCACAAACCGACTGTCCCGGCTTAATTGCTGAACTTTCTTATTTTTTTTATCTTTTAACGTATATTTCTGGGGCTTTTTGCTTATTAATACCTGCTTAAAAAAAGAATCGTTCTCCCGAATCCCCTCTTTGCGCACCGCCCAGAAGCCTTCTTCATTCTGGTAAAAACAGGGATTTTGCTTTAGACAGTTACGGGTTTTCTCCAGAATTTCTTTATAGGAAAATTCCTTTAACATTTTTGCCCGGACATAGCCAACCAGCTCTTCTTCCGACATACAGGGAAAATAACACAGAACCGTTTTTAAAATATCGGTTAATGAGTTTAAGTTTTTGGCAAGGCGCAATACTACCACCTCAGATCTTATTTTGATGGTAGTATTATTCAATTTTCTGGCATTTTTTTCCTGCCGCGAAAATTGTTAGTCATAAAAAAACCTTTCGTCAAGATAAAACAAATTTAAAACAGGTCCCGGTAAAATTTTTCGATATCCTTTAAGCTTCGGCATAAAAATATTTTATCAATAAAAGGTTTGTATTCATGAATTACACAATCGGTTTTACTTGTTTCTTCCATGGTTAAAGGGGTTAACCAAAAGATTTTTTTTACCCTTTTTTTAATTTCCTTTAAATATTCCGCACCGGAATCCTGCCAGTTATTTTTTGCATCTCCCAAAATTATCAATACTTTTTGCCTGTTTAAAAGCTTGGGTTTATTTTGCAAAAACTCTAAAAAAGCTCTCCGGTAATCAGAAAAGCCTGTATAACTTAACTTTTCCTTCTCCAAAGTTTCAATAAATTCCCGGTAGGGCAAATTTAAAAGGTTGGTGACATCGGTTACTTTATCCACAAATAAGAATAAATTAATTTTTTGAAACCGTGCGGCAATATGATAGGTGAATTTTAAAAAGAAGCTGGAGTAATCTGCCATGGAACCACTTATATCCAGTAACAGAATAATTTCCGCCGGCTTTAATTTATACTGATGACAAACTATTTGCGTGGGAACTCCGCCGGTTTTTAGGGTTAACCGGAAAGTGTTTGGGCCATTAAAAACTCCGCGCCTTGCCAGCTTTTTTCGGTAACTTTTTTTCCAGGCTAAATTTTGAGCAATTTTTTTAAGATAACCATCCAATACCGCTTTTTCCAGCGGGTCTATTTCTAAAAGATCCTTTTCCGTCAGGTCAAGGGTTGTTTGGAGAGGCTTGGTTTTAAAATTTTGGTTTTTATTTTTATAAAGATATACTAAATATTTTTCTAACTCTTCTTCAGTTAGTTTACGCACATCAATTCCAAATTCTTTTTCAATCTTATAAAGATTTTCATACCAATTTATCTTCCGTTTAACGTTAGCTAAAAACTCTTTAATCTCCGCCGACCAATTTTCCTGGCTGCCTAAAAGCTTTTTTATGGCTTCTTCGTTGTTAATGCGGAGTAAAAAATATAAACTTTCCTCATTACCAATTTGCCCCGACGGTAAGCCTAAATCCCCCGCATCCTCACCCTTATCTTTTAAAGTTGGTAAATTTAAGTTATAATCTTCAATTAGAAGGTAGGAAAAAATATCGTCTAAAATTTTTTGCTGTTCGGGAGTTTTGGCCAGAGTAATTTTAACAATATTCTTGAAGTTTTGGATAGTTAAAGGTCGTTCTAAAGCGCTGAGGGCGTTAAAAAAGTCTATGGTTTCGGCAAGAGAGCAGGTAATACCCTGACGCCGCAGATAATTAATAAAATCAAGTAAAGGTTCCATCATGTCAATCACCTTTTCAGGAGGGAACATAATGCCTTTTAAAAATCCCGAAGATATAGCTTCCCGTTTGAGCAAAGTGGGTTATTTTAGCGATAAGCAAATTGCAACCGCAATTTATTTAGCCTACAATTTAGAAAAACCGCTTTTAATTGAAGGCCCGGCAGGCGTAGGCAAAACCGAAGTTGCCCTTGCAGTTAGTCAAGCCTTAAAAGTTCCGCTCTTAAGGCTTCAGTGTTATCCTGGATTGGATGAGGCCAAAGCCCTCTATGAATGGAATTACCAAAAGCAGCTTTTGTTTTTACAAACGGTAAAAAACAACTGGCAAGAAGTAAAAAAGGATTTATACAGTGAAGAGTTTCTCCTACCCCGCCCCCTTTTAAAAGCTCTAACTTCCGCAACTAAAACCGTTTTGCTTATCGATGAAATTGATAAAAGCGATGAAGAGTTTGAAAGTTTCCTTTTAGAAACTTTAGCAGAATATGCCATAACCATTCCCGAATTAGGTAGGATAAAAGCCAAAAATCCACCGTTTATCATAATTACCAGCAATAACTCCCGGGAACTTTCCGATGCCCTGAGGCGTCGTTGCCTTTATCTTTACCTTGACTATCCCGCCCGGGAGCGGGAAGTTGAAATCATTTTAAACAAAGTTCCGGGAATTGATGCCAAACTTGCAGGCCAAATCGTAGATTTTGCCAACCGTTTAAGAGCCAGGGATTTAAAAAAGAAACCAAGCATTGCCGAAACGGTGGAAATGGCCAAAACTATAAAATTATTAAATTTAACCTCATTAAATCCCGAAGTACTGGATACCACCCTGGGCGTGTTACTTAAGCACTGGGAAGATTTAAAATACGTAAAAGAAAAAGAGCTGCCCAATTACAAGCTGTAATTGGGCGCTTCTTTTGTAATGGTTACATCATGCGGATGACTTTCTCTAAGCCCTGCCTGGGTAATTTTGATAAATTTTGTTTTGGTTTTTAATTCATAAATATTGCGAACACCACAGTATCCCATTCCGGCCCGAAGTCCACCAATTAATTGAAAAATAGTTTCCGAAACAGGCCCTTTAAAGGGAACTCTTCCCTCTACTCCTTCCGGCACCAACTTTTGCTCGTTTTCCTGGAAATATCTATCCTTGCTTCCCTCTTTCATCGCGCCTAAAGAACCCATTCCGCGGTAAACTTTATAGCTCCGCCCTTGCCAGATTTCAATTTCCCCGGGGCTTTCTTCGGTTCCAGCCAACAAACTTCCCAGCATAACTGTATCAGCACCCGCGGCTAATGCCTTGGTGATATCCCCGGAATATTTAATACCTCCATCGGCAATAATGGGTACATCATACTTCATGGCAACTTCAGCGCAATCAAGAATGGCGGTAATTTGTGGAACCCCAATCCCCGCCACTACCCGGGTGGTACAAATTGACCCTGGACCAATGCCCACCTTTACCGCATCGGCACCGGCTTTGATTAAATCTTCGGTAGCTTCAGCAGTGGCCACATTTCCGGCAACTAATTCCACTTCTGGATATTTGCTTTTGATTTTATATACTGCCTCTAATACACCCCGGGAGTGACCGTGCGCAGTATCCACCACAATCGCATCGACTTTAGCCTCAACTAAAGCCTTAACCCTGTCCATCATGTCTCGACTAACCCCGACCGCCGCTGCAACCCGCAACCTTCCTTTTTCGTCTTTTGCGGCATTAGGATATTTCCGGGTTTTTTCAATATCTTTAATCGTAATTAAGCCTTTTAAATGGAAATTTTCATCTACTAAAGGTAACTTTTCTATTTTATGCTTTTGCAGTATTTTTTCCGCCTCTTTTAAACTCGTTCCTACCGGTGCGGTAATTAAATTATCTTTGGTCATGACATCAGCAATTTTTTTGCTGTAATCCGATTCAAAGCGTAAGTCTCTATTGGTTATGATTCCTACCAGCTTTCCCTCAACGGTAATGGGTACTCCTGAAATATGGTACCGTTCCATTATTTCCAAAGCATCTCTAATTAAATGCTCCGGCGACAGCGATATTGGGTCAGCAATAATTCCATGTTCGGACCGTTTAACTTTATCCACCTCCATCGCTTGCTCTTCAATAGACATATTTTTATGTATGACCCCAATTCCTCCCTCCCGGGCCATAGCTATAGCCATCCGCGCTTCGGTTACCGTATCCATACCTGCACTAACTATGGGAATATTTAATTTGATCTTTTTCGTAAAACGCGTAGTAGTATCCACATCTCTGGGTAATACTTCCGATTTTGCAGGAATCAAAAGTACATCATCAAAAGTTAATCCTTCTTTAACTATTTTTGACTCCATTCTAATTCCTCCTCTTTCATTATTTTATCAATTTTGCAAAATTTATACTTATACCCCAATAATTGTTCGAATAATTATTTTAATTTGACAAAAAATATAATTGGAGGTGGTGACAGTGGTGAAATCACCATTGGAAAAACTTAAATATGAGGTTGCCGGGGAACTGGGCATCGGCACCGACGACACCACCTACAGACAAAACTTAGAAAAAATGAAAATCGAAGCCGCCAGGGAAATCGGTATTTATGACCAAGTTAAAGACGGCTACTGGGGTGAAGTTCCATCCCGGGAATGCGGCCGGGTTGGTGGAAGGCTTGGTGGAAAAATTGGTGGTAACATGGTAAAAAAATTAATTGCCTTGGCAGAACAGCAATTACAACAGAAGTGGTAGCTAATTACCACTTCTTTTTTGTATTTCTTTGGCTAAGAGTTCTAACAAGTCATCAACCATATGGGGAAGAGGCAGGTCACCAATTCCCGCAAATAAATAATTTTCCCGGGCCAGTGGTAACAAAATTTTTTTAATATTGGCCAAGGAAAAAGCTTTTGCCATTTCCGGTGTAATCTCCCCAAGCATCCCGTAGGGAAAAGCAATTCCAATCGGGCCCAAGATGATGTCAACCCGGGACAAATTATAAATAAGAGCAGATTCGCCCGTTGCCCCCTCATTTGCTCCTGCCTTTAACATGCTGTAAGTTGCATGACTGTTGGTTCCAATAGCGATTATTTCAATCTCCTGGCCAAAAGCTTTACGTATTCTTTCAATAATGTACTTCCCAATGCCTCCGCCCTGACCATCAATAACCGCAATTCTCATACTACCCTCCTGTACTGCAAATATTCACCGATTCTTTTTCCTGCTTCCGCAAGTTTATCCTCGTCCGCCACCAGGGCAATTCGAACGTACCCCTCACCGAGGTCTCCAAATCCGATACCCGGAGTTACTGCTACACCAGCATTGGTGAGAAGATCTAAAGAAAACTTTCTTGAATCTTTTATTCCATCAGGAAGCTGGGCCCAGACAAACATTGTAGCTAAAGGAGGTTTTACTTGCCAGCCATACTCGGATAAAGTTTTAATAAGAACATTTCTCCTTTTTTCATAAGTCTTAACTAAATCCGGGATAATAACCTCTCTAAGCTTAAACGCTTCTAAAGCCGCTTTTTGCAAAGGCTTAAAAACGCCGTAATCAATATTTGATTTTAATATTGTTAAAGCGGAAATAACCTTTTGATTACCGGCAGCAAAACCTACCCTGATTCCCGCTAAATTAAATGATTTTGAAACGGAATAAAATTCAACTGCAACGTCAATTGCTTCAGGAAT